>JAHCJQ010000066.1 GCA_026126215.1 Alphaproteobacteria bacterium
CAGCCGCAGCCAGGTACCGCGCGGATTGTCGCGGATTTCGTCGGCCCGGTCTGTGAAAGCGGGGATATCCTCGCACGCGGGCGGGAAACTGCTCCTCTTGCCGCCGGCGACAGGGTCGCCATACTTACTTCAGGCGCTTATGGAGCGGTGATGGCCTCCACTTACAATACCCGGCTGCTTGTGCCCGAGGTGCTGATCCGGGGCGGCGCGCATGCGGTGATCCGGCCCCGTCAGGATTATGCCGAACTGATCGGCCTCGACCGGTTGCCGGACTGGCAGCTTCCGGGGCAGAATCGGGGCAGCGCGTGAGCGCCGGCGCGCCCTCCCGGGGGCCGGCGGCTTCCTACGGCCGGAAGCTTCTGGAGGCGCGCGCGGCCATCTTCTGGGAGCGGCTGTGGCCGGCACTGCTGCCCCCGCTCTGCGTGCTAGCCCTTTTCGCCATCTTCGCCCTGACGGAACTCTGGCGCCCGATCGGGCCCTGGCTGCATGCCGCCCTGCTTGGCCTGTTCGCGCTGGCCCTGCTGTGGAGCCTGGCGCGCGGCATCAGCCGCCTGCGCTGGCCGGGATTAGAGGAGGCACGCCGCCGGCTCGAACTGCAAAGCGGCTTTCCGCACCGCCCGCTCACCACCCTCGACGACCAGCTTGCCGGCGGCTCCGGCGACCCCGCGACCCGGCGCCTCTGGGCCGAACATCGCCGGCGCATCGAGGCGGCGATCTCGCGCCTGCGCGTCGGCCTGCCAAGTCCGGGCATGGCACGCCGCGACCCGCATGCCCTGCGTTTTGCGGTCGGCCTGCTGCTGGTGGTGGCCTTCGCCTCGTCACTCGAACAGACGCCGCGCCGTCTCGCCGATGCCCTGCTGCCGGATTTCTCCGCCCGGGCGGCCCGCGCGCCGAGCCTCGATGCCTGGCTTTCCCCGCCCGCCTATACTGGGCTGCCGCCGATTTTCCTGACGCGCGAGGAAGGGCCGATCGCGAGCGAGCGGCCCTTCCGCGTTCCCGTCGGCAGTACGCTGCTCGCCCGCGTGCAGGGCGGCAAGGTGGCGCCCCAGCTGCTGCTTGGCGAGGAGCGGCTCGACTTCACTCCGGTCGATGCCCAGAACCACCAGCTCAGCCGCGAGGTCCGCACCGGCGGCCGGCTGGCGGTGGAGCAGGGCCGCGCCACACTCGCGAGTTGGCTGATCGAAATCGTGCCCGACCTGCCGCCCGTGATCGCGCTGGCCGAACCGCCGGAAGGGACGCCGCGCGCCGCGCTCAAGATCACCTACAAGGCGTCCGATGATTACGGCCTGGTCAAAGTCGGTATGGCGATCACGCGGCAGGGCTCGGCCGAGACGCTGGATATCCCGCTCACCCTGCCGGCGCTGAGCCCGAAGAGCGCCGGCGAGACCTCGTTCCACGACCTGGCACCCCACCCCTGGGCAGGTCTCGAAGTCACACTGCGGCTCTATGCCGAGGATGCTGCCGGCCAGCGCGGCTATAGCGAGCCCACGACTTTCCGCCTGCCCGAGCGTGAGTTCAGCCATCCGGTGGCGCGGGCGATCATCGAGCAGCGGCGCAACCTGCTGATCGCGCCCGAACAGCGGCATCATGTGGGGCTGGCCATCGGCGCCATTGCCGGCCTGCCGGAGGAGTATAACGAGGATGTCACCGTGCGCCTGGCCTTGCGCGCGGCAGAACGGCGCATCATCTTCGAACGCGGCGAGGCGGCGACGGCGGATGTGCAGCAGCTTCTCTGGGATGTGGCCCTGCGTGTCGAGGATGGCTCGCTCTCGCAGGCCGAACGCGAGTTGCGCGAGGCGCAGCGCGCGCTGCAGGAGGCGCTCGCGCGCAATGCTTCCGATGCGGAGATCGAGCGGCTGATGCAGCAGCTTCAGCAGGCACTCGACAAGTTCCTGCAGGCGATGATCGAACAGGCGTTGCGCGAGGGGCGGGTCGAGGACGAGGATCCGGAAGCGCTCACGCGCGATCAGAACATGACCCGCGACGATCTGCAGCGCATGCTGGACCGGGCCATGGAGATGTCGCGCAGCGGCGCGCGCGATGCGGCGCGCGATCTGCTCTCGCAGCTCCAGAACATGATCGAAAGTCTGAAGAACGGCCGCATCGTCCGCCGCCAGGGCCAGGACGGCATGGAGCGCGGCATGCAGGAACTGGGCGAGATGATGCGCGAGCAGCAGCAGCTCCTCGACCGCTCCTTCCGCCGTTCCCAGCAGGGCCAGCGCGGGCAGCGTGGGCAGCAGGGCCAGCGCGGCCAGCAGGGTCAGCGCGGCCAGCAGGGCGGCGGTGAGGAAGGCGACGAAGACATGGAAGGCCTGGCCGAGCGCCAGGAGGCATTGCGCCGCCGCCTGGGCGAGATGATGCGCCGCCTGGGCGAGGGCGGCATGGATGTGCCGCAATCGTTCGGCAACGCCGAACGCTCGATGCGCGATGCGGGCCGGGCGCTGGGCGAGGGCGAGCCGGGGGATGCGGTCGGGCCGCAGACCAACGCACTCGACCAGCTCCGCGAGGGCGCACAGTCGATGATGCAGCAGATGATGGGCGAGAACGAAGGCGACGGCGAGGGGCGCGGCAACAATCAGCCCAACCGGCCGGCGCGCGCCCGCTCCGACCGCGAGGATCCATTCGGGCGGCCGCTGCCCGGCGACTGGGATTCGGGCGATTCGACCAAGGTGCCAAGCCAGGCCGAGGCGCAGCGCACGCGGGAGATCCTTGAGGAACTCTATCGCCGGTCCGGCGACCGCCGCCGGCCGGAGATCGAGCTGCAGTATCTGGAACGGCTGTTGCGGCGCTTCTGAGCGCGCCTGGCCTTCTCCGTTACGATGGGAGCCTGGGCCGAGGCCCTAACGATCGGACGGGCGGACGCTGGCGAGCGCCCGCGCGGCCGCCGCAGCGAGTTCCGACAGTTCGAACGGCTTGGCCAGCACCTCGTGCACCAGTGCGTCGAGATTGTGCGCCCGCTGGCGTTCGGCGGCGTAGCCGGTCATCAGCAGGATGGCCATGTCGGGCCAGGTCTTGCCCGCCTTGAGGGCAAGCGCAATGCCGTCCAGTTCCGGCATGACGATGTCGGTGAGCAGCAGGTCGAAGCGTTCCGATTCGAGCGCGGCGAGCGCCGCCAGCCCGTCCGCGACCGCCGTCACCTCATGGCCATGGGCTGCCAGCCCGCGACGGCAGAATTCCCGCACATCCGTCTGGTCTTCCGCGATCAGGATCCGCGCCATGCTCCTTGCCACATTCAGCGCTGCTCCACGGTGCCGATATAGGGCAGTTCGCGGAAGTAGTGCGCATAGTCCAGGCCGTAGCCGACGACGAAGCGGTCCGGGCAGGCGAAGCCTACATGGTCCGCTTCGATTTCGGCCTTCCGCTTGCCGCGCTTGTCCAGCAGCACGCAGGTCCGCACCTCGGCGCCCCGCCGCGTCAGTTCCTCGCGCGCAAAGGCCAGGGTGCGGCCCGATTCGAGGATGTCGTCGATCAGCAGCAGCCGGCGCCCGGCAGGTTCGGCGGCGATGTCGCGCAGCACGGCGACGCGGCCGGAACTCTCCGTCCCGGCGCCGTAGCTCGACAGGGTGATGAAGTCGATCTCGGGCTTCAGTCCCGTCTGATGCAGCGCCCGCACCAGATCGGCGGCAAAGACGAAGCTGCCCTTGAGGATGGCGACGACCAGCAGGTCAGGGCCGCTATCGGCGGCAATCTCCTCCGCGAGCTCGCCAATGCGGCTGGCGATCTCGGCAGCGGAGAAAAGAATCTCGATCTCGGCGTCGGGGGCGGGCATCTGCCGTCACGGTCTGGTGGTTTCGTCCACCAGGAAGGTCACTTCCAGATCGCGCGCTTCCGCCGGCGGTTCGCGCAGTTTCGTGGTAAAACGGCGGCTCTCGCCTGGCGCGATATCGCTGCCTTCCAGATCGTGTGTCCATTCGCGGATGGTGCGCTTCTCCCCGTCCCGCAGGATTACGCGCAGCTTCGGAAGCGGCCGTGCCTCGGCGATCACGTTGGCAACCTCGCCACTGATCGTAAGCACGCTGGCGCCATCCTCGCTGGCGGTGCTGGAGCTGAGATCGCGCAATACAAGCCCGAATTCCCGCGGCGGCGCCAGCGGAATGCCGAGAGTGGCATATATGCGCGCCGCGGCCGGCCATGCCTCCACGATCCGCTCCTTGCCATACCAGCCAGACGCAGCGATGGCAGCGATGAAGAGCACCAGCAGCGCCCATGCCCGCCAGCCACCACCTGAGCGCGATTCGGGTATGGCCGGAAGGTTGGAGCCTGGCGGCAGCGGCCGGAGCACGGGCGGTGGCTCGGGCGGCGGCGGCGGCGGCGCGTCAGGAGGCGGCTGCTCGTGCCATGTATGGGAGCATTTCGCGCAGCGCACCAACCGCCCGCCCGGCGGCAACACGGCTGGATCGATCAAATAGCGCGTTGCGCAGCTAGGGCAGGTTAATATCATGCCGTTTGCGGTTGAATTGGGCGCAGAGACCTTATAGGCGTTTGCCTGGGGGGAGGCAAGGCCGGGCTGGCGCGATGGCGGCGTCATCCGGTTCCCCCGCGCGGGAGCGACACGTTGGTTCGATTTCAGAATGTCGGCATGCGCTACGGCTTCGGGCCGGAGGTTCTGCGCGATATCTCCTTCGAGCTTGAGCCGGGTTCGTTTCACTTCCTGACCGGTCCCTCGGGCGCCGGCAAATCGTCGTTGCTCAGGCTGCTCTATCTCGCGCACCGGCCCTCGCGCGGGATCGTCAGCATGTTCGGCCGCGACATGGCGCAGGCGAAACGCCATGAGCTGCCGGAAATGCGCCGTCGCATCGGAGTGGTGTTTCAGGACTTCCGCCTGCTCGCGCATCTGAGCGCCCTCGACAACGTGGCGCTGCCGCTGCGAATCGCCGGTTATCCGCGCGAGAAGGCGCGTGCGCACGTGGTCGAACTTCTGAACTGGGTCGGCCTCGGTGATCAGCTCGATGCGCTGCCGGCGACGCTCTCGGGCGGCGAGCAGCAGCGGGTGGCGATCGCACGTGCGGTGATCGCGCGTCCGCGCCTGCTGCTTGCCGATGAGCCGACCGGCAATGTGGACGACGAGATGGCGTTGCGGCTCATGCATCTCTTCATCGAGCTGAACCGCCTCGGCACCACGGTGCTGATCGCAAGCCACGACCAGCTCCTGATCCGCCGCCTCGGCAAGCCGGTCCTGCGCCTGGTGGATGGGACAATCCTGTCCGGCCCGCTGGAGACCGCCTGAATGTTCGGGCCGCGCACCGATCTCGCCCTCTCGCGCGATCCGGCCGGGCGCACCGTGCCCTGGATCATCGCCGCCATGGTCTTCATCGGCACGCTCTCCCTCGCCGCCGCCTTCGGCCTGAACGAGGCCAGCGCCGCCTGGCGCCATCTGGTGACCGGCAACCTGACGGTGCAGGTCCCCGACGGGCCCGATGCCGACGCGCGGGCCGACGAGGCGGCGCGGGTTCTCGCAGCCACGCCCGGCATCGCCTCGGCGCGCAGGCTGGAGCGGGCGGAGGTGCTGCACCTGCTCGAGCCCTGGCTCGGCCGCGACGCCGCGGCGACGCAGCTACCACTGCCCCGTCTCGTCGATGTCCGTCTCGATCCGGCGCTGGCCATCGATACCCGCGCGCTCGCCCTCAGGCTGGCCGAAAGCGTTCCGGAGGCGAGGCTCGACGATCACGGACCCTGGCTCGAACGGCTTTCGCGGCTGACGCGCGGGCTGCAGATGATTGCGGCAGGGGGCGTCGGCATCGTTGCCTGTGCCACCATGCTGATCGTCGTCTTCACGATCCGCGCAGGCCTCCTGGTCCATCGCGAGGTCATCTCGGTGCTGCACCTGATCGGGGCGCAGGATGCCTACATCGCGCGGCAGTTCCAGTGGCATGCCGTCAACATGGCGTTCAAGGGCGCGCTTCCCGCCTTCCTGCTCGCCGCCCTGGTCGCCTTCGCCCTCGGTCTGGCGGCGGACCGGCTGAGCGCGCCGCTCATCCCCAAGGTTGCGCTGGGAACCGCTGGCTGGCTGGCCTTGCCGCTGGTGCCGCTCACCGCCATTCTGCTCGCCGCGGTTACCGCGCGCCTCACGGTTCTTCTCAACCTGAAACGGACGCTCTGAAGGAATGCTCGTGCTGCTCGATCGCGACGGCGTTCTGGTCGAGGACCGGCCGGACTATGTGAAGCATCCTGGCGAGCTCCGGCTGCTGCCGGGCGCGGCCGAGGCGGTGGCGCGCCTGAATGCCGCAGGCCACCTGGTGGCGGTCTGCACGAACCAGAGCTGTATCGGGCGCGGGCTGGTGGCTCCGGATATGCTCGATCGCATCCATGAGGCGCTGCGCGCCGGGCTGGCCATGGCGGGGGGACGACTCGATGCGCTCCATGTCTGCCCCGATCCGCCCTGGGCGGCCGGCGAGCGGCGCAAGCCGGCGCCCGGCATGCTGCGCGAGGCGATGGCAGGCCTGCGGATGGCGCCGGAGGATACGGTGATGATCGGCGACCAGTTGCGCGATCTCGAGGCCGCCCGCCGCGCCGGCTGCGGGCGCATTCTGGTCCGCACCGGGCGGGGCGCCGCGACCCTGGCGGATGGCCTGCCGGAGGAAGTGCTCCCGGTGCGCGTCGCGGAGGATCTCGCGCAGGCGGTGGCGATGCTGCTCGAGGACGCAGGATGAACGGCCTGTTCGACCGGGGGCGGCGGCTGCTCGGCCTGCTCGCCGTGGCGGCGCTGCTCTGGCTGGGCGCGCTGGTGCGCTTCATCGCCGACCTGCCCCGCGAGGTGACGGAGCCGGCGCGCCATACCGACGCCATCGTCGTCTTTACCGGCGGGCCGCAGCGGGTCGCCGCCGGCCTCGTCCTGCTGCAGGCCGGACAGGCGCGCCGGCTGCTCATCTCCGGCGTGCATCCGGGCACCAGCAAGTCGGATATCCAGGCAGCCACCAACATGCCTATGGACCTGCTGCTCTGCTGCGTCGATCTCGGCTTCGTCGCCGCGAACACCACCGGCAATGCGGTCGAGACCGCGGCCTGGGTGCGGCGGGCTGGCGCCTATTCGCTGCGGGTGGTGACGGCGAGCTATCACATGCCGCGCAGCCTGGTGGAACTGCAGCGGCGCCTGCCGGAGGTGGAGCTGGTCCCTCATCCGGTCTTTCCGCCGCACTTCAACCTGGACCGGTGGTGGCACTGGCCGGGCACGGCGGCGCTGCTGTTCGAGGAAGGGAACAAGTACATCTTCGCCCTGCTTCGGGCGCGCATCGACGGCTGGTCGGGCGGCGGCCTCGGCCGGCTGCTCGAAACCATGGGAGATTGAGGTGCCGCCGCTTCTTCGCGCCGCCCTGGGACAGTTCGCCATCTATGCTTCCGCCCCGGTCTGGGCGGTGCTGCTCGTGCCCTTCTATTTCCTGCCGCGCCGCCTTGCCGCGCGCGCGCTCAAGGCCTGGGCCGCCTCGGCCCTCTGGCAGATCAGGGTCTTGGGCGGCATCCGCATCGAGGAGCGCGGACGGGAGAACCTGACGTCGGGCGCCTGCCTGCTCGCCTCGAAGCATCAGTCCGCGCTCGACACCTTCGCCTTCGCCGCCCTGCTGGAGGAGCCGGCCATCGTGCATAAGCGCGAGCTGATGTGGATTCCGGTGTTCGGCTGGATGTTGTGGAAGGCCGACATGATCCCCGTCGACCGTCAGGGCGGAAGGCGGGCACTCAAGGCAATGCTCGGCGCGGCGCGGGCGCGGGCAGCCGAAGGCCGGCCAATCCTGATCTTTCCGGAAGGGACCCGCACCCGGCCCGGCGAAAAGCGACCCTTTCAGTCCGGGCTCGCGGCGCTCTATGGAGAACTCGGCGTGCCGCTGGTGCCCGTCGCGCTCAATTCCGGCCTGTTCTGGCCGCGTCGGTCCTTCCGCAAGAATCCGGGCGTCATGGTCATCGAGTATCTGTCACCGATCCCGCCCGGCCTGCCGCGGGCGCAGATGATGGCGGAGGTCGAGCAGAGGGTGCATGAGGCGAGCGAGCGCCTGCTCGCAGAAGGGCGCAGATTCCTTCGTGGATAAGTAACGTCCAGATCCCTTGTGGATCTCGTTGATAATTTTATTAAGTGTTCTTGTTCAATAATTTAGCTCGGCAGGACCTGTGGATTTCGTTCCGGAACGTATAATGAACATTGCTTGACCGGAAGTGCCAGGGGGCTTAACATCCTTGCCCCGGGCCCGCCCGGCTTTCCCATCCATGTTCGCGCCGGAGTTGTCCGCCCATGTTGCCGATCGCGCCGATTTCCCAGCAGATCTGGGATATGAAATACCGGCTGAAATCGGCGGACGGGAATCCGCTGGACGGCACAATCGAGGATACCTGGCGGCGTGTCGCACGGGCCTGCGCCGTGCCGGAGCGCGAGCCCTCGCGCTGGGAAGGGGAGTTCCTCGCGGCGCTGGAGAATTTCGAGTTCCTGCCGGCCGGGCGCATCATCGCGGGCGCCGGCACCGAGCGCATGGTGACGCTCTTCAACTGTTTCGTCATGGGCACGATCCCGGACGATATGGGCGGCATCTTCACTCATCTGCGCGAGGCCGCGCTCACCATGCAGCAGGGCGGCGGGATCGGTTACGACTTCTCGACCCTGCGGCCCAAGGGCGCGCCGGTGCGCGGGGTCGGCGCCGATGCCTCGGGGCCGCTTTCCTTCATGGATGTGTGGGACGCGATGTGCCGCACCATCATGTCGGCCGGCCACCGGCGCGGCGCCATGATGGCGACCTTGCGCTGCGACCATCCCGACATCGAGGCCTTCATCGCCGCCAAGCGCGATCCGGGCCGCCTGCGCATGTTCAATCTTTCCGTGCTGGTGACCGACGATTTCATGAAGGCGGTGAAGGAGAACCTGCCCTGGTCGCTTACCTTCGGCGGCGTCACCTACCGCACGGTGAATGCCCGCGCCCTGTGGGACCAGATCATGCAGGCGACCTATGCCTATGCCGAGCCGGGCGTGATCTTCATCGACCGCATCAACCGGCGCAACAATCTCTGGTATTGCGAGACGATCAGCGCGACCAACCCGTGCGGCGAGCAGCCGCTGCCGCCCTACGGCGCCTGCCTGCTCGGCTCGATCAATCTGGCGCGCCTGGTCGCGCGGCCGTTCGAGGCGGACGCCGCGCTCGATCTCGGGCGGCTGGACCGGCTGGTTGCCACGGCCGTCCGCATGATGGACAACGTGATCGACATCTCGAATTTTCCCTTGCCCCAGCAGCGCGAGGAGGCGCAGGCCAAGCGGCGGATCGGCCTCGGCGTCACCGGCCTCGCCGATGCGCTGGTCATGGCGGGCGCGCGCTACGGTTCCGATCGGGCGGTGCAGCTTGCGGGCATCTGGATGCACCGCATCCAGCGCGCCGCCTATCTTGCCTCGGCGGCGCTCGCGGAGGAGAAGGGCGCCTTCCCGCTCTACGACCGGGAGAAGTATCTGGCGGGCGAGAGCGTCGCGGCGCTGGACGAGGACGTGCGCGCGGCCATCGGGCGGCATGGCATTCGCAATGCCCTGCTTACTTCCATCGCGCCGACCGGCACCATCTCGCTGCTGGCCGACAATGTTTCCTCCGGGCTCGAGCCGGTTTTCAGCTTCACCTACAACCGTTCGGTCCTGATGCCCGACGGCACGCGCCGCGAGGAAGAGGTGAGCGATTATGCCTACCGGCTGTTCCGCCGCCTCAAGGGCGAGAACCTGCCGCTGCCCGACCATTTCGTCGATGCGCAGTCCCTCGCGCCCATGGACCATGTGCGCATCCAGGCGGTGGTGCAGAAGTACGTGGACAGTTCCATCTCCAAGACCATCAACTGTCCGGAAGACATGTCCTTCGAGGCGTTCCGCGACATCTACATGCAGGCCTACGACCTTGGCTGCAAGGGCTGCACCACCTATCGTCCCAACGAGATCACCGGCTCGGTTCTCTCGGTGAAGAAGGACGCTCAGAAGAAGGAAGGCGGCGAGCGCGCCCAGCCCGAGTTGCCGCTGATCGTGGCGCCGCCCGCGCCGCGCCCGAAGGACCAGTTCGAGGCAGGCGGCGTCGTCTACATGACCCGCCCGCTGGACCGGCCCGACGTGCTGCCCGGTCAGACCTACCGGGTGCACTGGCCGGAAAGCGAGCATGCGATCTACATCACGCTCAACGACATCGTCCAGGATGGCCGCCGGCGTCCCTTCGAAGTCTTCATCAACTCCAAGAACATGGAGCATTTCGCCTGGACGGTCGCGCTGACCCGCATGATCTCCGCGGTCTTCCGGCGCGGCGGCGATGTGTCCTTCGTCGTCGACGAACTCAAGGCCGTTTTCGATCCGCGCGGCGGACAGTGGATGGGTGGGCGCTACGTGCCCTCGTTGCTGGCGGCGATCGGCGAGGTGATCGAGCAGCATCTGATCGCCATCGGCTTCATGCGCGATCCGCATGATGACGAACTGGGCGCCGAAGCGATGGTCGCGGCGCTGCCGCAGGCCGTGGGCGAGCCGCGCGGGCGCGCGCCGGCCGGAATGCGCCAGTGCCCGAAATGCGGCCAGGCGTCTCTGGTGCGCGAGGAAGGCTGCGATAGCTGCCGCAGTTGCGGCTATTCCAAGTGCGGCTGAGGGCGGGTCAGCACATTTCCTCGAGCAGTTTCAGGATCCGGTGCAGCGGCCCGTCCGCGAGGCCCAGTTCGTCCAGGTGGCAGCAGGTGTTGGCGAGATAGTCGCGGTTCGGCCCGCGCACGCCGCAGGCGGCGGCGATATGGCGTGCCACCTCGCGTTCCGGCATCTTGCCGGCATATTGCTCGTGCCGGCGATTGGCGACGAAGGTGAGCGCCAGCACCGGCGCCGCACCATCGGGGAGCACCCGATGCAGTTTTGGCCGGTAGACACCGGAAATCATCTCCCGATCGAACAGATACTTGATCACAGCTTCCCTGTCCGAAGTGTCTACGCGAAAAACCCGGCCGCGGCAGGCGCCGCCCGCATCCAGCCCCAGGACGAGGCCGGGGCGCTCGCGCGTGCCGCGGTAATGATGCGACCAGATGCAGAAGGCGCGGTGATAGCCGTACAGGGTCGCTGCCATCGCCCCCCGGTGCGGAAAGCCCGGATCCCACATCAGCGAGCCATAGCCGAAGACCCAGAGATCGCCCGCCGGCAATTCGAAATCGGGCCGGAAGGGCGAGGCGCGGAGGACGATCGGTGGCGTCATGGCCTCGTTCAGCGGCGGACATTGACCAGGGCGACACCGACCGCCGCCAGGGCCATCCCGACAAGGGCGAGGTAGCTCAGCCTCTCGTCGAACAGGAAATAGGCGACCAGCGCGGTGCAGGGCGGCACCATGTAAAAGAGGCTCGAGACCCGCGCCGCCGCGCCGCGCCGGATCAGGATATAGAGCAGGGTGATGGCGCCGAGCGAGAGGACAAGGCAGAGCCAGGCCATGGCGAAGATGAATTCGCCGCTCCAGACGATCGCGCGCGTCTCGAAAGCGAGGGCCAGCAGGAAGGTGGCGAAACCCGCCGCCGCGAACTGGATCACGTTGCCGCTGCGCAGGTCCATGCCGCCGCAGAACTTCTTCTGATAGATCGTCCCCGCCGTGATGCCCAGAAGTGCCAGCACGGAAAGCGACATGGCGAAAGGCGTGCCGAGGCCCGCGGCAAGTTTCTCGCCCACCACAAGGGCGACGCCGCAAAGGCCGAGGACGAGCCCCGTCCATTGCAGTGCACTGACCCGTTCGCCGAGCAGGCGTCCTGCGACCGCAGCGGTCAGCAGCGGCTGGATGCCGACGATCAGCGCGGAGACCCCGGCCTGCACGCCGTGAAAGATCGACGCGAAGACCCCGCCCAGATAGACGCCGTGCAGCAGCAGTCCGGCGATGGCGATATGGAGAACCTCCATGCGGCTGGCCGGCCAGGGTGCCCGCGCGATCCAGCACAGGATGAGCAGCAGGGCGGCGACAATGGCAAAACGCAATGCCAGGAAAGTCATCGGTTCGGCATAAGGCAGGCCAAGCTTGGCGCCGATGAAACCGGTGCTCCATAGAACGACGAACAGGCTGGGCATGGCGCCGAGCCAGAGGCGTTCGAGATTTGCGGTGGCGGATCGCGGCATTCTGGGTCCGTGGGCGGGCGGCCCTTTATAGCCGCGGGGAGCCCGGCTTCCAAGGCATCGCCGGACCTGGGCGCCAGAAGCCCGTTACCCGGTCCGAGGCCAGGGCCTATAGCCTTTCAATGCGGCATGGAAACAGTCTTGTTGGCCGGCGGCGCGGCGAGCCGCGCGCGGCGCGATGCGGTGCATCGGTCCAGCGGCGCGACAAAGCGGGCGCCTGCCGCCGGCCAAACCGTCGCGACGGGCAGAATTGCGTCGATGGACAGCGTCAGTCGGCTCAGGGAACAGCCCCGCTAAGACCTGCGCCGGCTGACCAGACACGCCCCAAATCCGCCACGTCAGGACGATTCCATCCCGCGGTGAAAGGCACTAGCCTCCTTGCCATATGGAACAGGCCCTGATCATCGGCGCCGGCCCGGTCGGACTGACGATGGCGCTGGAACTGGCGCGCCGCGGGATCGTTCCGCGTATCGTCGACCGTGCGGACGGTCCGCCGCTGGAATCGCGGGCAATCGGAGTCAATCCACGCAGCCTCGACATCCTGGAGGCAGCCGGCGTCACCGAGCTGATACTGGCCGAAGGCCAGCGCATCGACCGGGCGCGGCTGATGCGCGGCGGGCGCACTGTCGGCTGCATTGAGTTCGGCCGTCTCAGCCACCGCTTCCCCTTCATGACCGCATTGGCGCAACGGCGGACGCAACAGATTCTCGAGGCACGCCTGAACGAGATGGGCGTCAGGGTCGAACGGGGCGTCACTTTCGAAGGGCTGACGTGCGGCGAGGGCATGGCGCTCGCGCGCCTGCGCTCGGCGGCCGGCATGGACGAATGCGCCACGCGCCGCCTGATCGGCTGCGACGGTGCGCATTCCGCCGTCCGGCAAGCGGCCGGGATCGCATTTGAAGGTCGCGCCTTCGAGCATGATTGGTCGCTGATGGATGCCGAACTGGACTGGCCGCTGCCGCAGGGCGAGGTGGTGCTCGACTTTTCGTCCGATGGAACCCTGTTCTCGATCCCGCTCGGCGATGGCATCCGCCGGCTGGTCCGAAACGGACCCGTACCGGAGGCGCTGCTGCCGGCAACGGCGCGTCTTGGGCGTGTGCTCTGGCGCTCGGACTTTCGCATCAGTCATCGACTGGCGCGAAAGTTCCGCACCGGCGCCGTTTTCCTGGCCGGCGATGCCGCGCATATTCATTCGCCCGCCGGCGCGCGCGGCATGAATGGCGGTATCGAGGATGCCGCGACGCTCGCCTGGCTCGTCGCGGAAGGCCGGGAGGAGATCTATGAAAGCCTGCGTCGGCCGGCTGCCGCCCGCGTCTTGCGTCAGGTCGACCGCCAGACCCGCCAGGCCGACCAGCGGGGTGGCGCGCTCTTCGGGCTGCGGCTCGGCCTCGCTGCCCTCGCACTGCGCATGGGCCCGGTGCAACGCCTCGCCGCCCGTTTCATCACCGCCCTCGACACACCCATGCCTGTATGGCTCAACGAGTCGGGCGGGGCGCCGCGAAGTCGGGCATAATCAGACCCCCGGACCTCCCTTGCGTGTCAGCGTGCCATGTTCGACATCGACCGGCGTTATTTTCTTCTTCTCGCGCTCCTTCTTGCCGCCTGCGCCGGTTATGCCGGCTACTGGCACTGGGTCGCCCACCGGGTGGATCGCGGCCTTGCCGAGTGGCAGGAGGCACGCCGTGCCGAAGGCTACGAGGTCGACTTCGCCGCCAGCAGCGTCACGGGCTTCCCGGGTCGGCTGCTGCTTACCATCGAACGCGCCGAGTTGGCCGATCCTCTGCACCACGCCGCCTGGCGCTGGCGTGCGCCCATCGTGCGGGTGCATGCCCAGCCCTGGAACCTCACGCACCTGATTGCCGATCTGGGTGAGATGCAGGAACTCTCCTGGCGCGAGCGCGAAGAGCCACGAGGGCTCGCGCTGCGCATGGAGAGCGCCAGGGCAAGCATCCGCCTTACCGCCGATGGCGGTCTGCAGCGCTTCAGCGCCGATATCGCGCGACTCGTGGCGACCGGCTCCGGCCTGGCACAACCGCTGACGATCACGCGGATGCAGGCCCATCACCGGCTGGCGGGACCAGGCGAGCACGAGGTCGCGCTGCAACTCGAGGGCCTTGGCCTGCCGCCGGAACAGGCCGGCCCGCTGGGGCCGCATGTCGGACTGGCGCGCGTTCTCCTGGCGCTCGCCGAGCCGCTGCCGAGCGGGCCCGAGGACCTTGCCGCCTGGCGCGATGGCGGGGGTGTGGTGGAGGTGAAGCGCTTCGAGCTTGCCTGGGGCCCGCTCGACATGCGCGGGGAGGGCACGGTGACGCTTGACCGGAGCATGCGTCCGCTGGCGGCGTTGACCTCGGAGATCCGCGGCTTCGCCGAGACCATCGACGGGCTGCGCGATGCGGGCCGGATCAAGCCGAACATCGCGCGCACGGCGCGCACGGCGTTGCAGCTCATGGCGCGTCCCGGGCCCGACGGCAAGCCGGTTCTCAACCTGCCGGTCACTGCCCAGGACGGCAGACTCTATGTCGGGCCGCTGGAGCTGATGGAGTTCGGACCGCTGCCGATGATCGGCCGGCGGGTCAATCCTTCCTGACCGCGCCCTTCGGCCGGCGACCGAAATTCGGCGCCGCCTCTTCCTGGCCGGCATCGATGATGGCGCGGCGGATGGCGCGGGTGCGGGTGAAAAGATTGAACAGCGTCTCCCCGTCGCCCCAGCGGATGGCGCGCTGGAGCGCCGCCAGATCCTCGGTGAAGCGGCCGAGCATTTCGAGGACTGCTTCGCGGTTGTTCAAAAACACATCGCGCCACATGGTCGGGTCCGAGGCGGCGATGCGCGTGAAATCGCGGAAGCCGCCGGCGGAATACTTGATGACTTCCGACTTGGTCACGGTTTCCAGGTCGTCGGCGGTGCCGACGATGTTGTAGGCGATGAGGTGCGGCAGGTGCGAAGTGATCGCCAGAACCAGATCGTGATGGCGTGCATCCATCACCTCGACCCTGCTGCCGATGCGCTGCCAGAAGCCCGCGAGCCGCGCGATGGCGGCTTCGCCGGCGGTGGGCGGCGGCGTCAGGATGCACCAGCGGTCGCGGAACAGGTCGGCGAAGCCCGCCTCCGGCCCGGATTCCTCGGTGCCGGCCACCGGATGGCCGGGGATGAAATGCACGCCCTCGGGAACCAGCGGCCCGAGATCGCGGATCGCCACCTGCTTGACCGACCCGACATCGCTCAGGATCGCGCCGGATGCAAGGTGCGGTGCGATCGCCTGCCCGACTTCGGCATAGGCGCCGACGGGCGTGCAGACCAGAACCAGGTCCGCCCCGGCGACGGCCGCGGCCGGATCGGCATGCGCCTCGTCCACCAGATCGAGCCGGCGCGCCACATCGAGCACATTAACCGAACGGTCGGCGCAGACGATGCGTTCGGCAAGCCCTTCCCGCCGTGCCGCGCGCGCGAGCGAGGAGCCGATCAGGCCGAAGCCGAGCAGCGCCAGCCGGCGGAAAGGCAGCCAGTCGTTCATCGGCCGAGGAACTCCCGCAGCGCCGCGACCAGCAGGCGGTTTTCCTCCTCGGTGCCGATGGTGGCGCGCAGGCACTCGCCAAGGCCATAGCCCCCCATCTGGCGCAGCAGGATGCCGCGCTGGCTGAGAAAGCGGTCGGCGGCGAGGGCATCGTGCGGTGCTGCGGGGAAGCGGATCAGAATGAAATTGCCGAGCGAGGGCGTCACGCCGAGGCCAAGCTTGCGGACCTCGGCACTGAGCCAGGGCAGCCAGATGTCGTTGTGGGTGCGCGCCGCGTCGACATGCGCCACGTCGGCAAGCGCCGCGATGGCCGCCGCCTGCGCGGGCAGGTTGACGTTGAAGGGCCCGCGCACCCGGTGCAGGATGTCGACCACCCCCGGATGGGCATAGGCCCAGCCGACACGCAGTCCGGCGAGGCCGTAGATCTTCGAGAAGGTGCGGGTCATGACCACGTTGTCGTGGGCGCGCACCAGTTCGATCCCCGCTTCGTAATCGTTGCGCGAGACATATTCGGCATAGGCGGCGTCGATCACCAGAAGCACATCCTCGCGCAGGCTCCGCCGCAGCCGCGCCACTTCCTGCGCCGGCAGGTAGGTGCCGGTCGGATTGTTGGGATTCGCGAGGAAAACGATCCGCGTCCGTTCGCTCACCGCCGCCAGCATGGCGTCGATATCGGCCGTGAGATCCTTCTCCGGCACCGCCACCGGCTTCGCGCCATGCGCCTTGGCCGCGATCGGATACATGAGGAAGCCGTGCCGGCTGTAGACGACCTCGTCGCCCGGTCCGGCGAAGGCCTGGGTGATCAGGCCGATCAGCTCGTCTGAACCGTTCGAGCAGACGATGCGTTCCGCCTCGATGCCGTAGTGGCGCGCCAGCGCCTCGCGCAGCGCGCTCGCCCCGCCGTCGGGGTAGCGATGCAGCGACTTTGCCGCCGCCTCGTAGGCGGCGATGGCGCGCGGGCTCGGGCCGAGCGG
>JAHCJQ010000067.1 GCA_026126215.1 Alphaproteobacteria bacterium
TGCCCATGGCGGAGGCGAACAGCATCACGCTGAGCGGGGATAGCGGCACCACGAGGAAAAGCAAAAGCACGACCGAGCGGGAAAGATAGATGCCGGCGAGCAGATACTTCTTGCGCCGGCGGTCGCCCAGCGCGCCGAAGACGAAGGAGCCCAGGATGTTGAAAAGCCCGACCATGGAGAGCGCCCAGGCGCCCCAGCGTGCCTCGATACCGTTATCCACCAGATAGGCGGGCAGGTGGGTGCCGATGAAGGCGACATGGAAGCCGCAGACGAAATAGCCGATGGTGAGCAGCCAGTAGCCGCGATGGGCGGCTGCCTCGCGCACCGCCTCGCCGAGCGACTGCGCCGGGCCATCGTGGCTGGTTCCCGAGCCGGAAAGACAGAAGGCGAGCGGGATCAGCAGCAGCGCGACGAAGGTGAGCGCGATCAGCGCGCCCGACCAGCCGAGCGAGACGAGCATGGCCTGACCCAGCGGCACTACCGCGAACTGGCCGAACGATCCCGCCGCGGTGCCAAAGCCGAGTGCCATGCCGCGCCGTTCGGGCGGCACCACGCGGCCGATCTCGGCGAGCACCACGGCGAAGCCGACGCCGCTCATCCCGGCGCCGATCAGCAAGCCGCTGCCGAAGGAGAAGAGCAGCGGGTCGGACGTCACCGCCATCAGCCAGCAGCCGAGAATGTAAAGAATCGCGCCACCGAAAGCGACCAGCCGGCCGCCATAGCGGTCGCAAAGCGCGCCGGCGAAGGGCTGCGTCGCGCCCCAGAGCAGGTTCTGCAGGGCGATCGCCAGGGCGAAGACTTCGCGGCCCCAGCCCTGCGCCGCCACGAGGGGCTGCTGGAACAGTCCGAAGGACGAGCGGATGCCGAAAGAAAGCAGAAGCAGCAGGCATCCTGCGCCGACCACCATGATGGCGCGGCGAGACATGGTCGCGCTCAAGGGACGAACCTCAGAAACAGAGAAAGCCGCTGTAAAGCAGGCGGGTGAAGCCGGGAAGCAGCCCATCCTCCAGTCCGCGCGCGAAAGCGGCGAGGGCGTTATCGGCGGGCAGCAGGGCGAGTAGCGCGCCGGCTCCGGCCGCGATCACGGCAAGCCGGTGCAGGAGACGGGATTCGGCGCTGCGTTCCATGCCGGCATGATCCGGGTCGTGCCCCGGCGTGTCAACCGCTTGCGGTCCCGCCGGCCATGCGGGAAGCGAATGCCGACCCCACGATTCCTGACAGGGGTTCAGCTTCCCAGACGCCGGAAAAAGATCGATACGGTACCGAGCTGGAAGCCCCATTTTGTGATCTCGGCGCGGTTGATCAGGATCTCCGCGTCCTGCAGCCACATCCAGTCATCGAAACGCACCTGCCATGTGCCTTCGCCGACCTTGAGATCGAACAGGTAGGTCCAGTAGAACGCATTGCCGGCGGCGCGGCCGGTCGCCTTGCCGACGACACCGTCAGCCGTCCCCTCGTAGCTGGCGGGAGCGGTCTTTCGGATGATCCAGACCCGCCGTTCGGTCTCGCCGTCGTCATAGACGAAATCCTCGACCAGGGTCAGTTCCTGCCGCGCGGCATCCCAGCTTCCCTCGATATCGACCACGAACTGCCGGCGCAGTCTGCCGAAACGATCCTCGAAGATGCCCCAGGCCCGGCTCTTGCCGGCGAAGTAGCCTTCCAGCGTCAGCGCAGGCGTCTTCCCGGCGAAATCCTCGACCTTCATGCCGCCGCAGGCGGCGAGGCCGAGGGCGAGCAGGCCCAGGACCAGGGTTCGTATCATCGGGTCTTCTCCCCTTGCGGCCGGCCGAGCGGGAAGCGCCAGACCAGAGCGATGGCGATGATCTTGAAAGCAAGCGGCAACAACCCATAAAGGGCTTTCACCGTGAACAGCGCGGCGGCATCATTCGGGCCGCTCGTGCTGAATCCGGCCAGGTCGAGCACCGGAAAGGCGATGCCGACGGCGGCGGCCAGGGCGAGCTTGGTAGCCATGCCCCAGAGCGCGAAATAGAGACCGGTGCGGCGCTGCCCGGTCGCCGCGGCATCGACATCGACCACGTCCGCCTGCATCGCGGTCGGCAGCGCCAGATCGGCGCCGAGCCCCGCACCGGACAGGATGCAGACAAGGAGATATGGCCAGAAGTCACCTTCGCCGAGGAAGGGGACGGCGGCGAAGACGAGCGATACCCAGAGCATCGAAAGCGCCCAGGCCCGGTGCTTGCCCATGCGGGCCGAGAGGCGGAGCCAGAATGGCACTGCCAGCACGCCGGAGGCGAAGTAGAGGAAGAGCAGCAGGCCGGTCTGTCCCGGTGCGCCGATGACCTGCGCCACGAAGAGCAGGAAGAGTGTCGCCGGCAGGCCGTTGGCAATGCCGTTGAGCAGGTAGGCGGCGATCAGGCGGCGGAAGGGCGCGTTCGCGGCCAGCACGGCCATGCCCTGACGCCACGGCAGCGGTGGGCCGGCGCGATGTGGCGCATCGGGCGTCAGCGCGAGCGCCAGTAGCACCGCGACAGGCAGGGCAATGATGACGAGCCAGCCGAGGATGACGAGGACCGGTCCGGCGTTCCCGTCCTGCCCTGTGACGAAGATGGGCAGCGAGGTGGCGATCGTGGTGCCGAGGATTACGCCGCCTTCGCGCCATCCGGCGATGCGTGTGCGTTCGTCATAGTCGGCCGAGAGTTCCGCGCCCCAGGACTGGTAGGGCAGGGTGATCATGGTCCATGCGAGATAGAGGATCATGATCCAGACCAGCAGGTGGGCGGCGCCGGCCCCTGATGGGGGGAGAAAGAGGGCGTGGATCGCCAGAACGAGCGGCAGGGTGCCGGCGAGGATCCAGGGTCGGCGGCGGCCGAAGCGCCCACTCGTTCGATCGCTGAGAATGCCGACCAGCGGATCGGTGATCACGTCCCAGACACGGGCAAGGAACAGGATCGCGCCAACTACGGCGAGATCGAGACCCATTTCGCGGCTGTAGAAGACCGGCAGATAGATGAAGAGGGGTATGCCCGCCGCTGCGAGCGGCACTGCCGGCAGGGCATAGGCCGCAAGGCGCAGGCTGCGCATGCGCCGGGACGGCTCGCGTTGCGGCGGCCTCACGCCCGGCTCAGGGCGAACTGGCGGACATTGATTACCCCGGCGCGGAAACCGCCTTCGCAATAGGCAAGGTAGTATTCCCACATGCGGCGGAAGCGCTCGTCGAAGCCCTGCGCCTCGATCTGCGGCCAGGCAGTGCGGAAACGCCGCGTCCATTCCGCGAGCGTGCGCGCATAGTCGGCGCCATACTCGCCGATATCGGACTCGCGCAGGCCGGCGCCCATCGCCTGGCGCGTCAGTTCGGCGGGCGAAGGCAGCATGCCGCCCGGAAAGATGTAGCGCTGGATGAAGTCCATGGTGCCGCGATAGGCCTCGAAATACCGGTCGGCGATGGTGATGACCTGGAGCGCGGCGCGCCCTTCCGGCTTGAGCCGGTCGCGGATGGTCTGGAAAAAGATCGGCCAGTAGCGTTCGCCCACCGCCTCGAACATCTCGATGGAGGCGATGCAGTCGAACTCGCCCCGCACCTCGCGATAATCCTGCAGGCGGACTTCCACGCGGTCGGCGAGGCCTGCCTCGGCGATGCGGGCGGAAGCAAGTTCGTACTGCGCCCGGCTGATGGTCAGGGTGGTCACGCGCGCGCCGAATTCGCGCGCGGCAAGACAGGCGAAGCCGCCCCAGCCGGAGCCGATCTCGAGCACGTTGTCGCCCTGGCGGATGCCGGCAATACGGGCCAGCCTGCGATACTTCTCCATCTGGGCTGCTTCCAGTTCCTGCGCCTGATCCGTGAAGATGGCGGACGAATAGGTCATCGAGGGGTCGAGCCAGAGCCGGTAGAAATCGTTACCCAGATCGTAATGGTAGGAGATGTTGCGCCGGCTGCCGCGCCTCGTATTGGCCTGGAGCGCGAAGAGGACGCGCCGGGCGATGCGAAACCACGCCTTGCCCATCAGCGCCTCGTCGAGTTCCTCGTTGGCCACCGCCCATTCGGTCACCGCGGCGAGGTTCGGACTGTCGAAGTCGCCATCGAGAAAGCTTTCCGCGAAGGAGAGGTTGCCGCCGGTAAGCAGACGGCGCGCCCAGTCCTGACGGCGGACGAGCATCACTGCGTCCGGGCCCGCGGATTCGCCCCGCATCAGGAAGCGGCGCCCGTCGGGCATTTCCACTGTCATGGACCCGCGCCGCGCCCGCGCGCCGAGCATGAGCGCGAACTGCATCCATCGTGTCAGTCCGCGCTGCGCCATGGCCTCGCGCGGGCCGCGGATGAGGATTGGCTGGCGCGGCGCGCTGCCTTCGAGCGATCGAGCGGAGGACGTATCGACGGCGCTCATGGTCTGCAGTCTCCCTAGCCGGACAGGGTTCCACGGCTGACTGGACGTTCGGGGGAAGGTGGGCGTGGCGCCACCCTCGCACCCTTGAGCCAGAGCCGCAGCGCCTGCCAGTGAATCGCGCCGATCACCTTGAAGGTCATCAGCGGGTAGCGGATGAAGGCACCAAGCAGGCGCCTGTCGTCGAAGGGCGCGCGCACGCCGTTCTGCGTCGCGACCAGCATGTCGCCGTCCGGGACGGTCTGGTGGATCACCACCGATAACCGCTCTCCCGGCGCGCTCATGCGGAAACGGTATCGGGACTCCATGCCGATGAAGGGGGAGACGTAGAAGTCCTTGGCCGCGCTCTGGCGGATCGGCAAGTCAGCGGCATTGCTGCCGACGGGGATGACGTAGCTGTGCTGCCCGCCAAAGGTGTTCTTGACCTCGTACAGGATGACGGTCAGCCGGTCATCCGAATCATGGCAGTAATAGATGCTGAGCGGATTGAAGACATAGCCAAGGATGCGTGGAAAGCAGAGCAGGCGCACGATGGCCGGTGGCGTGGCAATGCCGGCCTCGGCCAAGGTGCGGTCCAGCCAGGGCCTGAGCGCGCTTGCGTCGCGCGGCCCGTGGTCGCGCTCATGAAACGAGAACAGGTTGAAACGGTTGATCGAAAAAAGGCGCGTCGAGGCCGCGGCTTCCCCAAGCCGGTCGATATCGATGAGCAGCGAAAATACGCGGTACCGGAATGCATGGCGAAAGGGGCGCATCCGGCTATGCATCACATGCCCGAAATAGAGCGCGGCAGCCGGGCTCATTCGGCGGCCCTCAGCGTGATCGGCGGCTCGATGCTCTCATAGGGCGCGACATCGGTGGCGAAGTCCGGCGGCGCGCCGAGCGAGCGGGCGACGCGGATGGCGCTGACCAGGCCATCCTCGTGGAAGCCGTGGCGGGTCCAGGCGCCGCAGAACCAGGTGCGCCGCGTGCCCTGGATCTCGCCGAGCGCGGCCTGGGCGCGGATCGCGCCTTCGTCAAAGAGCGGATGCTCATAGCCGATGCGCGCGAAGGTGAGGGCGGCCTCCGGCTCGGCGAGCGGGTTGAGAGTGACGAAGAGCGGACAGGCCGGGTCCAGGTTCTGCAACCGGTTCATCCAGTAGGTGACCGCCACCTTGCGCTCCAGGTCGCGTCGATCCTCGGTCAGGTAGTTCCAACTCGACCAGACGCGGCGGCGCTTCGGCATTAGCCGCGCGTCACGGTGCAGCCAGGCCAGGTTCTTCTCGAAGCGGAAGGCGCCGAGCAGTTCAGCTTCGCCGCGTGTCGGATCCCCGAGCAGGCGAAGCGACTGGTCGGCGTGGGTCGCCAGCACCACATGGTCGAAACGCTCAGGCTGCGTTCCGGCGGCGTACAGCGTCACGCCGGTCTCCTCGCGCGCCAATTCGACCACCCTGCACCCCAGCCGGAGATCGATGTCGCCCTGCCGCAGCAGGCGGCGCACGTAGCTGCGCGCACCGCCGCTGACCGTTCGCCACTGCGGGCGGTCGTTGACCTGGAGCAGCCCGTGATTGACGAAGAAGCGCACGAAGCTGCGGGCGGGGAAACGCAGCATTTCCGCCATCGGCGCGGACCAGATCGCGGCGCCCATGGGCAGCAGGTAGTCGAGGATGAACGCCTCGCCATATCCACCGGCGGCAAGGTAGTCGCCGAGCGAACTCTCGCCGAGATGGCCGGTCGCAAGCGCGGCAGGGGCTTCGCGGTTGAAGCGGAGGATGTCGCGCCACATGCCATGGAAGCGGGGTCTGAGCAGGTTGGCAGGTTGTGCGAACAGGGTGGCGAGGTTGCTGCCGGCCCATTCCAGACGACCGCCGCCGACCGAGACGCCGAAGGACATCTCGCTCTTCTCGCTGGCCACGCCGAGTTCCGAGAAGAGGGCGCAGAGATTGGGATAGTTGAGCGGATTGAAGACAATAAAGCCGGTATCGACCGTGATCTGCCGGTCGCCGAAATCAGCCTCCATCGTATTGGTGTGTCCACCGGGTCGCGTGTCGGCCTCGAACAGGGTCACCTGATGCCGGCGCGAGAGGAAGTAGGCGGCGCCCAGACCGGCAATGCCGCTGCCGACCACCGCGATACGCTGCCGGCCTGGCGTTTCCATCATGCGCTCTCCCTCGTCATGCTCCGATAGGCAGAGAGCGCCCGGTGGCGCCCGGCCTCGAGCGGCACGATGGGCGCCGGGTAGTGGTGCCCCAGCCTGATCCCGCATTCTGCCAGCATCGAGGGCGGCGCGGTCCAGGGTTTATGGATATGGCTGGCCGGAAGCGCGGCCAGCTCCGGCACGAAGCGCCGGACATAGTTGCCATCGGGATCGAAGCGTTCGCCCTGAAGGACCGGGTTGAATACCCGGAAATAAGGCGCTGCATCGGCGCCGGAGCCAGCCACCCATTGCCAGCCTGCGGAATTGTTGGCCAGGTCCGCATCGACGAGCGTATCCATGAACCAGGCGGCGCCTGCCATCCAGGGTTGCAGCAGGTGCTTGACCAGGAACGAGGCGGCGATCATCCGCACCCGGTTGTGCATCCAGCCGGTGCGCCAGAGTTCGCGCATGCCGGCATCCACCAGCGGATACCCGGTGCGTCCACGCTGCCAGGCGATGAGGAGCGTCGCGTCCGGTACCCAGGGAAACTGGTCGAACTCCGGCCGGAAGCTGCGTTCGGGCAGTTCGGGGAACTGATGCAGGAGGTGATGGGAGAACTCGCGCCAGCCCAGTTCGCGCAGGAACGCCTGGGCACCGGCTTCCTCGCCGGTCGCAATGGTTCGCCCGCGCACCGCATGCCAGACCTGCCGTGGTCCGATTTCGCCGAAATGGAGATGCGGGGATAGTCGCGACGAGCCGGGCAGGTCCGGACGGTCGCGCAGCTCGGCATAGCCGGCAAGGCCGTCCTCCAGAAAGCAGGCGAGCCGCGCGCGCGCCGCGCGCTCCCCCGGTGACCACGCCTCCCGCAGGCCGCCGGCCCAATCCGGGGCTACCGGCAGCAGCCGCAATTCGGCGAGCGTCAAGCCGGCAGGCGCGTTCTTGAATCCATTGATGCTTCGCGGGGCGGGCAGGGGCGCGAGGGGCTCGCCCTGCGCGAGGCAGGCCCGCCAGAAGGGGCTGAATACTTTAAAAGGCTGATCCTGGCCGGTGCGGATCGTCCAGGGTTCGAAGAGCAGCGCGGCATTGTGGCTGCTCACTTCCAGGCCCATGGCGCGCAGCGATGCCTTCAGTGCGGTGTCGCGGGCGATGGCGGCCGGCTCGTAGCATCGGTTCCAGTGGATGGAGGCCGCCCCGGTCTGGCGTACCAGATCGGGCAGCACTTCCGCCGCGTGACCTTCCAGCAGCAGAAGCGAAGCGCCATGCGCGGCGAGATCCTGGCCGAGGGCGGCAAGGCTTCCATGCAGCCACCAGCGCGCGGCCGCGCCGGGGGTGAGGCTGCTGGCTCCGGGCGGCTCCATGACATGGACCGGCAGCACCGGACGTCCGGTGGCGATGGCCGCGAGCAAGGCAGGATTGTCCGCGAGCCTCAGGTCGTGGCGAAACCACACGAGGGCCGGGCGGGCATGCTCCGGCCCGGCACTGCGACGAATACGCGCCATGTTTGCAATCGGCCCCTTCACCTCGTGGTGAAGGTATACGCCGATTCGTCTGCGGCGGATCAGGAGCCGGCGGACAGCCGGTTGAGCGCGCCGCGCAATTTCTGCGGATCGGATTCGCCCAGCAGGCGTGCCGTCTCCTGCTGTGCTGCCTCCCAGAGCGGCATGGCGCGCCGGAGCAGGCGATGGCCGGCCGGCGTGAGGCGAAGCCGGCGGCCGCGCCGGTCGGCGGGGTCGATCTCGATCTCAACCAGCCCGCGCCGGGCCAGCGGCTTGAGGCTGGCGGTCAGCGTGGTGCGGTCCATGTCGAGCAGGTTTGCGACATCGCCGATGGCCGCCGGGGAGGCGCGGTTCAGCGACATCAGAAGCGAGAACTGGCCATTGGTAAGCCGTACCGGCCGCAGGGCGTGGTCGTAGCGCCGGGCCAGGGCGCGGGCGGCGCGCTGCACATGCAGGCACAGGCAGGTATCGCGCACCATGTGCGTGACTGGAAGCGGCAACGGCCCCACGTTTGACATAACCTATTTATGTTGATATCAACGGAAATGTCAATGCACCGGGATCAGGAGGGGCGCCAATGGCTTACGTGGACGGTTTCGTGCTACCGGTGCAGACCCGCAATCTCGACGCCTATCGCCGCCTGGCGCGCAAGGCGGCACGCATCTGGCGCGAGCATGGGGCGCTCGAGGTTCGCGAATGCGTCGCAGACGATGTAAAGCCGGGCAAGCTCACGTCCTTCCCGCAGAGCGTCAAGCTGAAGCGTGGGGAAACGGTTGTCTTCTCCTGGATCGTCTATCGGTCGCGCCGGCATCGGGACATGGTCCTGGCCAAGGTGATGCAGGATCCCCGCATCAAGCGGATGATGGAAGGCAAGCCCATGCCCTTCGATGGCCAGCGCATGTTCTTTGGCGGCTTCAAGGTCCTGGTCGCGCTCTGATCCGGCTTGTGGCAGCATCGCCGCGCCTGGCGCAGGGGGCGCCAGATGGGGGAGCGCATGAACATCTGGAATGAACGTCGTTTCGCCGCCGCGCTGGCGGCGCTGCCGATCGTGCTTGCGATGAGCACGACGGTTGCGGCGCAGGATCGCGTCAAGCGGGGCGAGTATCTCGCGGCCATCATGGACTGTACCGGCTGCCACACGCCGGGGGCCTTGACGGGGAAGCCCGACCTGACCCGACATCTGGGCGGCTCGGAAGTCGGTTTCGCCCTGCCTGGTCTTGGCATCTTCTATCCGCCGAACCTGACCCCCGACCGGGAAACCGGCCTCGGCACCTGGAACGAGGCCCAGATCATCGCCGCCGTCCGCAAGGGCGAACGCCCCGACGGACGCATGCTCGCACCGGTCATGCCCTGGCACTCCTATAGCCGCCTGACCGATGCGGATGCCCGGGCGCTGGCGTCATACCTCAAGAGCCTGAAGCCCCTGCGGCACAAGGTCCCGGAGATGCGCGGGCCTTCGGAAAAGCCGACCGCGCCCTATCTCGACCTGGTGGTGCCAAAATAGGCGATCCCGCGCCGGAACTCTCGTTCAGCCTCGCAGCCTGACATAGGCGAGACCGAGATGCTCGCGGTAGGGACTTGCCGGGCGCAGCGGCGGCACCGGCCGGTAGGCTTCGATCAGCGCCGCGCTCGCCCAGTCGTCCTCGCTCGCCACGTAATGGAACTCGCGCTCGCGATAGCGCCAGTCGATGCGCATGCCCGGCCGCATCTGCGGATCGTGCAGCATGGCGAGGGTTGGCAATGGTGGATCGCCGGTCAGAAACACGCCGTTGGTCGGCACGTCGTCATCGAACAGACAATGCCGGAAGCCGCGGTCCGCCGCCTCGCGAAGCCGCCTTGCATGCGAGATGTGGTCGTCGAAGAAGATCAAGCTGCGCGCGCGCGCGACGACCATGTGGCTGCCCCAGTCGCCAAGCCGGTAATCCGCGCGCGGATGACGTACCAGCAGGTTGTCATGCTCGATATCGAAGGTGATGAGCTGCGCTTCGGGCGCGGCCTCCGCCATGAGCCAGGCGGAATGGCCCTGCCAGGTGCCGCATTCCACAATCAGGTCCGGCCGCAGGGCGCGCGCAAACAGATAGAGCCAGAGCGAGCCGTTGAAGCCCATGCCGCCGCTATTGTCGCGCACTGGCCGGCGTTCATGCAGCTCCGCGAAGTCCGCGACCGCGCCGGGCAGCGCCGATGCCGGCATCGCCATCTCGGAACCGAGGACGCTCTCCAGCCATGGCCCGGCTATTGCCGCGATATCGGCGAACATCCGTTCGCGCAGGGACGGCGTAAGCAGGCCGTTCTCCGCCTCATGGCCTGATTTTCGCAGGACCAGGCGGTGGCGCGGCAATACATGGCGGTTCAGCGCCCGCACGATGCGGTTCTTCAGGCTCATGCAATCCTTATGGCATGAGGCCCGCCGGGCCGGCAATCGACGCTGTTCCCGTGCCGCCCGCCCCGGTTAGGATGACGCCGCCAATACAGGGGGGAAGCGATGGAGTTCAAAGAGATCACCGCGGGCCTGCGTTTTCCGGAAGGGCCGATCGCCATGCCCGACGGTTCGGTCCTTCTGGTGGAGATCGAGCGTGGAACGCTCACGCGGGTTCTGCCCGACGGGCGGCAGGAGATTGTCGCCCGCCCGGGCGGCGGCCCGAATGGCGCGGCCATCGGGCCGGATGGGAAATGCTATGTCTGCAACAATGGCGGCTTCTCCTGGGTGGACAGGAACGGTCTTCTGCGGCCGACGCTGCAGCCGGAGGACTATAGCGGCGGGCGGATCGAGCGCGTCGACCTTGCGAACGGCAAGGTCGAGGTTCTCTACACGCATTTCGATGGCCTACCTTTGCGTGGACCGAACGATCTGGTTTTCGATGACCATGGCGGCTTCTATTTCACCGATCGCGGCAAAGTGCGCATGCGCGATGAGGATCGCACGGGGATCTACTATGCCAAGGCCGATGGCAGTTCGATCCGCGAAATCGCGTTCCCGATGATTTCGCCCAACGGCATTGCGCTATCGCCCGATGACAGGGTGCTCTACGTGGCGGAGACCATGACCGGACGCGTCTGGGCTTTCGACCTGCTTGGCCCGGGAGAGATCGACAGGCGACCCTGGCCATCGCCCCATGGCGGCCGGCTGCTTGCCGGCGTCGGCGGCTTCCAGCTTTTCGATTCCATGGCGGTCGACGGTGCCGGCAATGTCTGCGTGGCGACCTTGATCAATGGCGGCATCACGGTCATTTCGCCGGACGGCGCGAAGGTGGAGCATATCCCGTTCCCGGACAGCTATGTGACCAACATCTGTTTTGGCGGGGAAGGATTGCGGACGGCTTTCATCACGCTCTCCACTACGGGCCGATTGATCGCGGTGGAATGGCCTCGCCCGGGCCTGGGGCTCCACTACCTCAATCCGCGCTGAGCGTCTCAGGCGCCGAGCGTGAGCGCGGTGGGCAGCGCCTCGGCTTCGAGCGGCAGGCGCCCGACCGTCTCGCCGTCCAGATCCACCAGCATCTCCGCGGGCCCATCAACCGCGAGCCGGCGGATCCGTCGCAGGCTCACCTGCGGATGCTCAACATGCCGGCCCTCGTAGAGCCAGCGGGGTCCGCGGAGCAGGATGTCGCGGCGGCGGATTGCGCCAAAGAGCACCAGATCGAGTTCGCCATCGCGCGGGTCCGCGCCGGGCGCGAGCCGCATGCCGCCGCCCGCGCGCTCCTGGTTGCAGATCAGCCCGGTATAGACATCGCATCGCTCGGCTGGCTCCGCGTCATGTGCCATGGCGACTGGATGTCGGCCATAGGTCAGGGTCACGGCGAGCGTATGGGCATAGTAGGAGAAGCGCCCGCCCAACGCCTTTAGAACAGGGCTTGCCGAGGTGCGATGGCTGATCTCTGCCGCTGCGCCGAAGCTGGCGCAGACCAGGGCCAGCCGCTCCACCGGCCGGGCGTCCAGCCCCGCGCAGCGGACGCGGATCAGATCGATGCGCCGGCTCGCGCCGGCAACGAGGGCCGTATAGGGACGGGCAGGGTTTTCAAGCAGGCCAAGCATCCGCGCCGTATCGCTGCCCGTTCCGGAGGGGATGGGAGACAGCACGACATCCGCCGGTGGCAGGCCGCCGCCGCCCTGGGCCATGCCGTTGGCAACTTCGTTCATGGTGCCGTCGCCGCCGACGGCGATCAGGTGTCGGCACCCGCCGCGGACGGCCTCCCGGGCCAGCGCGATCGCGTGCCCGGCCTCGCGGGTGAAGGCGAGGTCGAAGGTGTCGAGGGAGCTCCGCAACCGCGCTTCGATTTCCGGCCAGCGCGCGCCGGTACGGCCGCGACGCGATAGCGGATTGGCGATCACCAGCGGCTTCATCCAATCACTCCCGTCCGGGCCCTGCCCTGAACCTATTTGCGAACGCAGCGTTCAAAGATGTAGCCACAGACCTGCTGCCGGTTGAGAAGGACGCCGCCGCTCTGGCCGCGATAGGAGATAGTGGCGACCCGGCCCTGCTCCAGCTTGACCGTTGCCTCGCAGCGCAAAGGCGTACCGGCGGACGGCGGTGCAGAGAAACCGCCGGTCGCGCCGACCGGTTCCGAGCCCAACGGGTCGCCGCCACCCTCGCGGCGGACAAAGACGAAATACTCTACCCGCTCGCCGCTGGCGCGGCTGGCCGGGCGGCCGGCGCAGGAAAGCAGTTCCTCGCGGCTCATGCCGATCAGTTGGGTCTGAGCGAGTTCGGCCGTGCGCTGCCGCTCGCGGGCCGCGCACGAGGCTACCAGAAGAACAAGAAAACACAGGAGTAGCCGGCGCTTCATCAGCTTTCTTCACCCGGTTTCCAGGACCGTCAGTCGGCTGCCTGCCGGGCCGCTTTCCGACCATCGCCTTCGTCGGCGGCCAGCGCCAGATCCTTGAGGGTCAATCCCTTCAGCGCCTCCGCGATCCCGGTATCGAGCCGGCTGAGCTGGAACTCGACGGTCTGGTCGAGACGGGTGACCACAGGCGCTCTTCGGCCCGGCGCATACTCATCCCGCACCGCGTCTAGCGCCGCCTTCGCTGAGACTTCGTCAAAGGGCCGGGCGGGCAGGAAGGCGGGACTGGAGCCGCTGCCGGTGCGCGCGATCAGGCCCGCGCGCTCGAGCGGCTCGACGATCTCCGACATGAGGTTGCCGGGCATGCCGAATTCCTGTGCCATCCGATCCAGCGTCCAGGGTGGCTCGGCACGGTAGAAACTGCGGCCAATGACGCGCAGCGCCTGCAGGGCGAGGCGCTCCTGGCTGCGAATGCCAAGGCGGCCCTCGCCCCGCGCCAGGCGGGTATATTGCGGATGCTGGTGGTAGAAGGCGATCGCCGCGCCGAGCAGCAGGATGAGCCAGCTCACATAGAGCCAGATCATGAACATGATGAGCGTGGCAAAGGCCGAATAGATCGCCGAGTACTGGGTCGAGGAAATCACGTAGGCGGCGAATACCCAGCCGACTGTCTGCCAGAGCAGTCCGGCGAAGATCGCGCCGACCAGCGCCGAGCCCAGTCTCACCTTGGTGTTGGGCACGAAGGCGTAGATGAATGTAAAGGCGGCGACGATCAGCAGGTAGGGGAGGACGTTCCCGACGAGGTTCAGAAGGGTGTCGGCGTAAGGAATGCCGGCCAGCGCCGAATGCCCCATCACCGACGCCTTCAGGCCGACCGCGGAGAAGACCAGCAGCGGGCCGACCGCGATCACGCTCAGATAGTCGCTGAAACGCTTGGCGATGGTGCGATCCTGTGCGACATGCCAGGTAAAGTTGAACGCGCGTTCGATCTTTTGCATCAGCGAGATGACGGTAAAGACCAGAATGCCGAGGCCGACCGAGCCGAGGACGCCGACCTTGATGTTGTCGACGAACTCGATGATGCGCTCAGTGATCTCAACGCCCTTTTCGCCGAGCGGTTCGAGCAGGCTGAGCAGCAGCGGCTCGATCTGGTTGTGGGCGCCAAAGCCCTTGAGCACAGAAAAGCTGATGGCGAGCAGCGGTACGAGGGAGAGCAGGGTTGTATAGACCAGGCTCATGGCACGCAGCGAAAGCTGTCCGTCGAGCAGGTCGCGCACCAATGCATAGAGAACGCGCAGGATAAGGATGCCGCTGGCCTGCAGCCTCGGCATCTCGGCAAGTGGCTGCTGCCAGATCGCCCAGTCTGCCTTCTCGATCGCCTTCTGCGCCAGATTCATGCTCTGCCTCGTGCGGCTGTCGCACCGCACAAGATTGCGCCGGATCGCGCCGGGGGACAAGCACGTCCGAAGCGGGCGGGCCCGGCATGGCAGGCGGATTACCCGCACGAAACTTGATTTTGCCGCTCCGGGGCGCACCATCAGGGCACTGGCGCCAGGTCGCGCGCGCGCGCCGGGAACAATGGCGTCGCAAGGGGGAAACATGCTCAAGCTCAATATTCTCAAGCCTAGCGTCAACAATATGGCGGTAAGGGTTTTCGTGCGTGCCGCGGGCCTCGATTTCTCCGAGGCCGATGCCTGGGGCCATACGCGTTCGCCGGAATTTCTTGCCAAATGCCCGGCGCATCTCACGCCGATGCTGGAGGCGGACGGCCTGCCGAAAGGCGCGCTATGGGAGAGTTGCGCGATCATGCAGTATCTCTCGAACCGGCACGGGCTCGAGCGGTTCTATCCGTCCGAGCCGGGGCGGCGCGCGATGGTGGACAGCGCCATGTTCTACCTGACCGGGACGCTCTATCCGCTGGTTGCCCGGGCAACCTATCCGGCGCTGGGTTTTCCGCAGTATCCAGGCGAAGTCGGCGCCAGCGACGCGAGCGGCGCGGCGAAGGAGGCGGCCGCCAGGGCAGCGGCGGAAGCGCTGGCCGAGCCGCTGCAGGTGTTCCGTGACTTCTTCATCGGACAACAGAAATTCATCGGCGGCGCCTCACCCTCCATCGCCGATATCCGGTTGGCGGCGACGCTCGAGTTCCTGGCCGTCATCGACAATGCGCTGCCGGCCTGGGCGAAGCAGTATCTGTCGGACATGGAAAGTGCCCTCGGCAAGGCCTATGCGGAGCCGGCGGCGGATGTGCGCGGGTACATCCAGCATGTCCGCTCGCAGAAGCAGCAGTGACGGGGAGGGCGCCATGATCCGCGGCTTGCATCACAATGCCTATCGCTGCCGGGACTCGGAAGAGACACGGAAATTCTACGAGGATTTTCTCGGCCTGCCGCTGGTGCACACGATCGAGATCGGCGAGACGAAGAGCGGGCGGCGGACGCAGACGCTGCATACCTTCTACCAACTCGACGACGGCTCGTGCCTTGCCTTCTTCGAGGCGCCCGACATGCCCTTCGAGTTCAAGAACCAGCACGATTTCGACCTGCACATCGCGCTCGAGGTGAGCGAGAAGGACATGCATGCGATGCTGGAGAAGGGCAAGGCGGCCGGCATCGAGACGCGTGGCGTCTCCGATCACCGCTTCATCCACTCGATCTACTTCCGCGATCCGAACGGGTACGTGATCGAGCTGACCTGCAAGCAGCCCGGGCATGACGAGGCAATGGATCCGGCCCGCAACGGGGCCGCGGAAAAGCTCGCCCGCTGGCAGGCGGCGAAGGCGGAGGCCATGCGCGACTGAAGGTTGCTTCGGGGCGCTTGTCCGGTGCCGGAAAATGGTCTAAATTTCCCGAATATTTGGACCAGAATTTGGGCCATGCGGGTGTGGGCCATGCGGGTATCGGTGACCGAAGCCAAGGCACAATTGACGGAACTGGTGCGCCGTGCCGAGGCCGGAGACGAGGTGGTTCTGACCCGGCACGGACACGCTGTCGTGCAGCTCGTTCCGGTCAGGGCGGCGCTGGACAGGCCGTCCCGCCGGGCGCTGCTCGGCGCGGTGCGGGCCGCGGCCGCGATCAAGGCGGCACCCGGGCCCGACGCAGGCCGAAGCCAGGATTTCCTTTATGGCGACGATGGGTTGCCCCGGTGATCGCAGTCGATACATCGGCGCTGATGGCGGTTGTACTCAATGAACCGGAAGCGGACGCCTGTGTTGAAGCATTGGTTGCCGAGAATGGACTGCTGATTTCCGCCGGTACGGTCGCGGAGTCGCTGATCGTTGCCGACCGCCGCAACGTCGGCGAGGAAATGGCCCGTCTGCTGGATGGGCTGGGCTTCGAGGTGGTGCCGGTCACCGCCGCCTCGGCCAATCGCATCGCCAATGCCTACGCGCGCTGGGGCAAGGGCCGGCACCTGGCTGGCCTGAACTTTGGCGATTGCTTCGCTTATGAGGTGGCGAAGGAGCATGGGTGCCCACTGCTTCATGTGGGCGGCGATTTCACGCGGACAGACGTCGAGA
>JAHCJQ010000068.1 GCA_026126215.1 Alphaproteobacteria bacterium
TTCACCACGGGATGGAAACAGTTCTGTTGGCCGGCGGCGCGGCGAGCCGCGCGAAGCGGCGCGCAGCGCGATGTGGTGCATCGGGCCAGCGGCGCGACAAAGCGGGCGCCCGCCGCCGGCCAACCTGCCGGGACGGGCGGAATTGCGCCGACTGACGCTGTCCATCGGCGCAATTCCGCCACGTCAGAACGATTCCATCCCGCGGTGAAAGGCCCTAGAAGTCATCGAGGGGCAGGATCGTGACAATCTCGCCCGCCTTCGCCGCCGGCGCGCGCGGCGGCCGGATCACCAGGCATCGTGCCTCGGCGAGCTTCGAGAGGTTGGAGGAATCCTGTCGGTTGAAGGGCGTGGCCACGGCCACGCCCGCCTCGTCATGGGTCAGGCTGGCGCGCAAATAATCCTCGCGCCCGTCATTCTCCGGCAGGTCGCGGCCGAGGCGGGCCCGGGGCGCGGGCCTGGCCGGCTCCTTGAGGCCGAGCAGGGCGGCGATGGCGGGCTTGAGGAAGAGCAGCCCGCAGACGATGGAGGAGACGGGGTTGCCGGGGAAGCCCAGCATCGGCATGGCGCCGAGCCGGCCGAACATCAGCGGCTTGCCGGGCCGCATGGCGATCTTCCAGAAATCGAGCGCGAGGCCGCGTTCCGAGAGCGCCTTCTGCACCAGGTCGTGCTCGCCGACCGAGGCACCGCCCAAGGTCACCAGCAAATCGCAGCCTGCCGCTGCATCCACCAGCGCCAGGATCGCTGCGCGCTCGTCGCGGGCGATGCCGAGATCGAGCGGCTCGCCGCCGACGGCGCGGATCATCGCCGCGAGAGCCAGCGCGTTGGAGGAGACGATCTGCGCCGGCCCGGCCGGCTCGCCCGGCCGCACCAGTTCATCGCCAGTCGAGATCAGCGCCACGCGCGGGCGCCGCCGAACTTCGAGCCAGGGCACGTCCATCGCCGCCGCCAGGCCGATCTGCGCCGGCCCGAGCCGCATGCCGCCGCGCAACAGCACGTCGCCGGCCCGGAAATCGAGGCCGGCGCGGCGCACGAACTGGCCTTGCCTGGGGGCCTCGCGGATCGTGATCTTGCGGCCGTCGGCGCTGGTGTCTTCCTGGATGACGATGCTGTCGGCGCCCACCGGCAACGGCGCGCCGGTGAAGATGCGCACGCACTGTCCCGGCCCGACCTGGCCGTCATGGGCGCGGCCGGCCTGGGAGGTACCGACCTGGCTCAGCACGGCCGGGACCTCGGCCGCGTCGGCGGCGCGCACGGCATAGCCGTCCATGGCCGAGACCGGCACCGGGGGCTGGGTCCGGCGTGCCATGACGGCACTGGCGAGCACACGGCCGGCCGCTTCCGACAGGGCGAGGGTTTCGGCGCCGACCGGTTCGAGCCCGGCCAGGATACGCGCGCGCGCTTCGGCCACGGAGATCATCGTCAGGGTGCCTCGTAGGTGCCGGACTTGCCCCCGGTCTTTTTCACCAGCCGTATGTCTTCGATGCGCATGCCGCGATCGGCCGCCTTGACCATGTCATAGACGGTGAGCGCCGCCACCGAGACGGCGGTCAGCGCCTCCATCTCGACGCCGGTGCGCCCTACCAGGCGCACGCTCGCCGTGATCTCGACCGCGTTCGCCTCCGGCAGGCAGACGAGATCGACGGCAACCCGCGACAGGGCGAGAGGGTGGCAGAGCGGGATCAGTTCGGCAGTCCGTTTCGCGGCCATGATGCCGGCGAGCCTGGCCACGCCCAGCACGTCGCCCTTCGCGGCGCCGCCCGCGCGGATCAGTGCCAGCGTCTCCGGGGCCATGACCACGCGACCCTTCGCCACCGCCTCGCGTTCGGTCTCCGCCTTGGCCGAGACATCGACCATGGCGGCCTTGCCCTCCTCGTCGAAATGGCTGAGCTTCGGCCCGCTCATGAGGCGCGCGCGAGGAGCTGGCGCGTCGCCGCCGCGACATCCGCCTGGCGCATCAGGCTCTCGCCCACCAGGAAGCAGTTGACGCCAAGGCGCGACATGCGCGCGAGATCGGCCGGTGTATTGAGGCCGCTCTCGCAGACCAGCATCGTATCCTTCGGGAACAGCGGGAACAGCCGCTCGCTGGTCGCCAGATCGACCGCGAGCGTCTTGAGGTTACGGTTGTTGACGCCAATCAGGCGGCTCTTCAGCCGCAATGCCCGTTCGGCCTCCGCCTCGTCATGCACCTCGACAAGCACGTCCATGCCCCATTCCAGCGCCGCCGCCTCCAGTTCCGCCGCCTGTTGGTCCGAGAGTGCGGCCATGATCAGCAGAATGCAGTCCGCGCCGATGGCGCGCGCATCGACCACCTGGTAGGGATCGAGCATGAAATCCTTGCGCAGGACCGGAAGGCCGACAGCGGCCCGCGCAGCCGTAAGGTCGGCTTCGGCGCCCTGGAAATAGGGCGCGTCGGTCAGCACCGAAAGGCAGGTCGCGCCGCCTTCCGCATAGGCGCGCGCCAGGGCGGGCGGATCGAAATCGGCGCGGATCAGGCCCTTCGATGGCGATGCCTTCTTGATCTCGGCGATCAGCCCGTAGCCACCCTCCGCCACCTTGCGCGCCAGTGCCCGGCGAAAGCCGCGCGGCGTCCCTTGCGCCCGTGCATCGGCCTCCAGCGCCACCAGGGCACGCCGCTGCTTGCGCGTCGCCACATAGGTGCGCTTGTCGGCGCAGATGCGGGCGAGCACGTCGCTCATGGCCGCTTGCCTCCGGTGACGCGCACGAGACGTTCCAGCACCTTGAGCGCCCGGCCGCTGTCGATCGCCTCGGTGCCAAGCGCCACGCCTTCCTTCAGGCTGCCGGCCCTGCCCGCGACGATCAGCGCCGCCGCGGCGTTCATCAGCACGATGTCGCGATAGGCGCCGGGCCGGCCCTCCAGCATGGCATTGATGGCGAGCGCGTTGGTCGCCGCATCGCCGCCCTTGAGCGACGCGGCCGTGGCGCGCGGCAGGCCGGCATCCTCGGGCGTCACCTCGAACGTGCTCACCCGGCCATCCTTCAGTTCGGCGACATGGGTCGGGCCGGTGGTGGTGATCTCGTCGAGCCCGTCCGATCCATGCACGACCCAGACCCGCTCCGAGCCGAGCTTGGCCAGGGTCTGCGCCATCGGCTCCAGCCATTCGCGGGCGAAGACGCCGAGGAGCTGGCGCTTCGCGCCGGCCGGGTTGGAGAGCGGGCCCAGAAGATTGAAGATGGTGCGCGTGCCAAGCTCGACCCGCGTCGGGCCGACCTGGCGCATGGCGCCATGATGGCGCGGCGCCATCAGGAAGCCGATCCCCACTTCGTGCAGCGCCTGCTGCACCAGCGCCATGTCGCATTCGATATCGACGCCGAGCGCCGCCAGCACGTCCGCCGCGCCGCTCTTCGAGGAGAGCGCCCGGTTGCCATGCTTGGCGACCGGAACGCCGCAGGCGGCGACGACGAAGCTCGCTCCGGTCGAGATGTTCCAGGTGCCCGATGCGTCGCCGCCGGTGCCGCAGGTATCAATGGCGCCGGGGGGCGCATCGACATGCAGGGCGCGGGCGCGCATGGTCATGGCGCCGCCGGTGATCTCGTCCACCGTCTCGCCGCGCACGCGCAGCGCCATCAGGAAGCCGCCCATCTGCGATGGCGTCGCGTTGCCGGCCATCATCGTGTCGAAGGCCACGCGCGCCGTCTCGATATCGAGCCGCTCGCCGGCGGCAACGCGGGCGAGGATGCGCTTGAAGCCTTCCATGTCCTCGCTCATGCGTTCCCCCGGCGCGCGATGCGGATGAAGTTCTTCAGAATGGCGTGGCCATGCTCGGAGGCAATGCTTTCCGGGTGGAACTGCACGCCATAGATCGGCAAGGTGCGATGTTCCAGCCCCATCACCACGCCATCTTCCGAACGCGCCGTGACCGCGAGGCAGTCGGGCATGCTGTCCTCGGCGACGCAGAGCGAATGGTAGCGTGTCGCGCGGAAGGGCGATGGGATGTCGGCCAGCACGCCGGCCGCTTCATGTGTGACGGGCGAGGTCTTGCCGTGGCGCGGCTCGGGCGCGCGCACCACCCGCGCGCCGAATGCCTGGCCGATCGCCTGATGGCCCAGGCAGACGCCGAGCAGCGCCACCTTGCCCGCTGCCTTGCCGATCAGCTCGAGACAGATGCCGGCCCGGTCCGGGTCGCAGGGTCCGGGCGAAATGACGATGCCTTCCGGTGCCATTTCCAGCGCCTCTTCGGCGCCGATCCGGTCGTTGCGTCGCACGACCACCTCGGCGCCAAGCTCGCCCAGATAATGCACCAGGTTGTAGGTGAAGCTGTCGTAATTGTCGATCAGGAGGAACATGGCGCGCTAACCTAATGCATGGGCGGACATTCTGTCATCTCATCTGGTGCGCTCGGGCGGTCATCTGCGTCGTTGAATTATTCCACACTTATATCGTAGTAATATCTTGTCATTTTGATCGCCCCGATTCAGCCATGAAGGCCGGAGGTTGGGCGATACGGCGGGGGCGCCGCAAATGTCGGTATTTTCGTTCGCGCTTGGATTTTCCCTGGCCATGTTCGCGGGTACGCTGGTGGTCGGGGCGCAGGAGGTGCCGTCGCGTCCACCCGTGACCGAAGCGACGCAGGCCGGAACGCAGGAGGACGGGGAGGCCGGCGCCCGGCGCGGCATCCTGGTCGGTGGGTTTTTCCTCAATGCAGGCGGTGAGGCCGGGTTCCGTTACGACGATAACATCTTCGCCACGCCCAGGGGCAAGGTCGACGACCTAATCGCCATCATCGCCCCCTTCGTCAGTATTCGCTCAGGCTGGGCCAGGCATGAGATTGTTCTCGATGCCGGTGCGACCATCGGCCGCTATCTCGACAACAGTGCGGAGGATTTCGAGGATTATTCGGTTGGAGGCGAGGGGCGCTACGACCTCGGGGGCGGATCCAATCTCTTTGGCGGCGCCCGCTTCAGCCGGGAACATGAATCCCGGGAATCGACGGACGATGTCAGCGGACGCGTCCCGACCATCTATCGCAAGACCGATACTTTCGCCGGGACCAACCTGCAGTTCGGCGCGCTTAACCTCCGCCTGGGCGGCACCTTCGAACGCTACGACTTCGACGATGTAGCCGCCGGGATGGGCGGTCGGATCAACAATGACGATCGCGATCGCAACATCTTCGAGGCCGGTTCGCGCATCGGCTATCGGGTGAGCCGGGAGTTCGAGCCCTTTCTGCAGTTCGCCGCCAACTGGCGCAGGTATGACTTGCGAGTGGACGATTTCGGCTTCGACCGGGATTCGCGCGGACTTGGTGCGGCGCTCGGGACGCGATTCTTCCTGGGGCCTCGCTTGGAGGGCGAGGTTCTGGCGGGCTTCATGCGCCAGAGCTATCAGGACGGCGCCTTTCGCACCCGGACCGTGGCCGACTTCGGCGGACGCCTGAACTGGCGGGTGGCGCGCGGCACGCGCTTGCGTCTGAATGTCGATCGCAGCATCGAGGAAACGACCGTGGTCGGCTCCTCCGGCGATCTCAATACGACCGGCAGCATGACGCTCGAACATGCCATCGCCCGCGACCTGGTGATTTCGGCTTCAGCCTCCTACGGCAATTCGAAGTTTGCCGAAGTCCGCCGGTTCGACAAACTGGCAAGCGTCGGAACTGGACTGAAGTATTTCGTTACGCCGAATGTCTATGCCGCAGTCGATTATCAGTTCATTCGCCGGGAGTCGAACGTCCCCGCTGGCAACTACGACGAAAACCTCGTCTATTTCCGCCTCGGCGCCGAACTCGCCAACCTGTACCGGGAGGTGGAGGACGATACCGCCCGGGACTGGGGCTTCTATGGCGGCGCGCAGGCCTCCTTCGGCCAGGTAGGAACCAGGCTGACCGGTCCGCGCGGCGCCGGCGGCAGCCTGGCGGCGGATTTCGGCGATAGTGGCTGGGGCGGTGGCGGTTTCGTTGGCTACGGCGTGACGCTGAATTCCTTCTATTTCGGTCTCGAAGCCGATGCGGAAGGAAATTCCACCGAGTGGCGTCATGCCAGGCTTCCGGGCGGCCGCGTGTTCGGCGTGGAAAAGGGGGCGAGTTACGGTGGCAGCGTCCGGATCGGCACCTGGCTCCCCTATGGCGCGCTAGTCTATGGCCGCGTCGGCGTGGTTCGCACCAGGTTCGACACGGACTATCAGACGGCGAGCGGACGGGAGTTCGACCGCACCGACAGGAAATACGGTATTCGCGGCGGTGGCGGCATCGAGGCGCCGCTGACCAACCGCTCGTTCCTGCGTCTCGACTATACCTACACCGACTATCAGGATTACGAGGTGGTGACGCCTTCGGCCACCGACCGGTTCGAGAACAACGAATCCCTGCTGCGTGTAGGCGTCGGCTACCGCCTCCAGGACCTGCCCGGCCGCGACACGAGCGGAGATCGCCCCCGACCGCGCTTCGCGGGATTCTATGGCGGCGTGCAGGGCGGATATGGAACCCTGGACACGATCAATGAAGGGCCGCGCCAGGCTGGCAGCACGCTCGAGGCCGATCGCGCAGGCAGCGGCCCGCAAGGAGGCGTGTTCGCAGGCTATGGCGCGGTGTTCGCGGGGATCTATCTCGGTGCCGAGATCGATGCCGGCTATAGTGGGATCGACTGGAGCATTTCTCGCGACCCCGACCGGCGCATCTACTCGGTCGATCAGCGGGAGAGTTTCGGCGCCGGCGCGAGGATCGGCTATGTCTTCGATGGCCGGACGCTGGTCTATGGCCGCGTCGGCGTGACGCGCACGAAATTCGATACCGAGTATTCCAATGGCGGGGTCTTTAGCCAGCGGGAGGACACGATGACCGGGCTGCGTGTCGGCGGCGGGGTCGAGGTCCCTGCCACCGAGCACGTCTTCCTGCGTTTCGAGTTCAATCACCTGACCGCGCTGGATACTTACAGCGTGGATTACAACGGCGGCACCGATACGTTCCGCAATCGCGTGAGCAATCTCAGCGTCGGCGTCGGCTACCGGTTCTGAACTAAGCTGTCTCGTCCCGCGCGTCAGGCGCAATGCTGTCATGTGTCTTTTTTACAGTTTATTGACGTGAATCAATGCCCGTCCATGGCGGCTATTTAGGATTGCTCCATTAGTGAGCGAATGCTCCCCCTCCTAAAGAAGCAGGTGACACGATGTCGGGAACCGCAATTCAAGGCTTGCGAAGGCTTTTTGTACTTGGCGTCGCGGCTACGGCCATGACGTTGATTTCCCCGTCGCTTCCCCAATTCGAGGCCGATGGCGGCTTGCACTTGGTGGCGACCGCTTCGGCACAGGGTTCGGGCGGCCAGCAACACGGAAAGGGCGGTATGTCGACGCCCGGTGGCGCCGGCAAGGGCGAGATGGGAGTCGGCAAGGGCGGTGCCGGCAAGGGCGGCATCGGCCGGGTCCTTTCGCCGTCGGCGGAAGAGGATTCCGATCGTCCGCCCTGGGCCGGCGTGAAGGGCGGCAAGGCGGGTGGTGGCGGCAAGCCTGCGGGTGCCGGTTCAGTCAAGGGCGCGCTCTATGCTGACCTCTACCTGATCGTGCGCGATTCCAATGGCGTGCCGGTGCTGGTCGACGGCTACCCGCAGGTTTATGCCTTCACCGTCGACAGTGCGGGCAATCTGATTCCGCTCGTGGTCGATGGCCAGTCGGTCATTATCCCGCGCGACGAAGAGGGTGACCTTGCAACAACCGTGACCGTTAACGGAACGACCTACAACGTCGTGCCGGCGGAAGTGGAACTGGGCCGCACCAACGTCGCACGTTCGCCGACCCGGGTGCTCGAGAAGGCACTGGACAGCGTCGCCACCGCGATTGCTTCAGCCACATCCGTTACGGTTGATGCGTCCGGCCGGCTGGTCATCGACGGTGCAACGGTGGACTCGCCGATCGAGAACCTCGCGCTCTATCTCGAACTGATGAACCCGACCGTTCTTTCCGGAACGCTCGATCTGACCAAGCTGCCATCCAGCTATTCGACTGCCGCTTTCCTCGCGGCGTCCGCAGACAAGACCGGCGTGATCAGCGTCGACTATGTGGTCTATCTGAACTCGATCCTTCGGGTGAATACGGTGGTCGATGGCACGGTCACCAGCTACTACGATTTTTCCAGCGTCAGCTATGATCGGTACACGACCTGGAAGGACGTGACGGCCGAGGTTCTGGTCTACAAGGACGGCGTCTATGTTCCGACCGTCGTGAACATCTACGAGACGGTGTTCAACAGCACCCAGTGGGTCGATCCCACGGTGAGCGGCGGCGCCGACGACTTCGCGAAGATGGCCGACGATTATCTGCAGGTCATCGAGTTCCTGCACGACAACGCGGTCCGCTAACCCTCGTCGAGGGCCGGGCCTGGCTGCCCCCTCGCATTCCGAGGGGCTCCAGGTCCGGCTCCGTTTCCTCACCGGTGATATGGTGCCGAAATGAAAAATCGCTCCCCCCGTTTCGTGTCCGCGGCCCTTTTGGCCGCTGCTTTCTCTTTCATGCTCTCCGTTGCAGCCATACCGGCCATCGCCCAGTCTGGCGGCCATAGCGGCGGCGCCCATTCTTCGGGCGGCCCAAAGGGTGGTGGCAAGGGCGGGGCCGGCGGCGGCTCGCACGAGGATCACGACCATGAGGAAGGTGAACCGTCGGGCCATTCCGGTGGTCGTGGTGGCGGCAAAGGCGTGGAAGGAAAGATCTTCCGCGGCGGCCAGGCGGGGCGGGGCGGTGGCGCAGGCCAGGGCGGTATCGAGGATCGCGTGCTCCAGGGCCGTGGCGGTGGCGGCACCCATCCGGCCTGGGCAGGCGGCGGAGTCCCGGAGACGGTCGAACTCGGCCGCCTGAACATGGCGCGCAGCCCGGACAATGTGCTGAGCCGCGCGCTGACGGAAATCTATGCGACCAATCTCGACAAGAACGGCGATGGGACGTTGGACGCCGACGCCACACCGCTCGCGATTGATTCTCCCATGCAAAACCTTGCCCTCTACAAGGAAGCCATCGGCAGTCAGCGCAAGGTCGGCGGAAACTGGACGCTTGCCGAGGCCGCATGGTTCCTCGGCAAGGCCGCCGACAAAGGGATTCCGATCACCGAGGACACGGTCAAGGCGATGAGCGTCATTCTGGAGGCGACACCCGACTTTTCGGCCTTCAGCTACGACCGGGCAGCCGCGCACCCTTCGGACCTCGGCAGGGTGTTCGGCGGCGTGGGCTACATCGGCACGGGGCCCGGCGCTTTCGCGCAGGCGGCCGACGATGCGCGGGCAATCGTCAGCTATCACCACGACAACCCTGAATGAACCCGTGTGGCGGCGACCTCTGCGACAATCGGTCGCGCGCACGGACAGTGCGATCCGCGCCATAAGGCCGGTCGTCACAGGGGAAGGATGCCATGGCCCAGTTGATCGCCATTTTCGCAACCGTGTTTCTCGCCGAACTTGGCGACAAGACCCAGCTCGCCACTGTTCTGTTCGCCGCCGACCGCAAGGCGGCGCCGCTCCTTGTCTTCCTGGTGGCGAGCGCCGCCCTGGTCGCCTCCACCGCGCTCGCCGTGGCACTCGGCACGGCGGCGGACCGTTTCGTGCAGGGCATCCCGCTGAAGCTGATCGCGGGCGCCGGTTTCGTGATCATCGGACTTTGGACGATCTGGGGCCATTTCACGGACGGTTGAGGGGGAATAATCCCGCCGCCCAGGCGTCCAACTGCAAGCCAGGCGTCGCCGGATCGGCCGGAGGGCGCTAGAGTGGCGCCCATGAGCGCGAGCGAGCTTGCCGACCTGATCGAGCCCCATATCCCGGCGCTGCGCCGCTACGCCTTCGCGCTGACGCGCGAGCCGCATGCGGCCGATGACCTGGTGCAGGATTGCCTTGAGCGTGCGCTCGCCCATTGGGGCATGCGCCGGCCGGGCGGGAGCCTGAAGGCCTGGCTCTTCACAATCCTGCATAACTGCTTCATCAGCGACCGGCGGCGCGCGGCGCGGCGCGGCCCGCATCTGGAGCTGGACGAGGCGCCCGGCCTGCCCGTCAGCGCCGCCCGGCAGGAGGAGGGGCTGGCCCTGCGCGACGTGGCGGCGGCACTCCGCGCCCTGCCCGAGGATCAGCAGGCGGTGCTGTTGCTGGTCGGCGTGGAGGAGCTGTCCTACGAGGAGGCGGCGAAGGTGCTTGCGGTGCCGGTCGGCACGGTCATGTCGCGGCTGAGCCGCGGACGCGAGCGGTTGCGCCAGCGGCTGGAAGGCGGCCGGCCCGGCGGGCTCAGGCGCGTGAAGTGACGTTAGAGAGTTGGAGATGACGGAGCAGGAGCGACCCATCGGCGAAGACGACCTGAACGCGTTCGTGGACGGCCGCCTGCCGCCCGCGCGCCGGGACGCCGTGGAAAGCTGGCTTGCCCAGCATCCGGAGACTGCGGCGCGCGTCGCCGACTATATCGCCCAGCGCGACCGGCTGCGCGAGAGCTTCGCGGCGAAACATGCCGAGCCGATCCCGGCGCGCCTGCGCGTGGCGGAGATCATGGCCGGGCGCCGCTTTGGCTGGCGCGACCGTCTCGGCCGGCTCGCTTCGGTGCTGGCGCTGCTCGTGGCGGGCGGGGCCGCGGGCTGGTTCGGCCATGGCTGGTATGCCGCCGGACCTGGGGCTGCCGCCCAATCCTCCGCCCTGCTGGCCGGCGAGGCGATCGCCGCCTATCGCACCTACGTGGTCGAGAAGCTGCATCCGGTCGAGGTCGATGCCAGCCAGGAGGCGCATCTCGTGCAATGGCTCTCGCGCCGCCTCGGCCGCACCCTGAAGGCGCCGGACCTGACGCCGGTCGGCTATCGGCTGATGGGCGGGCGGCTGCTGCCCGCCGGCGAGACCCATGCGGCGCAGTTCATGTACGAGGACAATGCCGGCCAGCGCCTCACGCTCTACCTGCGGCCGGGAAACAACCGCGAGACCTCGTTCCGCTTCGTGGAGCAGGGTGGCATCGGTGCCTTCTACTGGATCGAGGACGGCTTTGCCTTTGCCGTCTCCGCCCGCGCCGAGCGTGCCCACCTGCTCAAGGCGGCGCAGTCGATCTACGAGCAGGGCTGCGTGAAGTAGAGGCGCCTCACTTCCTTGTGTCTTGGACGGACGGGCCGCGCGGCTAAGCTGGAGCGAACTTCAGCGGAGTTCCGTGCGCCATGGCCAGTTTCCTGCTCAATGCTCCTCGCGATCTCGTCTTCAACGCCATTTATTTCAACTGGTTCGGCGGGACGCCCTCAGGAGAGACGAGCGCGAGCTTTCTTGTACTCGATACGCCGCAGTACCGGCTTGAGGTAACGGGAAGCGGGCTTGCGTTACAGGATGGACGGCCCGTCGCCTCGGAAACTGCCATCGTCAGCGGATTCGTCGTGTACGGTGCCGACGGGCGGGAACTGGTGCGCATCGCCGGGCTTGATGTCACCACCGGTCAGATCGCCGCGGTCAGCGGTTCCGCCGCTTTCTATGCGCTTCTGACGGCGGGCAACGATGTCTTTCGCCTCGGCAACGATCTTGATTTTGCGAGCATCGATCCTGGCGCCGGCGCCGACACCGTGTTCGGCGATCTCCGTGACAACAGCTACTTTTTCGACGATGCGGGCGACAGGGTCGTCGAGCCGGCGAATGGCGGCGAATACGATTACGTTCGGGTGAATTACGGCGCCGCCGGGCAGACCCTCGCCTTCTCGGTCGGCTCCGGCCGCCTGGCCGGAATCGAGGAACTGGACTATGAGGGGCTCGCCGATGTGCGGATCAACGGCAATCGCTTCGATAACGTGTTGGGGGGCAGCTCGGGCGACGACACGCTCGGCGGCGGCGGCGGCGATGACATTCTTGGCGGCAACGAGGGCAACGATTCGCTGCTTGGCGGCGCCGGCAACGACGATCTTCGGGGCGGGGTCGGCGACGACCTGTTGCTGGGCGGCGCGGGGGACGACTCCCTCTATGGTGGCACAGGGCTCGACACGCTTATGGGCGGCGCCGGGAACGATTTTCTCTCGATCAACAATTCCGGCCGTGGCCTGCTCGATGGCGGAAGCGGAAACGACGCTATTCTCGTTGCCTTCGATACGGCGAGCACGCTGCGAGGCGGTGCCGGCAACGACACGCTGCAGGTGCGCGAGGGCGGCGGCGAACTGCTGCAGGGCGGCGCCGGGCATGACTCGCTGGTGGCGTTTCTTGCCGAATTCGGCAGCGCAACGGTCGATGGCGGGTCGGGCAACGATACAATCGATGTCTCCGGCGGCGGGGCCGGTCTGCTGCTTGGTGGCACCGGGAACGATCAAATTCTTGGGGCGGGCACGCTGGATGGCGGTGCCGGCAACGACATTCTCGAGGTGGCTGGCGCTCCCTCGTTGCTCCTGGGTGGCGCCGGCGACGATCTGATCCGGTTCCGGACCGGCGATTCGACGGCGCGGGGTGGCACCGGGCGCGATGTATTCGAATTCCTTCCCGCAGGTGGTGCCGGCCATGAGATCGAGGACTTCCGGCGTGGCGAGGACCGTATCGACATTTCCCGCGTGATCGAATCCGGCAACCCCTACCAGGTGACGGCAGTGGAAGGCGGCGTCGTCATCCAGGTGGTGGGTGCAACTGATTCCAACCTGTTCGTGCGCGGTGTCGAGACCCTGGAAGGCAGCGACTTCATCACCGGTTCGGCGAGCCTGACCGGAACGGGTGGTGGTGATGTGCTGCAAGGGGCTCTCGCCACCAGCCTGATCGACGGGGCTGGCGGCAACGACTGGATCGAGGCGCGCGCGTTCGGGGCGGAGGTGCGCGGCGGGACCGGCAACGACACGATCTCGGTTTCCGGCGAGGCGGTCGGTGCCACGCTCGATGGCGGGGCCGGCAACGATCTTGTCATTGGCGGAGCCGAGGATCTCCTGCTGCTCGGCGGCGCGGGCGCCGACACCATGCGGGCGATGGATGCGCGCGCCACCCTCGAAGGCGGCGCCGGCAATGATCTGTACGAGGTCCTCGATTTCTCTGCCACCCTGGTGGAGGCCGCCGGCGCCGGCATCGACACGGTGCTGACGAGATTCGACTTCACCCTGGGGGAGAATTTCGAGCACCTGACACAGCGCGACGAGTTCGGGTCGAACTGGCGCGCGACGGGCAACGAGCTCAACAACCGCATCACCGGTGGCAGGTTCGGCTCCTCCAACATCTTTGGCGCGGACGGGAACGACACGCTGATCGGTGGCTACGCCAACGATACGCTGCTGGATGGTGGTGGCGCGGATCGGCTGACCGGCGGCCGCGGGGCGGATGTCTTCGTCCTATCCCGCGACGGCGAGTTGGATACGATCGTCGATTTCAGCCGCGCGCAGGGCGACCGCATCGACATTCGCGCGCTCGTCGCAGGTGGTGCGTCCGTCACCTGGGAGGATTCGGGGCGCGACCTCAACCTTCTCGTCGATGGCGTGGTGGAAGCGGTGCTGCTCAATCAGGCGGGGCTGGTGCCGGCCAACGCCGACCTGATCTTCTGATCCCCTCACCCAACCCTCTCCCACAGGGAGAGGGCTCGCTGTTTTTCCGTCACCCAACCACTTGATCCGCTTCGCGGCTCAAGCCCACTCGCGGGAGAGGGCTCGCTGTTCTTCCCTCACCCAACCCTGTTCCACAAGTGGGGGAGGGCTTCATTCGTCTCCCTCACCCAACCCTGTCCCGCTCACGGGAGAGGGCAATTTTTTCTCCCTCTCCCACGTTAGTGGGAGAGGGACGGGGTGAGGGGCGGACGGTCAGACCTTGCCGTGGCAGTGCTTGTATTTCTTGCCCGAACCGCAGGGGCAGGGGGCGTTGCGCGAGGTGCGGCCCCAGGTGGCCGGATCGTTCGGATCGACCTGCGGGCGGACGATAGTCTGCGTGTTGCCTTCCGCCGCCTCCGCCATGTTCTCCCCCGTCGCCGGGTCGATGCGCTGCTCGCGCATCGGCGTCTGGCGCGGCTGGAACATCTCCGGCGCCGGCGGCTGCTCGACCCGCAGCTCGATATGGGCGAGCACGGAAGTCACGTTCTCGCGCAGCCGGGCCAGCATCCCCTCGAACAGGTTGAAGGCCTCGCGCTTGTATTCGTTGAGTGGATCGCGCTGGGCATAGGCGCGCAGGCCGATGCCCTGGCGCAGGTGGTCGAGCTGCAGCAGGTGGTCCTTCCAGAACTGGTCGAGAAGCTGGAGCAGGAGGCTCTTCTCCACCATGCGCATCACGTCCGGGCCGTAATTCGCCGCTTTCTCCGCCATCTTGCGGTTCGCCGCGTCGTTCAGCCGCGCCCTGATCTCCTCGTCGGCGATGCCTTCCTCTTTCGTCCATTCGACGATAGGGAGGTCGAGATTGAAGATGCGCAGCACCTCGGTATGCAGGCCCGCCGCGTCCCACTGCTCGGGATAGGCTTTCTCGGGAATGTGGCGGCGGATCAGTTCCTCGATGACTTCCTCGCGCATGTCGGCCAGGGTGTCGGCGACATCCTCCGCCTGCATCAGTTCGATGCGCTGTTCGTAGATCACCTTGCGCTGGTCGTTCATCACGTCGTCGAAGCGCAGCAGGTTCTTGCGCATGTCGTAGTTGCGCGCCTCGACCTTCTGCTGCGCCTTCTCCAGCGCCTTGTTGATCCAGGTATGGACGATGGCCTCGCCTTCCTTGAGGCCGAGCTTCTGCAGGATGCCATCCATGCGGTCGGAGCCGAAGATGCGCATCAGGTCGTCTTCGAGGCTCAGGAAGAACTTGGAGGCGCCCGGATCGCCCTGGCGGCCGGAGCGGCCGCGTAGCTGGTTGTCGATGCGCCGGCTTTCGTGGCGCTCGGTGCCAATGATGTAGAGGCCGCCGGCGGCCAGCACCTTCTCGCGTTCCGCCTGGATCTCGGCCCGTATGCTGTCGGCCTTCTGCTTGCGCAGGGTTTCGTCCTCGATGTCCGCGGTTTCGGCGCGCAGGCGCATCTCCAGGTTGCCGCCGAGCTGGATGTCGGTGCCGCGGCCAGCCATGTTGGTGGCGATGGTCACCGCGCCGAAGCGTCCGGCCTGGGCGACGATCTCTGCTTCCTGCTCGTGATAGCGGGCATTCAGCACGGCATGCGGGATGCCCTTGCCCTTGAGGATCTTGGACAGCGTTTCCGATTTCTCGATCGACACCGTGCCGACCAGGACCGGCTGGCCCCGCGTGCGGCATTCCTCGATCAGCGCCACGATGCCATCGAACTTCTCGCGCGCGGTGCGGTAGACCTCGTCGTCATGGTCGATGCGCTGCACCGGCACGTTGGTCGGAATCTCGCAGACTTCCAGCTTGTAGATGTCGAGGAACTCGTTGGCCTCGGTCGCCGCGGTGCCGGTCATGCCGGCGAGCTTCGGATAGAGGCGGAAATAGTTCTGGAAGGTGATGGAGGCGAGCGTCTGGTTCTCGGTCTGGATCTCCACCTTCTCCTTGGCTTCCAGCGCCTGATGCAGCCCCTCGGAATAGCGCCGGCCTTCCATCATGCGGCCGGTGAATTCGTCGATGATGATGACCTTGCCGTCCTTGACGATATAGTCGGTGTCGCGCGCGAAGAGATGGTGCGCGCGCAGCGCCTG
>JAHCJQ010000069.1 GCA_026126215.1 Alphaproteobacteria bacterium
TGACCGATGGCCGCGCACTATAGCCAATGCCCCCGCCGCTCCAAACAGAATTCACCGCCCGGGCGGCGGCGCCAGCGGCGGGGAAGCTGGCGCCCTTGACAGTATCGCGGCGGGGCGATAATGACTGCCGCCTTCGAGCCCAGGTGGCGGAATTGGTAGACGCGCTAGCTTCAGGTGCTAGTGGCCTAACGGTCGTGGAAGTTCGAGTCTTCTCCTGGGCACCATCCACCTCGCGGACGCACGGCCTGCCCGGTGCCGGCTTCCGGCGCCGCGCCGGCCTGGAGTGCCGCGTCCATGGCGATCCATCTGCATAAGGGCGACCTGCCGGCGGGCCTCGATTTCGGCACCAGCGTCGCCGTCGACACGGAGACGATGGGCCTCAGGCCCCATCGCGACCGGCTGTGCCTGGTTCAGCTTTCCGCCGGCGATGGCGATTGCCACCTCGTGCAGATCCCGCAAGGGAAAGCCGAGGCGCCGCGCCTGGCAAACCTGCTCACCGACCCGGCGGTGACCAAGATCTTCCATTTTGCCCGCTTCGACCTCGCCGTCCTGAAGGCCCGTCTTGGCATTGCCTGCGCGCCGGTCTACTGCACCAAGATCGCCTCGCGGCTCACGCGCACCTTCACCGACCGGCACGGCCTCAAGGATCTCTGCAAGGACCTTCTCGGCATCGAACTCTCCAAACAGCAGCAATCCTCCGACTGGGGCGCCCCGGCGCTGAGCCAGGCCCAGCTCGAATATGCCGCAGCCGACGTCCTCTACCTGCACAGGATCGTGGCGATCCTGGACGAGATGCTGGCGCGCGAGGGGCGCCAGGGCATGGCCGCCGCCTGCTTCCAGTTCCTCCCGGCGCGCGCCGAACTCGACCTGGCAGGCTGGGAGGAGACTGACATTTTCGCCCACTGAGGTGGACTAACCAGCGATGGGAACAGCAGAATTCCGGCGCCGCCGGGATCATTAATTGCTTTTTTGCCTTTCGCTTTCCATAATTGGCACGAATTTTGTAGAGCGGCGCCCGCGGGGGAAACGGGCGGCGCATTTCCCTCATGGACCGACCGATGAACGCAACGCCCCTGCCAAAAGACCAGCAAGAGACCGGGACCGAGAGCGCCGCGCTGCTCGCCGGACGCCGGGCGCTTGCCATCGAGGCCGCCGGCCTCGAGGCGCTGGCCCGCGCGCTCGATGGCGCCTTCGAGCAGGCGATCGAGGCGCTGGCCGGCACCCGGGGCCGGGTCGTGGTTTCCGGCATGGGCAAGAGCGGCCACGTCGCGCGCAAGATCGCCGCCACCCTCGCCTCTACCGGCAAGCCCGCCTTCTTCGTGCATCCGGCCGAGGCGAGCCACGGCGATCTCGGCATGATCGCCGCCGGCGATGCGGTGATCTGCCTCTCCTATTCCGGCGATACCGCGGAGTTGGCCGACATCGTCAATTACTGCAAGCGCTTCACCATTCCGCTGATCGGCGTCGTCGGCCGCGCCGAATCGGCACTTGGGCGCGCCGCCGACATCGTGCTGCTGCTCCCCGCCGCGACCGAGGCCTGCCCGATGGGCCTCGCCCCCACCACATCGACCACGATGATGCTGGCGCTCGGCGATGCGCTGGCGGTGGCGCTGCTCGAGCGGCAGGGCTTCTCGCGCGACCAGTTCCGCATTTTCCATCCCGGCGGCAAGCTCGGCCAGCGGCTGATCCGGGTCGGCGATATCATGCACGGTGCAGGCGCGGTGCCGCTGGTGGTGCCCGATGCGGCCATGACCGATGCCATCCTGGTCATGACGCAGAAGAGCTTTGGCTGCGTCGGCGTGGTGGACGAGGCGGGACGTCTCGCCGGCATCATCACTGACGGCGACCTGCGCCGGCACATGGGCGAGCGGCTGCTCATGCGCCTTGCCGGCGACGTCATGACGCGGCATCCGCAGACCATCGGCCCCGACGCGCTGGCCCAGGAGGCGCTGGCCAGGATGAACGGCCGCAACATCACCAGCCTGTTCGTCACCGACCGCGATGGCCGCCCCGTCGGCATCCTGCACATTCACGACTGTCTGCGCGCCGGCGTGGCATGATCCATGGACGGCCCGGGGCGCCATAGCGGAACGCAGGAAAGCCCGCCGGCACGGGCCGGATGGATCGGGCACGGCGGCGCTCGCCGCATCGACGCGGCGGCGACGCGGCGCAATCCGCTGATCGCCTGGGCCCGCATCGGCCTGCCGGTGCTGGCAGTCCTGCTCACCCTCGCGCTCTTCGCCTGGCCCTACCTGTCGCCAAAACAGGATCTCACCATACGCTTCGAGGAGAGTGCCCCGACCGACGATCACGCGCGTATGGTCAATCCGCGCTTCACCGGCAACGACGAGCGCGACCGCGATTTTCTCATCACCGCCGACAGTGCCACCCAAGAGGCGCGCGGTTCCGACCGGGTCCTGCTCCAGGGGCTCAAGGCCGAACTGGTCGGCGGCGGCGGCGAATGGTTCGCCCTCGCCTCGCGCAGCGGCATCTATGACGAGAAGCGCCAGCACCTGACGGTGGACGGTGGCTTCAGCCTCTATAGCGATCGCGGGCACGAGGTGCATGGCGAGGCCGCCGAGGCCAATCTGCGCGAGAGCTGGGTCAGCAGCGAACTGCCGGTGCGCGGCCAGGGACCCGAGGGGCAGATCTTCGCCAACGGTTTCCGCACCGAGGAACGTGGCAACGTCCTGCATTTCCTCAAAGGCGTGCGGGTCATCATCTACCAGAACAAGGAAGGCTGAACCATGCTTCGCGCCGCGCGCCCGCTTGCCCTCGTCGCCCTGCTGGCGCTGCCCTGTCTGGCCGCCGCGCCCGGCGCGGCAGCGCGTTCGGGCGGCATTGGCGGTGCCGACGATCGCGACAAGCCGGTCGAGATCACCGCCGACAGCCTGGAGGTGCAGCGGGACCGCCAGACGGCGATCTTCCGCGGCAATGTGCAGGCGGTGCAGGGCTCGACGCGGATGCGCGCCGATTCCATGGTCGTCTATTACCGCGACCGCGCGCAGCAGGACGCCGCCCGCCAGCAGGCGGAACAGCGTGGCGAGGAGATCCGGGGCGGACGCATCGCGCGCATTGATGCATTCGGCAAGGTGTTCATATCCTCCGAAGGCGAGACGGCGCAGGGCGACAAGATGGTCTACGACCTCGATCGCCGCATTCTGTCCGGCGAGGGACGGGTCGTGCTCACGCGCGAGAGCGACGTCCTCAACTGTGCCCGGCTGACCATCAACCTCGAGACCAGGCAGAATGTCTGCGAGAGCGCGCCGGGCGGACGCGTGCAGGGCATCTTCAATGTCGGACGGGAGAAACCCGGTGCGACCAACTGAGGCCGGCTCCGCCTGATTCAGAAATCATTCACCATTCCTCAACGACTTGATGGGAAACAGGACAGCGTGAACGACATCGCCCCACAACCGCGCGAGGGAACAGGACAGGACGCCGCCATGCAGGGCCTCGCCGCGCACCATATCGGCAAGCGCTTCAAGAGCCGGCCGATCCTGCGCGATGTCAGCCTGTCGCTGCAGCGCGGCGAGGCGGTCGGCCTGCTCGGGCCGAACGGCGCCGGCAAGACAACCTGCTTCTACATCATCACCGGGCTCATTCCCGCCGACCAGGGCATGATCACGCTGGACGGCCACGACATCACCGCGCTGCCAATGTACCGGCGCGCGCGCCTCGGCATCGGCTACCTGCCGCAGGAAGCGTCGATCTTCCGCGGCCTGAATGTCGAGCAGAACATCATGGCCGTGCTCGAGATCAGCGAGTCTTCGCGCGACAAGCGGCGTGACATGCTGGAGGACCTGCTGCGCGAATTCTCGATCGCCCACCTTCGGCACAGCCCCTCGGTCGCGCTTTCCGGCGGCGAGCGCCGGCGCCTGGAGATCGCGCGCGCGCTCGCCTCGCAGCCGACCTTCATCCTGCTCGACGAGCCGCTGGCGGGCATCGACCCGATCGCGGTCGGCGAGATCCGGGATCTCGTCTTCCATCTCAAGGACCGCGGCATCGGCGTGCTGATCACCGAGCACAATGTCCGCGAGACGCTTGGCCTGATCGACCGGGCCTACATCCTGCACGAGGGACATGTGCTGATGGAGGGCACGCCCGAGGAGATCGTCGCCCACGAGGATGTTCGCCGGGTCTATCTCGGCGAGCGTTTCAGCCTCTAGGGCCGGCGCGGAGGTCGCGGCGTGGCGCTCACCCCCAGACTGGACATCCGCCAGTCCCAGACGCTGGTGATGACGCCGCAATTGCAGCAGGCGATCAAGCTCCTGCAGATGTCCAACCTGGAGCTCACCGCCTACATCGAACAGGAGATCGAGAAGAACCCCCTGCTCGAGCGTTCCGACGGCGAGATCCGCGAGGAGGCCCCGCGCGCCGGCGCCGAGGAGCGCCAGCCCGCCGGCGACGAGGAACCGGAACCCCGCCCGCTCAACGGCGAGATCGCAAGCGGCACCGTCACCGCCGAAGGCCTCGATACCGATTACGAGAACATCTATGCCGAGGACTCCGCCGCCGACCGCGCGCAGGATTTCGTTGGCCCCAGCGAGAGCTATATCCGTGGCAGTGGCGGCAACAGCAGTTTCGACGACGGCGAGTTCGGCCTGGAGCAGACACTGGCGGAGGGCGAGACCCTGCAGCAGCATCTCCTCCAGCAGCTCCCGCTCGAGATCGCCGATCCGACCGGACGGCTGATCGGCCAGCAACTCATCGGCCTGCTTGACGAGGCGGGCTATCTGCCCGCCGATGCGCTGGATGACGTGGCCGGGCGCATGGGCGCGCCGCGCGAACAGGTCGAACAGGTGCTGGAGAAGCTGCAGGGTTTCGATCCCGTCGGTGTGTTCGCCCGCGACCTCACCGAATGTCTTCGCCTGCAGCTGCGCGAGCGCGACCGCCTCGACCCGGCCATGCAGGCACTCCTCGAGAATCTCGAACTGGTGGCACGGCGCGACATCGTCGGGCTCTGCCGGACATGCGGGGTGGACCAGGAGGACGTGGTCGACATGATCGCCGAGATCCGCGCGCTCAACCCCAAGCCCGGCCTTGCCTTCGGAAGCGAGGTGGCGCAGACCCTGGTGCCGGATGTCTATGTCCGGCAGAATCCGGAAGGCGGCTGGATCGTCGAGCTCAACAGCGAGACGCTGCCGCGCGTGCTGGTCAACCGGCGCTATCTGGCGAAGATCGCCGGCGGGGCGCGCAGCAAGGATGACAAGGCCTATCTTTCGGATTGCCTCAACACGGCGAACTGGCTGGTCAAGTCGCTCGACCAGCGCGCCAACACGATCCTCAAGGTGGCGACCGAACTGGTGCGCCAGCAGGACGGCTTCTTCGCCCACGGCGTGCAGCATCTGCGGCCGCTGAACCTGCGTTCGATCGCCGAGGCGATCAGCATGCACGAGAGCACGGTGAGCCGCGTCACCTCGAACAAGTACATAGCGACCACGCGCGGCGTCTATGAGATGAAGTACTTCTTCACCTCCGCCATCGCCTCGGCCGACGGCGGCGAGGCGCATTCCGCGGAAGCGGTGCGCCAGCGCATCCGCGAGCTGATCGATGCCGAGGAGCCGAACAATGTCCTATCGGACGACCGGATCGTGGAGATCCTGCATGGCCAGGGCATCGACATCGCCCGCCGGACCGTGGCAAAATACCGCGAAAGTCTGCGGATTTCCTCATCCGTTCAGCGGCGGCGCATGAAACAGGCGCAAGGCTGAGTAACGCGCCGGTTGAGCACTGATCGGGAGCCCATACGGCGTGGTTGACATGCCAGGGGGCCTTCAATATGGTCCCGGCTTCCGCGCGACCGGTTTAAGATAGAACCGTTTCCGACGAGCTTGATTGACCCGCTGTCTGGAACCCCGGAAGACCTTAGAGGAATGCTTCTGCAAGTCACTGGAAAGCAGATCGACGTCGGCGATGCGTTGCGCGGCCATGTCGATCAACAGATCAAAGCCGTGGTCGAGAAGTATTTCGACCGCGCCATCGATGGAACCGTCGTCTTCTCGCGGCAGGGCAACTTCTTCCGCTGCGACTGCTCGGTCCATTTCGGCGCCGGCCTCGAGTCGCAGGCCCAGGGCGAGGCGGCGGAGATCTATGCTTCCTTCGACCAGGCGCTCGAGCGGCTGGAGAAGCGGCTGCGCCGTTACAAGCGCCGCTTGCGCGACCACCATGCGAAAGCACGGTCGGAGCGGCTGGAAATATCCCCTGCGCGCACTTACGTCCTGGCCGGTGCCGGTGAAGAAGCCGAGGAGCCGCAGGAACTGAACCCGATCGTCGTGGCTGAAACCAAGACGGAAATCTCCACCCTGACCGTCGGAGAGGCGGTCATGCGTCTCGACCTGGGCGAACAGCCTGCCCTCATCTTCCGCAACAGCGCCCATGGAGGCCTGAATGTGGTCTATCGGCGCACGGACGGGAATATCGGCTGGATCGACCCGCAGGGCTCGAGCCGCTGAGCGAGAAAGCCTGAACATCATGGAAATCAGCGAGCTGCTGGCGCCCGATGGCGTCATCGCGAATCTCAAAGTCACCAGCAAGAAGCAGGCACTCCGCGAGCTGGCGCAGCGTGCCGCCCGGATCACTGGTCTGCCGGAAAGGGCGATCTTCGACACGCTGCTGGAACGCGAGCGCCTCGGCACTACCGGCGTGGGGCATGGCATCGCAATTCCGCATGGCAAGCTGCCGGGCCTCACGCGGCTGCATGGCCTCTTCGCGCGGCTTGAGCAGCCGGTGGATTTCGATTCGATCGACGAGATCCCGGTCGACCTGATCTTCGTCCTGCTTGCGCCCGAGGGCGCGGGCGCCGATCATCTCAAGGCGCTGGCCCGGGTTTCTCGGCTGCTGCGCGATCGCGGCATCTGCGAGAAGATGCGCGGCACCGACAATCCCGACGCGCTGTTTGCGCTGCTCACCGAGCCCGCCGCCTCCAACGCCGCCTGATCCCGACCCGGCGACCCGGGGACCGAACAGCCGATTGCCTCCCTCGGCAGCGCGGCGCATTCTCTCACCCGTGATGCGCCATTTTCCCTTTCTCATCTTGCTGTTCGCCGCGCCCGCTGGCGCGGCGGAAGCGGATATCCGCCTGGACGCACCCGTCGACTGTACCGGAACCAGGCTCTGCTACGTGCAGAATTTCGTCGACCGCGATCCGGGTCCGGGCTTCCTCGACCATCGCTGCGGACTGCTCGGCTATGACGGCCATACCGGAACCGATATCGCCGTGGCGAACGGCAAGGAAATGCGCCGCGGCGTCCCCGTGCTCGCCGCGGCAGCCGGGCGGGTACGGGCGGTGCGCGACGGCATGGCGGATGTGCACATGCGCGAGGCCGATCCGGCAAGCCTGAAAGACCGCGCGCTCGGCAACGCCGTGATCCTCGATCATGGCAATGGCTGGCAGACCCGATATGGACACCTGCGACGGGGCACGGTGCGCGTTCGCCCGGGCGAGCAGGTCGCCGCCGGCAGCGTCCTCGGCGAAATCGGGCTTTCCGGGCGCACCGAGTTTCCGCACCTGCATTTCGAGGTTCGCCTGGACGAGCAGGTGATCGACCCCTATCTCGGGGCGGATGCACCGGCCGGCTGCGGCGCGCCGGGCCGCCCGCTCTGGTCGGCGCGCGCCGGCGCGTTGCTCACCTACCGGCCTGCCGGCATCGTCGATGCGGGCTTCGCCGGCGAGGCGCCGGTCAAGGAGAAGGCCGAGGCCGGCCTTTATGACGGGGTCGTGCTCGACGGCAATGCCAGGGTGCTCACCTTCTGGTATCGCGCCTGGGGCATCGGGCCGGAGGATCGGCGGCGGATGCGCCTGATCGGACCCTCGGGCGAGATCCTGGCCGAGAGTGCGGGGCAAAGGGTAGACCGCCACAAGGCGCAGTGGTTCGAGTATGCCGGCATAAGCCGGAGAAGCGGCACGCTTGCGCCCGGCATCTACCGCGGCGAAATCCGCATAGAGCGCCGCGCCGCGGATGGCTCGCCGGAAGTGATAGAGCTGTCGCGCAGCATCGAGCGGCGCTGAACGCCCCCCACCGCTTCAGTTCACGTAGACCGGGCTCAGATCGTGCTGGCGGGCGGCAATGAAGGCCAGTTCCCGGTCGTCCACCAGGCCAACCTGCTGGCCGTTCGCGGCGAAGATGCCCCAGCCCTTGCCACCCTCGACCACGATCTCGCGCACGTAGGCGAGACTGGGCGCGCCCAGCATGGCGAACTGCTCGGGGCTGATGAAACGCAAACCTTCGAGGCGAGTGTTCTGGTACATCACGCTACTCCTTCCACTTCGCGGCCCGGCGACCGGCGCCGCGACCACTGCCTTCAGGCGCCCCGTCCGGGTGCCTGGCCTGCCGCCGGGCCGGACTTCCCGGCCTTGCCGATCTTCACGGTCCGCACCACCGATTCCGGCTGCGGGCGTTTCAGCTCGACATGGAGCAGGCCGTTGTCGAGATCCGCACCGACCACTTCGATCCCTTCCGCCAGCACGAAACTGCGCTGGAACTGCCGGGCGGCGATGCCCCGATGCAGATAGGTCCGCTCCGCCTCGTCCTGCTGCTTGCCGCGAATCACGAGCTGGTTGTCCTCGACGGTGATCGAGAGATCGTCCTCCCGGAAACCGGCGACCGCCAGGGTGATGCGGAGCCGATCCTCGGCAAGCTGCTCGATATTGTACGGTGGATAGCCGTCGCTGGACGTCTTGGCGACGCGGTCGAGCATACGCTCGACATGGTCGAAACCGAGCAGAAGCGGGCTGTTGAACAGGGAAATCCGGCTCATCCTTCATTCTCCTCCATCGAGCGAGCGAACGCCGGACGTCCGGTGCGAAAATTCCGACCCGTTAGCGGCGCCGTTTCGGGAGAAGCCCGAAAGGCACCTCTCCCGGCTCTCTAGGTAAGCATGGAAAGCCTGCCATTCAAGATTGCCGAGGCGCCGTGGACGAGGCAGGATGCGCGGCGGAAAATTGATCACTGTCAGTGAGTTGCATCGGGCGGGGAGCATACGGATGGCTGCGGCGCGGAACGAAACGATGATCGGCGTGATCGGCGCGGGCGCTATGGGCCGGGGCATCGTCCAGGTGGCGGCACAGGGTGGCATGCGGGTCCTTTTGCATGACGCCGCGCCTGGCGCCGCCGAGAAGGGCCGCGAGCAGGTCTGCGCCATGATCGACCGCACGGCGGAGAAGGGCCGGATCGACCCCGCGGAGGCCGCTTCCATCAAGGCACGGATCGAGATCGTGGATGGCATCGCCGGGCTGGCACCGGCGGTGCTGGTGGTGGAAGCGGTGGTCGAGAGCCTGGAAGTGAAGCGCCAGGTCTTCCGCGCGGTCGAAGAGGTGGTGGCGGATAGCGCCATCATCGCCTCCAACACCTCGTCCATTCCGATCGCGACCATTGCCGCCGCATGTCGGGTCCGCGAGCGCGTCGCCGGCCTGCATTTCTTCAACCCGGTGCCGCTCATGCCCCTGGTCGAGGTGATCCGCGCGCCCGCAACCTCGGAGCAGGTGGTGCAGGCGCTGATCGGCTATGGCAAACGGATGGGCCGTGTGCCGGTGGCGGTGAAGGACAGCCCGGGCTTCCTGGTCAATCTGGGCGGCCGCGCCTTCACCACCGAGGGACTGCGCATTCACTCCGAGGGCGTCGCGGCGCCGCACGAGATCGACGCCATCATGCGCGATGCCGGCGGCTTCCGCATGGGTCCGTTCGAGCTGATGGACCTGACCGGCATCGACGTCAACTTTCCGGTCAGCCAGATCATCTATAGCGGCTATTTCCATGATCGCCGCCTGGCCACGATGCCGGTTCATCAGGCGATGATGGAGGCAGGCCGCTATGGCCGCAAGACGCGCCAGGGCTGGTATGCCTACGACGAGAACGGCAACAAGCAGGCGCCAGATCCGGACGCAGGGACCGATGCGGCGCCGGCGCCGGCGCTGCGCCTGATCGAACCGGACGGACGGTTGGTGGAACTGGCGAGCCGGAGCGGCGCCGACATCCTGGAAAGCGACGATGGGGTGAGCCCGTTGCTCGCGGCACCCCTTGGCGAGGATGCATCGAGCCTCGCCGCGCGCATGAAACTCGATCCCGCGCGGCTGGTCGCCGTCGATCTGACCGGCAACCATGCGCAACGGCTGACCATGATGACGCCACCCGGCGGCGACGCGCGGATCGCCGAGGCGGCGCTCGCCCGCTTGCGCCTGGCCGGCCAGCCGGTGACCCGCATCAAGGATTCGCCGGGCTTCGTGCTCCAGCGCATCCGCGCCATGATCGCCAATCTCGGCGCGGAAATGGCGCAGATCGGCCTCGCCAGTCCGGCCGACATCGATACCGCCATGAAGCTCGGCCTCAACTATCCCCAGGGCCCGCTCGAGATGGCGGAGGCCATGGGCCGTCGCGAAACCCTGCAGATCATGCAGCGCCTGCAGGACATCACCGGCGACGACCGCTACCGGCCAAGCCTCTGGCTGCGCCGGCGCGCGCTGCTCGACCTGCCCATGCACGTCCCGGGCTGACCTGACAGAATCGAGAGGATTTCCATGCCCCCCTTGCGCGTCCTATCCCTTTGCCTTGCCGCCATCGCCTGGCCCGTCCTCGCTCCCCCGGCGGCCCTGGCACAGGCGGGCCTCGTCACCAGCCCGAGTGGCCTCAGCTATCAGGACGACGCGCCGGGCGAGGGCCGCGTCGCGCGGGCGGGCGATATCTGCGTCATGCACTATACAGGCTGGCTCTACGAAAACGGCCAGAAGACCCGCAAATTCGACAGCTCGCGGGACCGCAACCAGCCGTTCGAGTTTCCGCTGGGCGCCGGACGCGTGATCCGCGGTTGGGACGAGGGGATCGTCGGCATGAAGGAGGGCGGGCGGCGCACCCTGATCATTCCGGCTGCGCTCGGTTATGGCTCGCGCGGGGCTGGCGGGGTGATCCCGCCTAATGCCACCTTGCTCTTCGAGGTGGAGTTGCTGCGCATCCGCTGAACCGGCGCGGAAAATGCGAAGGCCCGGCATCGCCTGCCGGGCCTTCGGAAACTGGTGGAGCCAGGCGGAATCGAACCGCCGACCTCTTGAATGCCATTCAAGCGCTCTCCCATCTGAGCTATGGCCCCGCGGCCAGCGGACCAGGCCGGTCCGTGGCGATGGAATGTCGCGGTCGCAGCGGGCCACCTCGGGCCCGAACGCGGGAGGGGAAGCTATTGCCCCCCGCAGCCCGTTTCAAGGACAAAATTTCGCCCCGGCGCGGCCCTCAACGCTCGCCGAGCGGCTCCTCGTCCTCGCCGGTCTCGATGACCTCGGCCACATCGTCCTCGTCCTCGCCAAGCTCCGAGGCATCCTCGATGAAGGCCTCGTCCTCCTCGACGTCGTCGGCTACCTCGACATCGTCGGCCACCGGCACGGGCTTCTTCACCTTCACCGGCGCCGGCTTCTCCTCGGGTCGGCCGCGCTTGGGCTTGAGAAGCTGCTCGGGGTGATGCTCCGCGCCGCATTTGGGGCAGACGATCGGAGACTTGTTGAGATCGTAGAACGCAGCGCCACAACTGAGGCAGCGACGCTTGTGGCCCCACTCCGGTTTCGCCATCGTAACCTCTAGAAAGCCGTGTCTTTTGAGCGCTTGCAGCCGGACTTGCCGACGAAAGAGCGCCCCCAATGCCATGGCGTGGGCGATCTGTCAAACCCAGAAACGCCACCTCCGGCAGTCCGGGACTGGCCTGCCCGGGACCGGCATGTTAGAGACTGCGCCCGACACAGCGAACCAATCGGCCAAGCCCTTGCACAATGCAGAGACAATAGCGGAGCCGCTCCGCTCCGAGCCTGTCGGGCGGCTGACCGGCGCCACGCAGCCGCCCGGCGACAAGTCCATTTCGCACCGCGCGCTGATGTTCGGCGCGCTGGCGCTGGGCGAGACGCGGATCGAGGGCCTTCTGGAGGGCGAGGACGTGCTGCGCACCGCTGCGGCGCTGCGCGCGCTTGGCGCGGAGGTCACCCGGGATGGGCCTGGCCTCTGGCGCGTCGTCGGCCGGGGCACCGGCGGCCTCTGCGAAGCGGCGGACATTCTCGATCTTGGCAATTCCGGCACCGCCGTGCGCCTGCTCATGGGCATGGTGGCGACGCAGGACATGGTCACCTTCTTCACCGGCGATGCCTCGCTGCGCCGCCGGCCGATGGCGCGCGTCACCACCCCGCTCGCCAGGATGGGAGCGGAGTTCCTGGCGCGCGAGGGCGACCGGCTGCCGCTGGCGGTGCGCGGCGCCGCCGAGCCGATGCCGATCTCCTACCGCCTGCCGGTCGCCTCGGCCCAGGTCAAATCGGCGATCCTGCTGGCCGGACTGAACGCGCCCGGCGAGACCTGCGTGATCGAGCCCGAGCCGACGCGCGACCACACCGAGAACATGCTGCGCCATTTCGGGGCCGCGATCTGGGTCGGCGACGGGCCGGAGGGACGCGCCATACGCCTGCGCGGCCAGCCGGAACTGCGCGCCGCGCCGGTGATCGTGCCGGCCGATCCGTCCTCCGCGGCCTTCGCCGTGGTCGCCGCCAGCATCCTGCCGGGCTCGGAAGTGCTGGTCCGCAATGTCGGCGTCAATCCGCTGCGTACCGGGCTGTTCACCACGCTTCTGGAGATGGGCGCCGACATCGCTTTTCTCGACCGCCGCGAGGCCGGTGGCGAACCGGTCGCCGACCTGCTGGTGCGTGGGGCGGAACTGCGCGGCGTGGAGGTCCCGGCCGCACGCGCGCCCTCGATGATCGACGAATACCCCATTCTCGCCATCGCCGCCGCCTGCGCCCGCGGCGAGACACGCATGCTGGGGCTGGGCGAGTTACGGGTCAAGGAGAGCGACCGCCTGCGCGCGGTGGCCGCCGGGCTCGCGGCCTGCGGCGTGCCGCATCGGGAGGGCGAGGATTCTCTCGTCGTGCGTGGCGACGGGACGCCGCCCGGCGGCGGCGGGATGGTCGCCACGAACATGGATCACCGCATCGCCATGTCGTTCCTGGTCCTCGGCCTGCGCGCGCGCGCGCCGGTCGCGATCGACGATGCGCGGATGATCGACACCTCGTTCCCGGGCTTCGTCGCCATGATGAACGGCCTTGGCGCGCGCATGGGAGCGGCCGCGTGATCGTCGCCATCGACGGACCCACCGCCGCCGGAAAAGGTACGCTGGCGCGCCTGCTCGCCCGCGATCTCGGCTTTGCCTATCTCGATACCGGCTCGCTCTATCGCGCGGTCGGCCTTGCCCTGCTGCGCGCCGGCCAGTCGCCGGACGACGAGGCGGCGGCGGTGGCAGCCGCCCGCGGCCTCGGCAGCGAGTTGCTCGCCGATCCCGGCCTCCGGGACGAGGCGACCGGCAATGCCGCTTCGCGCGTCGCCGCCATGCCGGCGGTGCGCGCGGCGCTGCTGGACTTTCAGAGGGATTTTGCAAGGCGACCGCCGGGCGGGGCGCGCGGCGCCGTTCTCGATGGGCGCGATATCGGCACGGTCGTCTGCCCCGATGCGACAGTGAAACTTTTCGTCACCGCCGCGCCGGAGGTGCGTGCCCGCCGCCGGCATCTGGAACTGGCGGGTCGCGGGGAAGATGTTCCTTTCGCGCAGGTGCTGGCCGACCTTAACGAACGCGACCGGCGCGACCAGGCGCGCGCCGCCGCACCGCTGCGCCCGGCACCGGATGCCCACTTGCTGGACACCACGGATTTGGCTATAGATGCCGCCCTTGCCCGGGCCAAGGCCATCATTGCCGGCAGGATGTAGAGGCTCCCACCGCGCGGGAGCGAGGATGGCAGTGTTTCCCCGCCGCGCGCGAACCCGCGGGGATGGCGGTCTGGCGACCCCCGGCGACATGGAAGCCGGCAGACCTGATAGGGGTCGGATGAAAGAAGGAACTCATGGCTAAAGCATCCACGGCCCGCGCTGCCGCGCCGGCCAGCAACGAGAATTTCGCCGAACTGCTCGATGAGATCTATGGCGCCGCCGCCAGCCCCGAGGGCAGCGTCGTGCGCGGCCGGGTGATCGCGGTCGAGAACGACTTCGCCCTGATCGATGTCGGGCTGAAGTCGGAGGGCCGCGTACCGCTCAAGGAGTTCGCGCAGGCCGGCAAGGCGGCCGAGGTCAAGGTCGGCGATACCGTCGAGGTCTTCCTCGAGCGCATGGAGAACGCCAATGGCGAGGCGGTCCTCTCGCGCGACAAGGCGCGCCGCGAGGAAGCCTGGGAGAAACTCGAGCAGTCCTTCAACGCCAACATGCGGGTGGATGGCGTCATCTTCGGCCGCGTCAAGGGCGGCTTCACCGTCGACCTGTCCGGCGCGGTGGCCTTCCTGCCGGGCAGCCAGGTCGATGTGCGCCCGGTGCGGGACATCACGCCGCTGATGGGCATTCCGCAGCCCTTCCAGATCCTCAAGATGGATCGCAGGCGCGGCAATATCGTCGTCTCGCGCCGCGCCGTGCTCGAGGAGAGCCGGGCCGAGGCGCGCAGCGAACTGGTCGCCAACCTGCGCGAGGGCCAGGTGCTCGAAGGCGTGGTGAAGAACATTACCGACTACGGCGCCTTCGTCGATCTCGGCGGCGTCGACGGCCTGCTGCATGTCACCGACATTGCCTGGCGGCGCATCAACCATCCCTCCGAGGCGCTCGGCGTCGGCCAGTCGGTCAAGGTCCAGGTCATCCGCCTCAATCCGGAGACCCAGCGCATCTCGCTCGGCATGAAGCAGCTCGAAGCCGATCCCTGGGAGGGCGTCGAGGCCAAGTATCCGGTCGGCGCCAAGTTCGTCGGCCGCGTCACCAACATCACCGATTATGGCGCCTTCGTCGAGCTGGAGCCGGGCGTCGAGGGCCTGGTGCATGTCTCGGAGATGAGCTGGACCAAGAAGAACGTGCATCCGGGCAAGATCGTCTCCACCAGCCAGAGCGTCGAGGTCATGGTCCTCGAGGTCGATTCGCAGAAGCGGCGAATCAGCCTCGGCCTCAAACAGTGCCTCGCCAATCCGTGGGAGACCTTCGCCGAGAAATTCCCGCCCGGCACGCAGATCGAGGGCGAAATCAAGAACATCACCGAGTTCGGCCTCTTCATCGGCCTGGATGGCGGGGTGGACGGCATGGTGCACATGTCAGACATCTCCTGGGACATGCCCGGCGAGCAGGCCATGCAGAACCACAAGAAGGGCGACGTGGTGAAGGCGGTGGTGCTCGATGTCGACGTGGAGAAGGAGCGCATCTCGCTCGGCATCAAGCAGCTCCAGAACGATCCCTTCGCCAAGTCTCAGGCGCTGCGCAAGGGCGACGTGGTCACCTGCACGGTGGCGGCGATCAACGATGGCGGCGTCGAGGTGGCACTCGAAGGCGGCCTGACCGGCTTCATCCGCAAGGCGGAGCTGGCCCGCGACCGCGCCGAACAGCGCCCGGAGCGGTTCGCCGTCGGCGACAAGATCGATGCCAAGATCACCAACATCGACTCCAAGACGCGCAAGATCTCCCTCTCCATCAAGGCCCGCGAGGTCGC
>JAHCJQ010000007.1 GCA_026126215.1 Alphaproteobacteria bacterium
CCACGCGCCATGCTCCTGATCGCCGGGTCCGTTATCGTCATCCTGTCCGTGCTCGGCGGCTATGCCGCAATGGGCGGCAAGCTCTATGTGCTATGGCAGCCTTTCGAAGTGGTGATCATCTGCGGTGCCGCGCTGGGTGCCTTCGTCATCGCCAATCCGCTCAAGGTCGTGAAGAAAGCCGGCAAGGCCATGGGCATCGCCTTCAAGGGCTCGACCTATGGCAAGGAAAGCTATCTCGAACTTTTGAGCCTGCTCTACCTCACCTTCAAGCTGGCGAAGTCCAAGGGCATGCTGGCGCTGGAAAGCCATATCGAGAATCCAAAGGAAAGCAGCCTTTTCCAGCAGTTTCCGACTTTTCTGAAGCACGAGGAAAACGTCACCTTCCTTTGCGACTACCTGCGGATGCTGACCCTCGGGACGGATAATCCGCACGAGGTCGAAACGCTGATGGATGCCGAGCTGGAGACGCATCATCACGAGCATCACCAGATCAGCCATGCGATCCAGACCGTGGCGGACTCGATGCCCGCGCTCGGCATCGTCGCCGCGGTGCTTGGCGTGATCAAGACCATGGGCTCGATCTCAGAGCCGCCCGAGGTGCTCGGCAAGCTGATCGGCGGCGCGCTGGTCGGCACCTTCCTCGGCGTCTGGCTCGCCTACGGTTTCATCGGCCCGATCGCCAATGCCGTCAAGGCGGCTCACGAGGCGGACATGAAGTATCTGCAATGCATCAAGGCCGGCATCCTTGCCCATATGCAGGGATACCCGCCGCAGGTCTCCGTCGAGTTCGCGCGCAAGGCGCTGCTGTCGAATACCCGTCCGACCTTCTACGAGGTCGAGGAAGCGACCAGCCGCCTGCTGCCGGTCTAGAGGGCTGGGCACGTCATGGCAGAGGAAGCCGGCAGCAACCAGCCCATCATCATCATCAAGAAGATCCGCAAGGTGCAGGGCGACGGCCATCATGGCGGCGCCTGGAAAGTGGCTTACGCCGATTTCGTGACGGCGATGATGGCGTTCTTCCTGCTGCTATGGTTGCTCAACGTGACGACCGACGTACAGAAGAAGGGCATTGCCGACTATTTCACCCCGACCTCCGCCAGCAGGAGCGAAAGCGGCGCGGGGCGGATACTGGGCGGACGCACCCTGGTGACCGAGGGCAGCCGCATCTCCGAATACGGCGTGCCGAGCGTCACGCTCGCCATCGCACCAAATGAAACCGCGACGTCAGACGACAATCTCGGTCGCGGCCCACTGAACGAGGAAGAGCTGCGCAAGCAGATCGAGGAACGCGAACAGAAGGCTTTCGAGCAGACCGAAGCCGCCCTGCGGCAGGCCATCGAGACGTCGCCCGAACTCAACGAGCTCAGGCGCAACATTCTGGTCGACATGACGCCGGAGGGACTGCGCATCCAGATCGTCGACCAGCAGAACCAGTCCATGTTCCCGAGTGGCAGCGCCGGAATGCATGAACGCACCCGGCTGCTTTTGCAAAAGGTCTCCCAGGTGGTCATGCAGCTTCCCAACAAGATTTCGATCAGCGGCCATACCGACGCGACGCCGTTCCGTGGCGATGCCGGCTATGGCAACTGGGAGCTTTCCGCCGACCGGGCGAATGCCAGCCGCCGGGTCCTGGTCGAGGCCGGCCTGCCGGTGCCGCGCATCCAGCAGGTGGTCGGCAAGGCGGATCAGGAGCCGCTGTTTGCCAACGACCGGATGAACCCGTCGAACCGGCGGATCGCCATCGTCCTATTGCGCGAGTCCCAGCAGGCGGTCGTGCCGGCACGTCCGAACTGACATCGAAGCGGGCTGGTCTGGCCAGAGCTTGGCAGGGCACGCCCTGCCCGGCATGATGCGACGATGTCGACCGATTCTCCCGATCAGATGCCCGATCTGGCCAGCCCGGCCGCCTATCGCCACTGGACGGAATGCGAGATCCGTTACGCGGATCTCGACACGCTCGGCCATGTCAACAACGTGGCCTCTCTGGTGTTCTGTGAGAATGCGGGCGTCCGCTTCTTCACCGATGCCGGCCAGCCGGTGGATGCCGATCTCGGCTGGATGACGGTCAGGGTCGAACTGGAGTATCGCGCGCAACTTCACTATCCGGGCTCGGTCAGGGTCGGCACCCTGGCGAGGAAAGTTGGCCGGTCGAGCTGCCATACTGCGCATGGCCTGTTCCACCAGGGCACCTGCGTCGGGACCTGCGAGCGCATCATGGTGCTGGTCGACCGGACGGCCAACCGGTCGGTCGCCATCCCGCCGGACCTGCGGGAACGCCTGCTGCAACTCTAGCCGGCAGCCGACCGGCGGCAGGCAGGCGAGCCGCTTGCCCGGTACGGGTTTCCGTCTACACTAATCTGCATGAATTGGGTGTTCTTGCCATGGACCGGCCCGGCCACTCCCGTGGGAGCCTTGGCATGAAGCATCGCGTGCAACTTCCGCTGCGCCATTTCTTCGCGACGCCGCCGACCCCCTGCCCTTACCTACCCGGCCGGCTGGAGCGCAAGGTGGTGACCCTGCTGGCAGGCGACAGTCCCGACAGCCTGCACGATACCTTGAGCCAGGCTGGCTTCCGGCGCAGCCAGGACTTGGCCTATCGTCCGGCCTGCGACGATTGCGTGGCCTGCGTACCGGTGCGGGTCGATGTCCCGCGGTTCCGGCCCAACCGGACCCAGCGGCGCATTCTGAACCGCAATGCCGGCGTAACGGCGAGGGAAATACCGCCCATTGCCACGCGGGAACATTTTCTGCTGTTCAGGAAATACCTGCTGGACCGGCATGCGGGCGGCGGCATGGTCGAAATGGATTTCGCCGATTATCGCGCGATGGTGGAAGATACACCGGTCGATACCCACCTCGTGGAATTCCGCGAGGCCGATGGTACGCTGTTCGGGGTCAGCCTGTGCGACCGAATGGGGGATGGCATTTCCCTGGTCTACAGTTTCTTCGAGACCGACCGCTCCGGGCGCAGCCCAGGGACCTTCATCGTTTTGGCCAACGTGGAACGGGCGCGCCTTGCAAGGCTGCCCCACGTCTATCTTGGCTACTGGATCGCCGAGAGCCCGAAGATGGCCTACAAGATCAACTTCCAGCCGATCGAGCGGCTGACCCTGGAAGGATGGGTCCCGATGGCGCGCGCCGAGGTTGAGGAACGGGCATAGCCCGTTGCGGCTCATGTTGTTTTCCCGCTTCGGGAAACTATAATGCGCGCAACTCCTTTTGCCTCACATGCGCGGCGCGACGGGGCCGGCTGGTCAGGTAATGTGGGGTTCCTTCCCGCCGGTCGATGCCGGCTTTCCAGCTAAAACGATACCAGGGAGAATCTCCAGATGAAGGGTTCGATGAAACGGCGCAATTTCCTCAAGGGCGCCCTCGCCAGTAGCGCGGCGGTCGCCGCCGCCTCCTCCTTCCCGGCCCCCGCCATTTCCCAGGGGCGGATGGAATGGAAGATGGTCACGAGCTGGCCGCGCGGCCTGGGCGGCTTGCATACCGGTGCAGAGCGCTTCGCGCAGCGCATCGGCGAGATGACCGATGGCCGCCTGACGATCAAGGTGTTCGCCGGCGGCGAGTTGGTTCCGGCGCTGCAATGCTTCGACGCGGTTGCCGGCGGCACGGCCGAGATCGGCCATGACGCGCCCTACTATCACCTGAGCAAGTCGCCGGCGATGGCCTTCTATTCGACCGTGCCCTTCGGGCTCACGGCGACCGAGATGGCCGCGTGGATGCATTTCGGCGGCGGCCAGCAGCTTTTCGAGAAGCTGATGGCCAGGTTCGGTCTCAAAGCCTATCACGGCGGCAATACAGGCCATCAGCTTGCCGGCTGGTTCCGCAAGGAGATCAAGTCGGTCGATGACCTGAAGGGTCTCAAGTTCCGCATGCCGGGACAGGGCGGACTTGCCATGCAGAAGCTTGGCGTCAATGTCGTCAACCTGCCCGGCGGCGAGGTGTTCCAGGCGCTGCAGTCGGGCGCCCTCGACGGCACCGAGTGGGTCGGTCCCTACAACGACCTCGCCCTTGGCTTCTACAAGGTGGCGCCCTTCTACTACTATCCGGGCTTCCACGAGCCGGGCACCGCGCTGCAGGTTATGTTCAACAAGGCCAAGCTCGAGGCCCTGCCGAAGGACCTCCAGGCGATTCTCAAGTATTGCTGCCATGCCGAAAATGACACGATGCTGGCCGAATTCAATGCCCGCTCCGGCCCGGCGCTGCGCGAACTGGTCACCAAGCATCAGGTCAAGCTGCGCAAGGTGCCGAACGAGGTGGTGATCGCCTTCGGCAATGCCTCGGGCGAGGTGCTGCAAGAGGTGATCGACAAGGGCGACGACATCACCAAGGAAGTCGCGCGCTCGTTCCTCGCCTTCCGTCAGGAGCAGATCAACTACAACCGCATCACCGACGAAGCCTACACGATTGCTCGCCGGCTGCGCTTCAAGTATCCGACCAAAGCCTGACCGGCGGCGGCAACGCCGGAAAGAGGAACCCGCGCCGGGCAACCGGCGCGGGTTTTTCATTGCGGCGAAGAATTACTGCTTCTTCTCGGATTCTTCCGCCTCCGCCTCGGCTTCGTCGGTGGCGGGCTCTTCGGCATTCGTCTCGTCGGAATCTGTCTCCTCGCCTTCCTCCGAGGCGGGCGCGTCCTCGCTCTCGCTTGCCTCTTCCCCGCTCTCCTCTTCCTCGGCGTAGGGTTCCGCTTCCTGCTCCGCCGGAGTCTGCTCGTCGTCCGAGAAGAGCGGCGTGTCATCGCCAAAGGCCGGTACCCTGCCATCCTGGACGGTACCCGGCGTGCCGACCGCTGCCGGCGGCGAACCATAGACCTTCTCGGGCAACCAGGTGGCGATGCGCGGGAAGCCCCACATGATGCCCATGGCCACGATCTGCACGATGACGAAGGGGATGATCCCAGTATAGATCTGGCCAGTGGTGATCGAGCGTGGCGCGACGCCGCGCAGATAGAACAGCGCGAAACCGAAGGGCGGCGTCAGGAAGCTGGTCTGCAGGTTCATCCCAATCATCACGCCGAGCCAGACCGGATCGACACCGAGCTTGAGCAGGATGGGCGCGGTGATCGGCACGACGATGAAGATGATCTCGAAGGTATCGAGAAAGAAGCCGAGGAAGAACATCAGCGCCATGATCACCATGACCGCGCCGAAGGCCCCTCCCGGCATGGCTGCAAGCACGTCTTCCACCAGCTTCTCGCCGCCGAGGCCACGGAAGACCAGGCTGAAGACCGAGGCGCCGAACAGGATGACGAAGACCATGGAACTGATGCCGAGCGTCGAGCGCATCACCTCGCGCAGCATGGTCAGGTTGAATTCGCGGCTGAGGGCGGCAAGCAGCATGGCGCCGATGGCGCCGACAGAAGCGGATTCCGTGGGACTGGCGATGCCGGCGAGGATCGAGCCGAGCACGGCGATGATGAGGAGCAGCGGCGGGATGAGCGTGACGATGACGCGCCGGCCGAGGCCGGAACGCTCGGCCGCCGTCATGACGATGGCCGGACAGGAGGACGGCTGCACGAAGGCACGAAAAAGGACCCAGACGCAGTAGAGGCCGACCAGCATCAGGCCGGGAAAGAATGCACCCGCAAACAGATCGCCCACCGAAACCGGATCAGGAGCGAAATTGCCGAGCGCGGCCTGGGCGGTGGTGTTCGCGCCCTGCAGCATGTCGCCGATGAAGATCAGCACGGTGGATGGCGGGATGATCTGACCCAGAGTGCCGGAGGCACAGATGACGCCGGTCGCGAGCTTGGGGTCGTAGCCGGCGCGCATCATGGCCGGCAGGCTGAGCAGGCCCATGGTGACCACGGTGGCGCCGACGATGCCGGTCGAGGCGGCGAGCAACGCCCCCACCAGGATCACCGAGATGCCGAGCCCGCCGCGCATGGTGCCGAAGAGCTGTCCCATGGTGGTCAGCAGCTTCTCGGCGATCTTCGAGCGCTCCAACGTCACGCCCATGAACACGAAGAGCGGCACCGCGACCAGGACTTCGTTGGTCATGGTTCCGAGGTAGCGCGAGGACAGGCCGATGAAGAAGGAGAGGTCGAAGGTGCCCATCAGATGGCCGAGATAGGCGAAGATCAGCCCCGTGCCGGCCAGGGTGAAGGCCACCGGAAAGCCGAACATGACCATGCCGATGGTCGAAAGGAACATGGCGATGGCGGTGATTTCGCCGATCGTCGCGAGGGACATGGGGGGCCCTTTTCGTCGTTAGTGTCCGCTGGCCCTGGGCTGGAAATCCATCCGTCCCCCGAGTACCAGGAGTGAGCGCGCCATCACCGCGGTCCCCTGCAGACCGAGCAGAACGGCGAAAACGAGGATCTGGGTCTTGAGCAGGAACAGCCCCGGCATGCCGCCGGGCTGGCCGGAAGGTTCAAGAAGGCGCCAGGAAAGCTGCACGAACGGCAGCGAAGTGACGAACAGGACGATCAGCCAGGGCATCAGGAAGACGATGCAGCCCAGAAGATCGACCCATGCCTTGCCCCTGGCGGACATGCGGGCATAGAAGATGTCCACCCGGACATGGCCGCCCATAAGGTAAGTGTAGCCCGCCCCGAGCACGAATACCGTGGCGTGGAGCCAGACATACAGATCCTGGACCCAGATGAAGCCGATGCTCAGCACATAGCGCATGAAGACGCCACCGAAGCAGACCACGACGGTTGCAAGCGCAAACCACGCTATGATCCGGCCGATCCAGTCGTTGATCGGCTCGACGATTCGGACGTACTTCGCCAGTATTTCCACCCAGAAGCTCCCTTAACGGCCTTGTCCGGACGGCGGCCGCTTCTTTCTCGCGGCGCACATTGGCACGCGCGGCGGGGCTGCTTCAAGGACTTCCGGCGCCGGCGCGCCGGATCAGCGCGCCCGTTTCTTACGTGCTCGCAGATCAACCACTCCCGGTTGCGTCCTGGGGTCGGTTCCCACGGGAAAAATCAGGGTTTTCTGGAGTTTCTGCGTCCCTGTCATAGGCAAGGACGGCCGGAAAAGGATCCAGCCCGGCGCCTTGAAATAGGCCAGTTTCTCCAGGCACCAGTCCATCAGCCGTTCGGCGAGCATCGGGTCCGGCGCCACGCCGGGCATGGGCACGATGCAGGCCATCACTTCTTCCTCCCGAACCTCGTCCGGGACGGCGATCACGGCGACCTGGGCAACCGCCTCATGTGCCTGCAAGGTCGCCTCGACCTCGGCGGCGGCGATGTTCTCCCCGGACCGGCGGATGATGTTCTTTTTCCGGTCGACGAAGACAAGCATGCCATCCGCCATCTGGCGGACGACATCCCCGGTATGGAACCAGCCGTTCCGCCAGGCCTCTTCCGTTGCCGCCTCATTCTTGAGGTAGCCTGAAAAGAAGCCGTGCCTGGGATCCGGGCCGGCACAGCGAACCAGCAGCTCACCTTCCCGGCCGCGCGGCAGTTCGTTGTCCGCCTCGTCGGCGACGCGTGCCTCCAGCTCTCGCAGCGGCGCGCGCCCGAATGCCCGCGTGTCGATCTGCCGCGGTTCGATATTGTCGGCGAAGATGCGGCCCGTCTCGGTCATGCCCCAGACCTCTACCAGGGGAAAGCCGAAGCGCTTCTCGAACAGGCCATGAAGTTCAGGCTCGACCCCGGCGCCAAGGCCGAAGCGGATCCGGTGCTTCTTCTCGAGCGGGCTTGGCGGCTGGTTGAGCAGGAGCGGCGGCACCACTCCAAGATAATGCACCACGCTCGCACGCGTGCTGACCACGTCCTGCCACCAGCGTTGCGGGCTGAACCGTTCCGGCAGGATCAGGCAGCCGGCGGTCAGGATCACCGCCGTCGCGGTCACCGCCTGATTGTTCATGTGAAAGAGCGGGAGTGGATTGTAGATGCGCTCCTTCCCCCATTCGAAGCGGGTCATCCCGCCGAGATCCCGGTACCAGGCTCCGGCATTGAGGTAATAGAAGTTGCTCAGGATGCAGCCTTTCGGCCGGCCCGTCGTGCCGGAGGTGTAGAGCAGGCTGCACTCGGTCTCCAGGCCAGGGGCATCCGGGCGGGCATGTCGGCCCGGCCGGGGCAGGCGCGCCGGCAGGCATTCCGCATCGACCACCGGCAGCCGGCGGCCGCGCACCTCGCGCGCGACCCTCTCCAGATCGGCGATGCGGGCGGCGACACTCACGACCAGTTCGGCTTCCGAATGCTCCATCTGATAGAGCATCTCGTCATGCCGGTAATCCGGATTGATCGGCACGATGCCGGCGCCCAGCCCGTTCAGGGCAAGGTAGTGCAGCATGAATTCCGGTCGGTTCTCCAGCAGCAGCGCCACGCGGTGGCCATGGCCGTATCCCGCATCGGTGTATTTCTGCCGAAGATAGAGAATATTGGCGCGCGCCTGGGCATAGGAGAATTCCACCCCATCCGGGTAATAGGCGCGTTGTGGCGCCGCGGCGACCGCCAAGAAATCATGCCCCGGCGCCTTCTCCGCGGTCGCCATGAAGGCATCGAACACGGTCTTCATCCGGCACATCCTCCCCTGCGCTTGCCCGCGCGGGAGATTACCCTCTCCGGAGCCCGGCAGCCAACCCGCCCCTGGTTCAGGGACGGATGACCGGTTCCGCGCGCAGATTCTCGAGCTGGCGGGCGAGCCGGTCGGCCCGTATCTCCGCCCGGACCAGCCGGGCATCGTCGTGATACTTCATGGCGCCAGCCCCCGTTACCAGTCCCGAGAGGAGCGCCACGATGACGAGCCAGGACGACCAGCCGCGCCGTGGTGAAGCGGGTATCGGTTCAGGCCGCTCCGCCTCCCCGTCCGCGGCCAGCGGGCGCCGCCCGCCCCGCAGTTCCACGCCGAAGGGCCGGGCCCCGGCAAGCAGCGGCGGCAAGGCTGGCTGAAGCGGCGCCACTGCCTGCGCCGCCCGTGCCGCCGCCTGCGCCTTCAGTTCCTCGACCTGCTGCACGAGCTGGTTGGCAAGACGGGCGATCGCCGCCCGCTGCATGGCTTCAGCGGCGCGCTTCTGCTCGAGTTCCGCCAGACGCCGTTCCGCCTGTTCCGCGCGAGCCTGCAATTCCAAGGTCGCCGGGTCGCCGGCTTCCCCGGGCAGAAACTCGCGGTTCTCGACGATGGCGCGGAAAATGCTGTCGTTCTGGCTCACGGTACCTTCCTGGCGCCGCCACGGGACACGGACGGCCAGGCACCATTGATAGCCGTAAACCCGCACGCCATGTGGTCACAGCCGATTGAACGACCGGACCCGCACCTTCACGCCCTCCGGCGCTGCCCGGGCTCAGGCATCGAAACGGTTTACCTTGTTGAAACCTTTCGGCGGCAGGCGCCCGGCCTGGGCGCGCTGGCCGAGCCAGTCATCCATGGCGGTCTCGGTCCGTGTCCGTCCGCCGTTCGACCAGGTGAATCCCTTCTTCAGTTCGAACACCTTGATGTCGGCAAGCCCGCCATCGCGATACTTCTGCAGGGTCACGCCACGTCCCCGGTTCATTTCCGGGACCTGATCGAGCGGGAAGAGCAGCAGCCTGCGGTTTTCGCCAAGCACGGCGACCGTGTCGCCATCGACGAAAGCCAGTCGCGCCGCTTCCACGTCGCCGCTCACGTTCAGGACCTGCTTGCCGGCCCGGGTCTGTGCCACGACCTGGTCTTCGGGCACGACGAAGCCCCTCCCGTCCGATGCTGCGACCAGCAGCCGGCGGCCGGGCCGGTGCACGAACAGCGCGGCGATCTCCTGGTCGTTGGGCAGATCCACCATCAGGCGGACCGGTTCGCCATGCCCGCGACCGCCGGGGAGCTTGTCGATGGCGAGCGTATAGAAGCGGCCGTTGGTGGCGAAGAGCAACAGCCGATCGGTGGTCTCGGCCTGCAGCAGGAACCGGCCCCGATCGCCGTCCTTGAAGGCGATCTTTGCCTCGTCCTGGACATGGCCCTTCATGGTACGGATCCAGCCTTTTTCCGAGCAGATCACCGTCACCGGTTCGCGCTCGATCATCGCTTCCGGGACGATCTCCGGCACTTCCGGAGCATCGGCGATCTGCGTCCTGCGCCGGCCGAGCGGCGACTTCGCGCCGATGGACTTGCGCAACTCGCCCACTTCCTCGGCGATGCGCGTCCAGCGCCTGCCCTCGTCCGCGAGCATTTCCTTGAGGCCCTTGAGTTCGGACTTGAGTTCCTTGTGCTCGCGGCGGATCTCGATTTCTTCCAGGCGGCGCAGGCTGCGCAGGCGCATGTTCAGAATTGACTCCGCCTGAAGCTCGCTCAACCCGAAGCGCTGCATCATGGCTGGCTTGGGCTCGTCCTCCTCGCGGATAATGCGGATGACTTCGTCGATATTGAGATATGCGATGAGGTAGCCGTCCAGCACCTCGATGCGGCGCTGGATTTCGCCCATGCGGAAGCGCGAGCGGCGGACAAGCACCACCTGCCGGTGGTCCAGCCAGGCTTGCAGCACCTCCTTGAGGTTCATCACAAGCGGCGTCCTGCCCCCGTCGAGAACATTCATGTTGAGCGGGATACGCACCTCAAGGTCGGTGGCGCGATAGAGCGTCTCCATGAGTTGGGCCGGATCGACCGTGCGGCTGCGCGGCTCGAGCACGAGGCGGACATTCTCCGCCGATTCATCCCGCACATCTGCCAGCAGCGGCAGCTTGCGCTCCTGCAGCAACTCGGCAATGCGTTCCACCAGCTTGCTCTTCTGCACCTGGTAAGGCATTTCGGTGATGACCACGACCCAGCTTCCCCGCGCCTGTTCTTCCCGCATCCAGGCGGCGCGCAGCCGGAAACTGCCGCGTCCGGTGCGGTAGGCTTCGAGCAGGCTCTCCTGCGGTTCGACCAGCACGCCGCCGGTGGGAAAGTCCGGCCCGCGGATCAGGTTGACCAGCGTCTCGAGGCGCGCCGTGGGCGTCTTGATGAGATGCAGGAGTGCATCGCAGATCTCGATGACATTGTGCGGAGGAATGGACGTCGCCATACCGACGGCGATGCCGCTCGAGCCGTTGGCCAGCAAGTTTGGGAAGGCGGCCGGGAGGACCACCGGCTCCTGTTCCTCGCCGTCGTAGGTGGAGCGGAAATCCACCGTGTCCTGGTCGATATCGCGCAGCAGCAGTTCGGCGATCTCGGTCAGGCGCGCTTCGGTATAGCGCATGGCGGCGGCATTATCGCCGTCGATATTGCCGAAATTGCCCTGACCGTCCACCAGCGGATAGCGCTGCGCGAATTCCTGGGCGAGCCGCACCAGTGCCTCGTAGATCGCCCCGTCGCCATGGGGATGGAACTTGCCCATCACGTCGCCGACGATGCGTGCGCACTTCTTGAAACCCGATTTCGGATCGAGACGGAGTTGGCGCATGGCATAGAGCAGGCGGCGATGCACCGGCTTCAGCCCGTCGCGCACGTCCGGCAGCGAGCGGGAAGTAATGGTCGAAAGGGCATAGGCGAGATAGCGCTGGGACAGCGCGTCCGCCAGCGGGATCGGGTCGATCCTGGAAAGTTCGGTCATGACGCGGCTTTTACACCAGATTTTGTGGCGGATCGAGACATTCGCTCCACCAGTCGATGTCGTGCGAGGGGCATGCGCCGACCGTCTGGCGCCAGGACATGGCGCTCCAGGAAGAACCCGGTAAGCGCCAGCCCATCGAGGAAATCGCGAACCGGGTCGGGATCCGTCGAAACGCCCCGGCCGGCGGCGAGAAAGGCTGGCAGGCGCATCAGGCGGCCGGCATAGGGAGCCGCCGCCGCCGCCGACACCGCCCGCCCCGTGCGAGGCGAGACGTGGCTGAGATCGCTGGTCGCGCCCGTCGCGGCGCAGGCCGCGAGATCGAGACCGAAGCCCAGTTCCGCCAGCAGGCCGAGCTCCCAGCGCACATAGACTGCGGGCCAATCCTGCCCCGCCGCCATCGCGTCGAGCAGGGCAATGAAACCGTGATAGACCGGCCCATGCGCCTCGCGCTCTGGCAAGACCAACTCGGCCATGGCGGCAGCCGCGGCAAGGCCGGCAAGCGCCAGCGGGTCCTCGAGCAGGAAGGCCGCCCGCGCCGATTTCAGCTCCACCGCGAAGGTGCCGAGCTGATCGGGCAGCCGCCCGCGCCATTCCACGCCAAGTTCATTACCGGGCTGCAACACGCCTTTCAGTCGCCGGCCGGCTCCGCCACGCACCAGTCCTGCATGGCGGCCGTTCCGGCAGGTCAGCACATGCACGACCGCCGAGGTTTCGCCATGCCGGCGGGTCGAAAGAACGATGGCCTCATCCTGCCAATGCATCGCGCCCCGTCAGGCGCCCGGCCGCGCCGCCGAGTTTATCTTGCGGTCGGTCTCCCACTGGCTCAACGCGTAAACAGCCCAGAGGGCGGCCGGAATCCAGCCAATCAGCGTGATCTGCAGAATCAGGCAGATTACGCCTGCGAGCGGCCGGCCAATGGTGAAGAACAGCAGGAACGGTAGAAAGATAGCGATCAGCAGACGCATTGTCGGAAACTCCGCGGCTCATGCTCAAATCGTTCGGCGCCCCTCACCCCACCCCTCTCCCGCACGCGGGAGAGGGCGATATATAAAGCCCTCTCTCTCCGGGAGAGGGTCGGGGTGAGGATAACTCCGAATCATGCCAAGATTCGTGGCGCGACGATAGCCGTCCCGGTTTCAGGATTTCGGGAAATCAAGGCCCATCTCGCGATAGCGCTCCGGATCGTCGAGCCAGCGTTCCCGCACCTTGACGAACAGGAACAGATGGACCCGCCGCCCCAGGATCGTTTCCAGTTCGCGGCGGCTGTCCTGCCCGATCGCCTTGACGGTGCGCCCGCCGCGACCGAGTACGATCGGCTTCTGGCTCTCCTTGGCGACATAAATGACCTGCTCGATCCGGACAGATCCGTCGTCCTGCTCGCGCCAGCCCTCCGTTTCCACGGTCGAGGCATAGGGAAGCTCGTCGTGCAGCCGATGGAACAGTTTCTCCCGGGTGATCTCCGCCGCCAGCATCCGTTCGGGCATGTCGGCGAGTTGGTCGGGCGGATAGAGCCACGGGCCTTCCGGTAGCCCGGCGGCAATCCGGCGGCGCATTTCGGCCACGCCATCGCCGGTCAGCGCGGAGATCATGAAGGTCTCCTCGAACGGGAACAGGGCGTTGAATTCCGCCGCCAGGCCGAGCAGCCGGTCGCGGCGTACCAGGTCGATCTTGTTGATGACCAGGGAGGCACGCCGTCCGCTGCCAGCCAGACTAGCCATGATCCGCCTGGTCTCCGCATCGAGCCCCCGTTCGGCATCGGCCAGCAGCAGGATGCGGTCAGCATCGTCCGCGCCACTCCAGGCCGCCTGCACCATGGCTCGCTCAAGCCGTCGTTTGGGCTGAAATATGCCGGGTGTATCGAGAAAGACGATCTGTGCATCCCCTTCCATGGCGATGGCGGTGATGCGGGTCCGTGTCGTCTGCACCTTCGGCGAGACAATGGCCACCTTGGCGCCGACAAGCTGGTTGAGCAGCGTGGACTTGCCGGCATTCGGCTCGCCCACGATCGCGACGTAGCCGCAGCGCTTCGTTGCTGGCATGGTCGCCCCGCTCATGGTGCCTCGCCCCGCAGGCGGCCAAGCAGCGCCAGCGCTGCCGCCTGCTCCGCCTCGCGCTTGGACCGGCCCGATCCCTCCGCCGCCCCCTGCCCTTCGACTTCGACCCGGACCTGGAAACAGGGTTCGTGCGCCGGCCCGGTCTGGCGCAAGGTGCTGTAGCTTGGCATCGCGAAGCCCTGCGCGTGGGTCAGTTCCTGCAACGCGGTCTTGGCGTCCTTGCGCCCGCCGCCAGTGCTGGCTAGCTGGGCGCCGACCAGTTCGGCGACCAGCCGGTGCGCCTGCTCCAATCCGCCATCGATATAGATCGCGCCCACCAGGGCTTCCAGCGCATCTGCGAGCACGGCCGGCTTCTCCGCGCCGCCGGCACCCCGCTCGGCCCGCGAGAGGCGGACATGCTCCCCGAGACCGATGCGAGCAGCCGCCTCGGCCAGACTCTCGCGGCGGACGATGGCATTGTAACGCAGCGCCAGTTCGCCGGCGCGTGCATCCTCGTGCCGGCGCCAAAGTTCCGTGGCCACGACGAGGCCGATGACGCGGTCACCAAGAAACTCCAGCCGGTCGTAATCGCCGCCTTCGCGCTGGTTGGCCTCGATACTGGGATGCGTCAACGCTTCTTCGAGCAAAGTCCTGTCGCGGAAACGGTATCCGATTCGGGCTTCCAGTTCGGACAGTTCCCCACTCATGCCCGGTCGACGGCGCGGAAAAGGCGCTCGAACCGCGTCGCGCCGAACCAGTTCCAGACTTCCCAGAGCTGGGCCGACCCGTCGGTCGAGAAGAAGAGGAACTCGGCGCGGCCCACCAGATTGACCAGCGGCACGAAGCCGACGCCGCCATCCTGCATCGGGATGCGGCTGTCCACCGAGTTGTCGCGGTTGTCGCCCATGGCGAAGTAATGCCCGGCAGGTACCACCAGTTCACGCGTGTCGTCGGTGTCCGACCCGGTGCGCAGGTCGAGCGTGCGATACCGCTTGCCATTGGGCAGCGTCTCCTCGAACTGCGGAATGCGCTCGACCTGGCCAAACCGGCCGCGGCGCACGAAATCCTCCACCCGCTGGCGGCGCACCGGCTGGCCGTTCAGATAGAGCACGCCGCCCCGCATCTGGATGCGGTCTCCCGGCAGGCCGATGATGCGCTTGATGTAGTCCGTGGAGTTATCGCGCGGCAGCTTGAACACCGCGACATCGCCCCGTTCCGGTTCCCGCGCCAGGATGCGGCCGGAAAAGACCGGCAGGCTGAGCGGCAGGGCATGCCGGCTATAGCCATAGGAAAACTTGGCGACGAAGAGATAATCGCCGACCAGCAACGTCGGCAGCATGGATTCCGACGGTATGTTGAAGGGTTCATAGGCCACGGTCCGGATGCCAAGCGCGATCAGGACGGCATAGATGACCGTGCGGACCGTTTCCGCCCATCCGCCGGACTGTGCTTTCGCCTTCTTCTTGCTGTCGGACTCTATGACCATGTCCCCTTCTTCGCCGCATCCGCGGGCCGGCGCATGAAGCCAAGTGTCTCCGGGCCTGTCAAGCGGAAGCCTTCCCGTCCGGGACCGCGGATATCAGCACGATGACCTGGGCCTGCGGATAATCGTCGGTAATGCTCACGTCGATCTGCGCCCGCATGCCGGGCGGCGTGATCTCACGCAGGCGCTCCAGCGCGCCGCCGGTCAGGACCATCGTCGGCTTGCCCGATGGCAGGTTCTCCACCCCCATGTCGCGCCAGAAGACGCCCCGCCGCAGGCCGGTGCCGAGCGCCTTGGCGCAGGCTTCCTTGGCCGCAAACCGCTTGGCGTAGGAGGCGGCGCGGTGGCGGCGACGCTCCGAGCGGCGCTTCTCCGTAGCGGTGAAAACCCGGTCGATGAATCGCGCACCGAACCGTTCAAGGGTCTGCTCGACGCGCCGGATATCTATGATGTCGCTGCCCAGGCCGAGAATCATTGCCGACGGTTCTCAGGCACTGCGCACGCCAAGCGCGCCGCTGCGCGCCTGATCCATGAGGGCGCGCATACGCTTGATGGCGCTGTCCAGCCCGCCAAAGATCGCCTCGCCCACGAGGAAGTGACCGATATTGAGCTCCATCACCTCTGGAATGGCCGCGACGGCGCCCACCGTATCGAACGTGAGACCATGCCCGGCATGGCATTCGAGCCCGAGCCGCGCCGCCTCCGAGGCGGCCTTGCGCAGCCGGTCCAGATGGGCGCGGCGCTCCTCCCCCTCCGCCTCGCAATAGGCGCCGGTATGCAGTTCGACCACCGGGGCGCCGAGCGACTTCGCCGCCTCGAGTTGGCGCGGATCCGCTTCGACAAAGAGCGACACGCGCATCCCAGCCTTGTCCAGCGCGCGCACATAGGGCGCGAGCATGTTGTGCTGGCCGGCCACGTCCAGACCGCCTTCCGTGGTGCGCTCCTCGCGCTTTTCAGGCACGAGGCAGGCGGCATGCGGGCGGTGGCGGAGCGCGATCTCCAGCATCTCCTCGGTTGCTGCCATCTCGAAATTCAACGGCAGGTCGATCTCCTCGATCAGGCGGCGGATATCGTCGTCGGAGATATGGCGGCGGTCCTCACGCAGATGCGCCGTGATGCCGTCCGCGCCGGCCTGCGCCGCCAGGCGCGCAGCGCGCACCGGGTCCGGATGCCGCCCGCCACGGGCATTGCGGATCGTCGCCACGTGATCGATGTTCACGCCCAGTCTCAGCTTGCCCATGGTCGACTTCCTCACTCTGCCGGTCCGGCGCGGGGCAACCGCCGGCCAATGCGCCGACGATGCTGTTTCCGCACCAATGCACGCATCGGATAATATACCAGAACACCCACGGTCGGCGCGACCGGAAGGCTCGCCACGAGCATCGGCACGAAGATCTCCCAGGCATGCGCCAGCAGGTAGGAGATGCTCATTTCGGCATCCGCGAGGTCGGCCCCGTTGCCGCCCAGGATCCAGCTTCCCGTCTCGTACAGGCCAACCCAGATCAGGGGATAGGTCCAGGGATTGGCGACCAGCGTGCCCACGGTGGCGGCGATCAGGCTTGCCCGGGCGAGCCACGACAGGATGAGCGCGATGCCCCATTGCAGGCCGACGAACGGCGTGAAGCAGACCGCCGCGCCGATCGCCACGCCGGCTGCTATGCTGTAGGGCGTGCCGGGCAGCCGGAGCAGGCGCAGCCACCAGTAGCGGATGGCGCGGCTCAGCCCGATCCGCGGCCAGAACATGTCGCGTGCATGCTCGCGGATCCGTTTCGGCCTGGCGCGTCTGAACATCATCGAATGGCTGCAGTCCTGGCAGAGTGCCTGGTCGTTACTTGAGGCCGCGACTGCCCGGTTTCACCGCCGGAATCTGGGCAAGCTCCGGCGGCAGCGCGTCCGGGGAGTAGGCGGGAACCTTGTAACCGGCAAGGGCGAAGAATGGCCGGCCCAGATCGACTTCGCCGTCGGTCCGGTCGATCAGGCAGGCGGCGGCGACAACCTTGCCGCCGGCAGCCTCGGCACAGTCGATGCATTCACGCGAGGACTTGCCGGTCGTCACCACGTCCTCGACCATGATCAGTCGCGCGCCCTTCGGTACATCGAAGCCGCGACGGAGCTGGAAGATACCCTCCACGCGTTCGGTGAAGATCGAGGGGATGCCAAGCTGGCGGGCAAGTTCATAGCCGACGACGACGCCGCCCATGGCCGGCGAGACCGCAAGATCGAAGGCATCCGCGCCCATCTTCGCCACGATGCGGTGGGCGAGCGCCTGGCAGAGCAGTTCGGCCCGGCGCGGGTGCATCAGGACTTTCGCGCACTGCATGTAGACCGGCGAATGCAGTCCCGAGGAGAGCAGGAAATGCCCCTCCAGCAACGCGCCGGTCTCGCGGAAATGGCGCAGCACTTCGTCCCTGTTCATGGCGATCGGTTATCCCCTGGCGCGTTCGACGGAATTGATCGCCGGGTCCGCGCGCAACGCGGCGATGATGTTGCTCAGGTGCTTCACGTCCCGCACCTCGATATCCACGATCATCTCGAAGAACTCAGGGGAACGGTTGGTGATCTTCAGGTTGGTGATATTGCCTAGGTTCTTGGCGATCACGGTGGAAAGTGCCGATAGCGAACCCGGCTCGTTGGTGACGACGACGCTGACGCGTCCGACATGGCGTTGATCGCCATCGCCGTCCTGGTCCCAGGCGACGTCGAGCCAGCGTTCCGGCGTGCTGGCGAACTGCTCCAGGGCCTCGCAGTCGATGGTGTGTATGGTGACACCCTTGCCGGTCGTGACGATGCCGACGATGCGGTCGCCGGGCAAGGGATGGCAGCAGCCGGCGAAATGCATGGCCATGCCGGGAATCAGGCCGCGGATCGGAATGCCGCCAGCCCCTTTCTGCTGCTGCCTGCCGCGCGCGCGCGCCAGCGGCACGACCTTCTCGTCCTCCTCGCGCTTCTCGCCGGGATAGACCGCCTCCAGCACCTGCCGCCCGGTCAGCGTGCCATCACCGAGCGCGACGTAAAGATCTTCGGTCGTCTTGACCTTGAGCACCTTGAGCGCGGAACCGAGTGCCTTCTCCGTTACGCTGTGGCCCGCCTCGCGAAACGTCTTCTGCAGGATCGCCCGGCCGAGATCGAGATACTGCTGGCGCTGCTGGTGGCGGATGAAGCGGTTGATGCAGGAGCGCGCCTTGCCGGTGACGACGAAATGCAGCCAGGTCGGCGATGGCGTCTGCGTCTTGGAGCGCAGCACCTCGACCTGGTCGCCGTTCTGCAGCGCGGTGCGCAGCGGCACCAGCCGGCCGTTCACCTTCGCGCCGACGCAGGTGTCGCCCACATCCGTGTGCACGGCATAGGCGAAGTCGACCGGCGTGGCGCCACGGGGCAGCGCGTGCAGGTCGCCCTTGGGCGAGAAGACGAAAACCTGGTCCTGAAACATGTTGAGCTTGGTATGTTCCAGGAACTCCTCGGGGTCGGACGCCTGCTCGAGGATTTCCAGCAGTTCCCGCAGCCAGCGGTACTGGACGCTGTCGCGCGTATCCGCCAGCGCTCCCTGTTTGTACCGCCAGTGCGCCGCGACGCCGAGTTCGGCCTGTTCATGCATCTCGCGGGTGCGGATCTGGATTTCGATGCGCTGCTGCTCCGGACCGATGACGCTGGTATGCAGGGAGCGGTAGCCATTGGGCTTCGGGGTCGAAATGAAATCCTTGAAACGGCCCGGAACCATAGGATACGTCGCGTGCATGATGCCGAGCGCCCGGTAGCAGTCGCCCACATCGGCGACCACGACGCGAAAGGCCATGATGTCGGAAAGCTGCTCGAACGACACGTTCTTGCGCTGCATCTTGCGCCAGATTGAAAATGGCCGTTTCTGCCGTCCCGAAACCCAGGCCTCGACGCCCGCCTCGGCGAGCGTGCGCTTGAGCTGGTCGGTGATGCGCTCGATCAGGTTGCCACCCTTCTCGCGCAGGAACTTCAGACGGGCGGTGATCGAGGAGCGGGCGTCGGTATTGAGTTCGGCGAAGGCCAGGTCTTCCAGCTCGTCCTTAAGTTCCTGCATGCCGATCCGCTCGGCGAGCGGCGCATAGATCTCCATCGTCTCGGCCGCGATGCGCCGCCGCTTTTCCGGGTTCTTGATGAAATGCAAGGTGCGCATGTTGTGCAGGCGATCGGCCAGCTTGACCAGCAGCACCCGGATGTCGGTCGACATGGCCAGCAAGAGCTTGCGGAAATTTTCCGCCTGCCTGGTGCGGTCCGACAGGTGCTCGAGCCGGGATAGCTTGGTTACGCCATCGACCAGCTTGGCGATCTGCGGCCCAAACAGGCGATCGATATCCTCGTAGCTGGCGACCGTGTCTTCGATCGTGTCGTGCAATAGCGCCGTCACGATGGTCGATGTATCCAGTTTCATGCCGGTCAGGATGCCGGCGACTTCGAGGGGATGCGAAAAATAGGGATCTCCGGAGGCCCGGGTCTGGGTGCCATGGGCCTTCATGGAGAAGACGTAGGCGCGGTTCAGCATGTCCTCGTCGGCATCTGGGTCGTAGGACAGGACCCGTTCGACGAGTTCGAACTGACGCATCATCGTTTCAGGAAGCGGCCCGTTGCCGGGCCGCGCCTCGCACTAACGGACGGAAGCGGCCGATTCGGCGCCGGAGCCAGGTCCGCGCCGGATGCGGTGTCAGACCTCGTCGCCATCCGCGGCGGCGTCGCCGTCGCCCTCTTCCGCCTCGTCCGCGCCGGTGACCGACATCCCCTCGCGCATCTTGGTCTCGCCCTGCTGCACTGCCGCCCATTCGCTGGAGGTCATCAGCATGGCCATGTTGTCCTCGACCGGCTCGTCCACCTCGACATGCTTCTGCAGACCGGACACGAGCCCCTGGCGAAGCTGGTCGAGATCGATGGTGCCATCGGCGATTTCGCGCAGCGCCACGACCGGGTTCTTGTCGTTGTCACGATCGACCGTGAGCGGGCCGCCCGAAGAAATGGCGCGGGCCCGCTGCGCGGCGAGCGCCACCAACTCGAAGCGATTGGGAATCTTCAGGACACAGTCTTCAACGGTTACGCGGGCCATCGGCGAGAACTCCCGGCGGAGATGGGGGGAAGAAAGCTTTCGTAAGGATACAGAACTAATGGCCAATTGGCTGATTTGCAAGGTTTTCATCGAAATTGCCGGTCTGCTCACCGGTAGGCGTGCCATCTATTCCGTGCATGGCTCGATGGCGTCCTCGGGGTCGAGGGCCGCCAGATGCTCCCGTGCCGGCCGTCCGGACAGCGGATGGCGCCAGTCGGCCGCGATGTCGCAGAGCGGCTTCAGGACGAAACCCCGCTCCAGCATGCGCGGGTGCGGCAGGATCGGCGCCGGCCCCTCCGCGCTCCGCACCAGCGCCCCCTGCGCGAGGAGGTCGAGATCCACGGTGCGGGGCGCATTGCGTTCGCCCCGGGCACGGCCGAGGTCGAGCTCAACCCGATGGAGAAGAGCCAGCAGCCGTTCCGGATCGAGCGCCGTGCGCAGCAGCGCGACGCCATTCACAAAATCGGGCTGGCCGGAGGGTGGGACCGGCGCACTGCGATACCAGCGCGACCTTGCCAGCATCTGGCAACCGGCCGCTTCGAGCCTCCGCAGGGCCTCTTCCAGCGTATTGCGGGGCGGACCGAAGCGCGGATGCGGCAGGTTGCCGCCGAGGGCGATGAGCGCCATGTCCGGAAGCAGCTTGTCAGGCGCGCTGGACATGGTATGTCACGGTCGTTTTCCGGGAAGCGAGTCGTTCGGGCAAATTGCTAATCGTAAAAAGGGATAATTGATATGGCATTTTTCTATCCTGCCGAGAGAATCGGAATCTTCATTGATGGCGCCAACCTGTATTCTGCGGCCCGCGCCCTCGGATTTGAGATCGACTACAAGCGCCTGCTGGAGGAATTTGCCGCCAAGGGGCGACTGATCCGCGCTTTTTATTATACGGCCCTCATGGAGAGCGAGGAATATTCGCCGCTGCGTCCGCTGATCGATTGGCTGGACTACAACGGCTACACCATGGTGACCAAGCCGGCGAAGGAATTCACAGATGCCAGCGGCCGGCGCAAGGTCAAGGGCAACATGGATATCGAGCTGGCCATCGACCTGATGGAGATGGCGGCGCATCTCGACCATGTGGTTCTCTTCTCCGGCGACGGCGACTTCCGCCGCCTGGTCGAGGCGGTACAGCGCAAGGGCGTGCGCGTGAGCGTCGTCTCCACCACCCGTTCCCAGCCGCCGATGGTCGCTGACGAACTGCGCAGACAGGCCGATAATTTTATTGAACTACAAACACTTGCACCGCGTATTGCACGCGATCCGTCAACTCGGGAGAACGCCGCACAGCATCGCCAGCAGGCCCAGTCGGCGCAACAGCAGCAGCAGTCGCATGTGGTGGAATTCGACCTGGATGAGATCGACACGGCGAACTACACCACGCCGCCGCCAGGTCCGCGTCCGCCTCGGCGCGGCTACTGAAACGACGGGGCGGATTTCCCGTGAAGCGGCCGGAGTCCGACTGCCCGCTCTGCCCGCGGCTGGCATCCTTCCGGGCCGAGAACCGCCGCCGCTTCCCGGACTTCCACAATGCACCCGTGCCCTCGTTCGGGCCGGCGGACGCGCGCCTCCTGGTGCTTGGCCTCGCCCCGGGACTCAAGGGGGCAAACCGCACCGGGCGGCCGTTCACCGGCGACTATGCCGGCGACCTGCTCTACTCCACCCTGCTGAAGTTTGGTTTTGCCCAAGGGAGTTTCGCGGCGCGCCCCGATGATGGCCTTCGGCTCGTCGATTGCCGGGTCAGCAATGCCGTGCGCTGCGTGCCGCCGGGCAACAAGCCGGAGACGGCGGAAATCGCCGCCTGCAACGAATTCCTGAAAGACGAGATCGCCGGACTGCCGAAACTTCGCGCGGTCTTCGCGCTGGGCTCGATCGCCCATCAAGCCCTGCTGCGGGCCTGTGGCTTGCGGACTTCCCGCTTTCCCTTTGCCCACGGCGCCCGCCACGAGCTGCCGGGCGGACTGGTGCTGATCGACAGCTATCACTGCTCCCGGCTGAACACCAACACCGGCCGCCTCACCGAAAGCATGTTCCACGACGCCTTCGGCCGCGCCGCCGAAGCGACCACAGCTCAGCCGTAACGCTCTTCCTTCCAGGGGTCGCCGGTATTGTGGTAGCCGCGCACTTCCCAGAAGCCGGGCTTGTCGGCGCTGCTGAACTCGATCCGCCTTACCCATTTGGCGGATTTCCAGAAATAGTACTGCGGCATGACGATCCGCACCGGCGCGCCATGCTGACGGGTCAGCGGGCGCCCTTCCCAGGAATGGGCCAGCAGGACATCTGGCGCCGAGAACATCTCCAGCGTGACGTTGGTGGTATAGCCGTCATGGGAATGAAAGATGACGTGCTTCGCCTCCGGCAGCGGCTTCACCAGATCCAGCAGATGGCGTGCGCTGACCCCCTGCCAGCGATTGTCATAACGCGACCAGGCGGTGACGCAGTGAATGTCGGAAACGGACTCGACTTGCGGCGCCGCCATGAAGGCGCGCCAGTCCCAGTTCAGCGGATTGGCGACCGCACCGTCCACGGCGAGTTGCCAGTCCGCTGGCGCCACGTGCGGCTGGATGCCGAGATCGAGCACCGGCCAGTCACGCACCAGCCGCTGGCCGGGCGGCAGGCGTTCCGCCCCGGCGCGCTCGCCGGTGAGAAGGCGCCCTTCCCGCGCCCACTTCTCCTTGGAGGCGACCAGTTTCTCCCGGATCTGTCCCAGAATACCAGGCTTGTCCTCGCTCATGCACCCTCGCTTCGGATGGTAGGCGCCGGCGCGGCTAGCCGCGATCGCGCATCACCCGTTCCTTTTGCCGCTTCCAATCCCGATCCTTCTCCGAGGCACGCTTGTCGTACTGCTTCTTGCCGCGTGCCAACGCCAGTTCGACCTTCGCCATGCCCCGCTCATTGAAATAGATCGAGAGTGGCACGAGGGTAACCCCGCCCTTGTGCACGGTGCCAATCAACTTTCCTATCTCGCGCTTGCGCAGCAGCAGCTTGCGCGGCCGGCGGGTCTCGTGGTTGAAGCGGTTGCCCCCCGAATACTCGGGGATATAGGCATTGAGCAGATACAACTCGCCGGCCTGGGGCGCGGCATAGGCGTCCTGGATGTTGGCGCGGCCGTTGCGCAGGCTCTTCACCTCGGTCCCGACCAGCACGATGCCGGCCTCGACCGTGTCGTCGATGAAATAGTTATGCCGGGCTTTCCGGTTGTCCGCCGCGATCCGCCGGGTCTGGGGTGCCGCCATCTAATTCAGGAGGCCGGCAGACTTCATGGCGTCCTGCACCCGCTGCCGGCTGCTCTCGGCGATCTCGGTCAGCGGCAGCCGCGTATCGGCGGTGCAGCGTCCGAGCAGGCTCGCCGCATACTTGACCGGACCCGGGCTCGATTCGCAGAAGAGTGCCTCGTGCAACGGCTGCAGGCGGTCGTGGCGTTCGCGCGCCGCGGCGAAATTGCCGGCCAGGGCCAGTTCCTGCATTTCCGAGAGCTGCCGGGGTGCAACGTTGGCCGTGACCGAGATGCAGCCGACCGCCCCGTGCGCCATCTGGCCGAGCGCCAGGGCATCGTCGCCGGAGAGCTGGCAGAACTTCTCGCCACAGGCAAGGCGCTGACGGGTGATGCGGGAGATATCGCCGGTCGCATCCTTGACGCCGATCACGTTCGGCAGCGCGGCCAGCCGGGCCATGGTCTCCACCGACATGTCGATGACGCAGCGCGGCGGGATGTTGTAGATCACGATCGGCAGGTCGACGGCGTCGTGGATCGCCTTGTAATGGGCATAGAGGCCGGCCTGGGTCGGCTTGTTGTAATAGGGCGTCACCACCAGCGCGGCCTGGGCGCCCGCCTTCTTGGCATGGCGCGTCAGTTCGATCGCCTCGTCGGTCGAATTGGAACCGGTGCCGGCGATGACCGGCCGCCGGCCGGCCGCCGCCTCGATGCAGAGTTCCACCACGCGCTTGTGCTCCGCATGGCTCATCGTCGGCGACTCGCCGGTCGTCCCGCAGGGGACGAGGCCGTGCGTGCCTTCCGCTACCTGCCATTCCACAAGGGATTGAAAAGCCTTCTCGTCCACCTTCCCGTCGCGAAACGGCGTGATCAGCGCAACGATGGAACCGCGGAACATGCAAACCCTCCCTGGGGCAGAGGCCAACCGAACCCGGCGAAATTAGCGCAAGCCACGGGAATAGCAACCGCCAGAGCGGTAGCGCGCGGCGCCATTCAGGGCGTGCGCACGAGCTTCACGGTCTGATGTTCCAGATTGTCCTGCAGCGACACCCGCCGCTCATATTCGACCGACTGGGCGAAGCCGGTCCCGGTGGCGATCTCGGCGATGCCCTGATCGGTCACGTCAAGGGTGGGCAGGCGGGCATTTTCCGGCAGTTCCTTGCCCGATTGGCGCAGCACGCCCTCGGCCATGCGGCGGACGGCCTCGGCGGCAGCCGAGGGGTCGAGTTCCTGGGACCACTTCATCCGGGCGAGGCCGGTGGATGGTTCGTGGGAAAGCAGCGTGATGGTGAGCACCGCCGGAATCGGCTCACGGTCGAAGGGCGTGCGCACGGCAAGTTTCTGCACTTCCGGCTTACCGCCCTGCAGCGTGCGGCCGAACGGATAGAGATAGACCATCGCCTCGCGTAACGCCGTCTGTTCGAGGGCCTGCCGCGTGGCAAACAGCCGGCTCACGCCGTCGCGCAGGCGATTGCGCTGGGCCTCGTCCTGCACCGTTTCGAGCACCACGGACAGCGCCCGTTCAAGTTGCGCCTTCGCCTGTTCATAGTTGCGGAGCTGGCGGAAGCGACCGGACCCGTCGAGCTGGATTTCAAATGGAACACCCTGCGCCAGATCGATCATCTGCTGCGACACCGGGTCCACCATCTCGGTCGTGCTCAGGATCCGCGTGCCGCCCGCCATCCAGCGAATGACATAGCCATCGCTTCTCGCCTCGAGCACGGTGATAGTGATCGGCGTCTCGCTCGACCCGTCCACTCGCGGCTGGTTGGGCCGTTCCCGCTTCAGGGTCTTGGTGAGGGTCAGGTTGATCGTATCCCCGGCCTTGACGTTCGGCCGCACGGTGATGGTCTGCGCCTCGGCGGCAAGCGCCAGCATCCAGAAGGCGAGCATCGCCGCGAGCAGTACCGTACCGCGCCGGGCCGGGCCTCCGAGCATGCCGTGGTTTTTCATCATATTGCCCCCGGGGCTATACGCCGCAACTGGCAGTATTATTGTCGAAGTTGGCCATAAAGCCGAAAGGGAAAATTCGGCTGTCCCAGGATGTAACCCCACATTAAGCACGTTGAACGAGAATTGGCTGGATGCAATGCCTTTCCAGCCAGTTGAGCGCGGGTTATTCTCGCAGTCCGATTCGCGCTCAAGCCGTGGGGAAAATATTGCCGCGTCGCTGGCCCGGCATGGTGCTGATACTTGCCCTTGGGCAGGCCGTGCTGGGGTGGCAGGCCGCCGCCGGTTCCGTGCCGGAACCGAAGGCGAAGCCCGCCGCCGGCGCCCAGGCGGCGAGCACGCGGCCCTCTACCATCGAGGCTGCGCCTCCCCCGGCGGCGCGGCTGGTCCCGCCGGCCGAACTTGCGATCTGGCAGGCGGCGATCTCTGCTGCCGAGAGCGGCAACCTGGACCAGGCTCTCATTGCGGCCGGGCCGAGCCGTAACGAGCAGCTTCGCAATCTGGTCGAGTATCTGTGGATCGTCCGTTCCGGATCGACCGCGTCGATCGACGATATCCGCTCCTTCCTCGAACGCCATCCCGACTGGCCCGGACGGGAACTGATGACCCGGCGGGCCGAAATCCTGTTGGCGGAAGAGCCGAGCGATGCACGGGTCCTTGGCTGGTACGGCCAGCGGACGCCCGTCCTCGGGGAGGCGCGACTGCGTCTCGGTGAAGCACTGATTCGGACCGGCCGGCGGCAGGATGGCGAGCGCCTCTTGCGCGAAGGCTGGATCGCCGGGAATTTCGGTCCGCGCCAGGAAAGCGACATCCTTCAGCGTCACGCAGGCATCATCGGCCAGGCGCATCATATCGCCCGCCTTGACCGGCTGCTGTGGAACGGCGAGCGCGCCGCCGCCCGGCGCATGCTGGCGCGTGTCGGGGCCGACTGGCGCGCACTCGCTGAGGCGCGCCTCGCCCTGCAGGAGCAGGCGGGGAACGTCGACCGTCTGATCGCCCGCGTGCCCACCCGCCTCAAGGACCATCCCGGCCTGGTCTATGAGCGGGTGCGCTGGCGCCGCCTCAAGGGACTGGACGAGGACAGCGCCAGTCTCCTGCTGGCGCAGGACAAGGCCGCCGAGCATGCGGAGCGCTGGTGGATCGAGCGCCAATACCATACGCGCCGGGCGCTGGCCGCTGGCGCCATGTCGGATGCCTATCGCCTCGCCTCGCGCCACGGCCTCGAAAGCCCTCGCCTGCTGGCCGAAGCGGAATGGCTGGCCGGCTGGATCGCGCTGCGCTTTCTCAACGAACCGGCGACCGCATTGCGCCATTTCAATCGGCTGAGCGACACTGCGCGCTCGACCATCAGCAATGCCCGCGGCGCCTACTGGGCTGGCCGCGCCGCCGAGGCGCTGGGCGACAAGGCTATGGCCGCGCGCCTCTATGCCGAGGCCGCACAGCATCAAACTGCTTTCTACGGACAGCTCGCCACGGCGCGGCTTGGTCGCAGCCAGCATCTGGACCTTCGGCCCGACCCGAAGCCCGGCGCGGCCGAGATCGACGCTTTCGAGCGCCGCCCGGTGCCGCGCGCGGCACAGATACTGGCCGCCGTCGGACAGCGCGACCGGCTGCGCGCATTTCTCATGCACCTCACGGACCGGGCAAACACTCAATCCGAGCATGTCCTGACCGCGCTTTTCGCCGAGCGCATGGGGCAGGTCGACCTGATGGTCGCTTCGGCTCGGCGCTCCGCGCAGAACGGCGTCACCCTGGTGGAGCGTGCCTTTCCCCTCCTCGAAGGCGTCGAAGGCGGCGACTTCGCGGAAAAGGCGCTGGTCTTTGCCCTGGTGCGCCAGGAAAGCAACTTCCGCGTCGATGCGGTTTCATCGGCCGGGGCGCTGGGCCTCATGCAGCTCATGCCGACCACCGCCCGCGCCGTGGCGAGAACCCTCGGAATGCAGTACTCCGCCGACAAGCTGGTGGTCGATCCCGGCTACAATACCCGCCTTGGCCGTCACTACCTCAATTCGCTGATCGAATCCTACGACGGCAGTTACGTGCTGGCGCTGGCAGCCTACAATGCCGGTCCGAGTCGGGTGCAGCGGTGGATGCGCGAATGGGGCGATCCGCGCCGCCCCGACGTGGACGTGGTTGACTGGATCGAATTGATCCCGTTCTCGGAAACGCGCAATTATGTGCAGCGCGTGATCGAGGGATTGCAGGTCTATCGTCAATTACTGAGCCCCAATGCGACGGTGCGGCTTGGGATTGAATCCGACCTTCGGGGCAACAATCCGCGCTGACCACGCCGGGCGGCCCGTGCGCACCTGAAGGAGGATAAGTACCCCGAATGACCGGACCCAGCCCCAGGCGGGTACAGGCCTGCGTGTTCGATGCCTATGGCACGCTTTTCGACGTGGCGGCAGCGGCCAAGCATTGCAGCGCGGAACTTGGCGATATCTGGCAACCCTTCGCCGCGCTCTGGCGGCAGAAGCAGCTACAATATACCTGGCTGCGCGGGCTGATGGGGCGACATGTCGATTTCTGGCAGGTGACCGGCGATGCACTGGATTTCACCATGGCGAGTTTCCGGCTGAACGCGCCGGACATGCGCCAGCGCCTGATGGAACTCTATCTGCGGCTTGATGCCTACGCCGAAGTCGGCCCGGTGCTGCGCGCGCTGAAGGACGCGGGACTGCGGCTCGCGATCCTTTCCAATGGTTCGCCGGAAATGCTCGACGCGGCCGTTCGCAACGCCGGGATAGGCGAACTGCTGGACGGCATCTATTCGGTTGAGTCGGTCGGCGTTTACAAGCCGCATCCAAGCGTCTATGGCCATGCCAGCCGCGAGCTGGGTCTGCCCGCCGCCGCCATCAGCTTCCAGAGTTCCAATGCCTGGGATGCCTATGCGGCCAAGGCCTTCGGCTTCCACACCGTCTGGATCAACCGCTTCGAGCAGGCCCGCGAGCGCCTGCCGGGCGAGCCCGATTACGAGGTCCGTTCGCTGGGCGAGCTTCCTGGCGTGCTGGGAGTGGCCGGAACATGAATGTGTCGAATGCGGATCATGCCGAAGGGTTCATTGCGGCCAAGGACGGCGTGCAGCTCTACTACAGGGACTATGGCCAGCCATCCGCGCGCACGGCGCCGCTGTTCTGCCTGAGCGGGCTGACGCGCAACAGCGCCGATTTCCACCCGCTCGCCCGGCGTCTTGCCTCCCGGCGCAGGGTCGTCGCGATGGATTACCGCGGCCGGGGCCGCTCGGGTTACGATCCGAATCCGCAGAACTACAACCCGCTCGTCTATGTCAACGACGCGCTGACCCTGATGGATCATCTGGCCCTGCCAAGGGTGGTGGTGTTCGGAACCTCGCTCGGCGGCATCTGCGCAATGTCCCTTGCTGCCATGGTCCCCGAGCGGCTGGCCGGTGTCGTCCTCAACGATGTCGGCCCGACGATCTCGGAAGTCGGCCGGGCGCGGATCGGTTCCTATGTCGGCGCCGACATCCGTTTCCCGAGCATCGAAGCAGCGGCGACGGCCATGGAAGTGCAGTTCCGCCATGCCTACCCGGACATGCCGCCAGGCTTCTGGCGGCAGAATGCCGAGGACTCCTTCGTCTTCGATCCGGCGGCCGGAAATTATCGGCCGAACTACGATCTGGCCCTGGCCATTCCGCTGCGCGCCCAGGCGGCGCTGGAAGCTCCGGATCTCTGGCCGCTCTTTGCCGCCCTGAAACCGATTCCGACCCTTGCGGTTCGAGGCGCCCTGTCCGATCTTCTCGATGTCGAAACCTTCGATCGGATGGCGGCCGAAAAACCGGACTTGCGGCGGGTCGTCGTCCCCAATCGCGGGCATGTCCCCTTGCCCCATGAGGAACCCCTTGTCAGCGCCCTCGAAGATTTCCTCGAAAGCCTCTGATCTTCCCGGCATTTCGCAGATCGAAGCCGCGGCTGGGCGGATCGCCGGCGTTGCCGTGCAGACGCCGCTGCTCGAATCGCCCCTGCTGAACCGGCGATTGGGCGGGCGGATTTTCATCAAGCCGGAAATGCTGCAACGTACCGGTTCGTTCAAATTTCGTGGCGCCTATAACCGGATCAGCCAGCTCTCCGCCGATGAGCGCCGGCGCGGCGTCGTCGCCTTCTCCTCGGGCAACCATGCCCAGGGCGTGGCGCATGCGGCTGAGTTGCTTGGCGTGCCGGCGGTCATCGTGATGCCCAAGGACGCGCCGGCGATCAAGGTGGCGAACACCCGCAGCTACGGCGCCGAAGTGGTGCTCTATGACCGGGAGAAGGAAGACAGGGAGGCGATCGGCCGTGCGATCGCCGAAGAGCGCGGCTCAATCCTGGTTCCACCCTACGACGACCCGCATATCATCGCCGGACAAGGCACCGTCGGCCTGGAAATCGCGCAGCAGATGCAGTCGCTTGGCCTTGTGCCGGATCAGGTTGCGACCGGCGCCAGCGGCGGCGGCCTGATTGCCGGGGTTTCCACGGCGATCAAGGCGTATTTCGCCGGCTGCCGGGTTTATGTCGCTGAACCGGAGGGTTTTACCGATCACGGCCTGTCGCTCGCCCGGGGCGAGCGGACTGCAAACCCCGCACCCGCCCGTTCCTTCTGTGACGCCCTGCTGGCACCCATGCCGGGCGAGATCACCTTCGCCATCAACAGCCGGACCCTGGCCGGCGCGGTCTCGGCCACGGATCTGGAGGTCGAGGAGGCGATCCGCGTCTGCTTCTCTGATCTCAAGCTGGTGGCTGAGCCGGGCGGCGCAGTCGCGCTGGCCGCTGCCCTGAACGGGACCCTTGACTGCCGCGAGCGGATCAGCGTCCTGATCCTCTCCGGAGGCAATGTGGATCCGGAGCTGTTCCGCGACATATTGGACCGCAGGGCGTGAGACATTCGGCGCTCGACGGACAGCGGCGCTGCTTCTATTGTGCGCCTCCGGCAGGCATCGAGGCGCGCGACACGGGACCGTAGACGGTGATCGAGTTTTTCGGGCAAATCCTTAGTTGGTTCTCCAGTCTGTTCGATCACAGCCTCATCGAACTGATTGGCGAGTACGGCAGCTACTTCTACATCATCACCTTCGTCTGGACTTTCCTCGAAGGCGAAACGTTCGTCATCTTCGCCGGCTACGCCGCGCATCAGGGATTGCTGGATTACTGGGTTCTCGTCGCCGCGGCCTGGAGCGGCAGTTTCGCCGGCGACCAGCTCTGGTTCTATCTCGGGCGGCGATATGGTCAGCGCATCCTCGCGCGCTTCCCGAAAATGCAGGGTGGTGTCGAAACCGCGCTGTTCCTCGCGCGCAAATACAACACGGTTTTCATTCTGTCCTTCCGCTTCATTTACGGCATTCGCAATGTCAGCTCCTTCGCGCTGGGCATGAGTGGTCTGTCCTGGCCGCGGTATCTGGTGCTGAACTTCATCGCCGCCGGGATTTGGGCCAATTCCTTCGCGGGCGCGGGCTATCTTTTCGGCGAGCTTTCGGAAGCGGTGCTGGGCGACATGGCAAAGCGTTTCGGACTGGCCATGCTGGTGGTATTCCTCGTGGTGGCCTGGCTCGCGGTCAGGATGCACAAGCGTCAGAAGGCGAAGGCGGAAGCCGAGGGGGCGGCGAAATGACCGGCATGAAGCTTCGCAATGATCCCGTATGGGAGGCGCGGGTCGATCTTGCGGCAGCGCTCCGCTGGGCGGTGCGCTATGGCCTGCACGAGGGTATCTGCAATCATTTCTCGCTGCAGAGCCCGAACGACCCCGGGCATTTCCTGATCAATCCCCAAGGCCTGCACTGGTCCGAGGTAAAGGCATCCGACATCCTCGTGGTGGATGCCGGTGGCAAGGTCGTCGACGGGCCGCACCAGGTCGAGCCCACAGCCTTCTTCATCCATTCGCGCGTGCATCTGGGCAAGCCAGGCGCGCGCTGCGTCCTGCACACCCATATGCCCTATGCGACCGCGCTGACGTTGCTCGAGGGTGGCCGGCTCGAGGCGGCGAGCCAGAACTCGCTCAAGTTCTACGGCCGCATCGTCTATGACGACGAATATAACGGCCTCGCGCTCGATGCCACCGAGGGCGATCGCATGTGCGCAAAGCTCAAGGATGCGGACATTCTTTTTCTCGCCAGCCATGGCGTGATCGTCACCGGTCCGGACGTTGCTACGGCGCTCGACGATCTCTACTACCTCGAGCGCGCCTGCATGAACCAGGTGATGGCGAGCATGACCGGCGGCAGGCTGCGGCGCATCGCGCCGGACATCGCCGCCATGACGCGCCGGCAAATGGATGGCGAAGATGCTCAGGCGCGGCTGCATTTCCAGGCGCTCAAGCGGATGCTCGACCGCGAGGAGCCGGATTACCGGGACTGAGCCGGCCTATCAGCGGAAGTTCCGACCTGAGGGGAGTACGGCCGCGATCTCGGCGGAGCGGACGTCGTTGCCCGGCCGGCGCACCTCATCGGCGCGGGCCAGCGCCTGACCGAAGGCGTCCGCCGCATCAGTCGCATCCGCCGCCGCCAGGCGCGGCAGCAGGCCGGAAAGATCGTGCAGCCGGTCGGCGATCAGGTGAATGACGAGGCCTTCCCGCTGCAAGCGGCCGCTGGCGCCAAGCAGGCGGCTGCCGAGCAGTTCCTGACGGAAGCGCTGAAAGACCGACGGCCAGATCATCAGGTTGGCGATGCCACTTTCATCCTCGAGCGTGGCGAAGATGACGCCGCTTGCCGTGCCCGGCCGCTGACGGACCAGCACCAGGCCGGCCACCGCCAGCCGCCGCCCGTCCCTGGCCGACGCGAGGCGGGCACAGGGCATGAAGCCATCCCGGGCCAGCTCCGCCCGTAGCAGGCCGGCCGGATGGGCGCGCAGCGAGAGGCCGAGCTGGCGATAATCCTGCACCACCTGTTCGCCGAGCGTCATCGGTGGCAGCGACACGTCCGGTTCCGTGCCGCCATCGACCGGCGGCAGGTTGCCCCCCGCCCCGCCCGCTTCCTCCATGGCGGCGAAGAGCGGCAGCGGCCGGTCGCCGAGCGCCTTGATCTGCCAGAGCGCCTGCCGCCGGTCGAGGCCGAGACCGGCGAAGGCATCGGCGCGCGCCATCGTCTCCAGGCTCGCCGGGGAAAGCCCGGTGCGCCTCCAGACTTCGCGCAGGGTGCGGAACTCGCCGTCGGCACGGGCGGCGAGCAGGCGCGCCACTTCCATCTCGCGCAGGCCCCTGGCCTGGCGGAAGCCCAGGCGCAGCGCCGGCCCACCGCCGGCGCGGGCACTGTTCTCCAGGCTGCAGTCCCAGTCGCTGCGATTGACATCGAGGGGGCGCAGCTCCACGCCATGCTCGCGCGCATCGCGCAGGATCTGCGCCGGTGCGTAAAACCCCATCGGCTGGCTGTTGAGCAGGGCGCAGGCGAAGGCCGCCGGATAATGCCGCTTCAACCAGGCCGAGACATAGACCAGCAGCGCGAAGGAAGCGGCATGGCTTTCCGGAAAACCGTACTCGCCGAAACCCTCGATCTGGCGGAAGCAGCGCTCGGCGAACTCCCGCTCGTAGCCGCGCGCCACCATGCCCTCGATCAGCTTGCGCTGGAAGGTATGGATGGTGCCGACCTTGCGGAAGGTTGCCATGGCCCGGCGAAGCTGGTCGGCTTCCTCCGGCGAGAATCCGGCGGCGACGATGGCGATGCGCATGGCCTGTTCCTGGAACAGCGGCACGCCGAGGGTCTTGCCCAGCACCTCGCGCAGTTCCGGCGAAGGCAGGTCCGGCTTCTCCTCGCCGCGGCGCCGGCGCAGATAGGGATGCACCATGTCGCCCTGGATCGGGCCGGGGCGCACGATCGCCACCTCGATCACGAGGTCGTAGAAATTGCGCGGCCTGAGGCGCGGCAGCATGGTCATCTGCGCCCGGCTTTCCACCTGGAAGACGCCGATGGAATCCGCCTGGCAGAGCATGTCGTAGACGCAAGGGTCTTCCGGCGGCACGTCCGCCAGCAACAGGGGGCGGCCGTGATGGATGCCGACCAGTTCGAGACCCTTGCGGATGCAGGTCAGCATGCCGAGCGAGAGCACGTCCACCTTCAGCATGCCAAGCGCGTCGAGATCGTCCTTGTCCCATTCGATGACGGTGCGCTCCTCCATCGCCGCGTTCTCGATCGGCACCAGGCTCGAAAGCGGGCCGCGCGTCATGACGAAGCCGCCCACATGCTGGGAGAGGTGGCGCGGAAATCCCTGAATCTCTCCCACCAGGTCGAGCAGCCGGGCGATGGTCGGATCGTCGGGATCGAGGCCGGCGGCACGCACATGGCGGGCATCTATTCCCTCTCGCCCCCAGCCCCATATGCCGCGGGCGAGGCGGTCCACCGCGTCGAGGGAAAGGCCGAGCGCCTTGCCGACATCGCGGATGGCGCTGCGCGGTCGATAGCTGATCACCGTCGCCGCGAGGCCGGCCCGGTCGCGACCATATTTGGCGTAGATGTACTGGATCACCTCCTCGCGCCGCTCATGCTCGAAATCGACGTCGATGTCCGGCGGCTCGTTGCGCGAGGCGGAAATGAAACGCTCGAACAGCAGGTCGATGCGCGCCGGATCGACGGCGGTGATGCCGAGGCAGAAGCAGACCGCCGAATTGGCGGCGGAGCCGCGGCCCTGGCAGAGGATGCCGCGGGCGCGTGCGAAGCGGACGAGATCGTGCACGGTCAGGAAATACGGCGCGTAACCAAGCTGGCCGATCAGTGCCAGTTCGTGCGCCAGCGCGGCGCGCACCTTGGGCGGCAGGCCCTCGGGGTAGCGCTCGGCTGCATGCTGGCGGACAAGGCGTTCGAGTTCCTGCTGTGGCGTGGCGCCATCCGTCGTCGTCTCGAGCGGGTATTCGTAACGCAGTTCGTCGAGCGAGAAGCGGCAGGCATCGGCGACCTCCCCCGCCCGGGCGAGCGCCTCCGGCCAGCGGTGGAACAATCGCCCCATCGCCGCCGGCGCCTTGAGATGCCGTTCGGCGTTGGCGAATAATCGCCGGCCGGCCTCGTGGATGCTGACGCCTTCGCGGATGCAGGCCAGGATGTCGAGCAGCGGGCGGCGTTCCGCGACATGGGCATGCACGTCGTTGCTGGCGAGAAGCGGCAGGCCGGCTTCGGTGGCGAGCGCGACCAGCCGCGCGATGCGTCGCAGGTCGTCGCCGCGATAGAGATGCCGCGCGGCGAGCGAGGCCCGCCGGCCGGCCATGGCCTTGAGGCGGGCGAGATGCTGGCGGAAGGCGTCGTCGAGGCGGCCTTCCGGCAGGGCCACCAGCCACTGGCCTTCGGCGAATGCCTGGAGATCGGCGAAATAGAGGGCGCACTTGCCCTTCTCCGTCCGCCGCTTGCCCATGGTGAGCAGTTCGCAGAGCCGGCCATAGGCGGCACGGTCCTCGGGGAAGCAGAGCAGGCTCGGCGCATCGAGGAAATCGAGGCGGGCGCCGACCACGAGGCGGATGCCGGCGCGTTTCGCCGCGACATGGGCGCGCACCACGCCGGCCAGGCTGTTGCGGTCGGCGATGCCGATGGCGGAATAACCGAGTGCCGCCGCCGCCAGCGCCAGTTCGTCCGGATGGGAGGCGCCGCGCAGGAAGCTGAAGTTGCTGGTGACCTCCAGCTCCACGTAGTTCATGCGAATAGCCCGTGCAGGTACCAGCGCGCGCCCTCGCGGTAGATCCAGTAACGCCGCCCCGTCACATCCTCGATCCGGTAATAGTCGCGCGCGCGGGCACCCGCCCCCTGCCGCCACCATTCCGGCTCGATCCGTTCCGGTCCTTCGCTGCCGCCCAGCAGGCGGCGGACGCGCCGCCAGCGGAAGGCGCGCGGAGATTCCTCCTCGCCATCCGCCATTTCCATTTCGATCGGCTCGGGCGCGGGCAGCAGGCAGAGCGGACGCAGCCTTTCTTCCTCTTCCCATGCGCCCGGCTGGCGGCCGGAATGGGGCGCCGGCCCCAGTCGCATGGCCCGTTCCGGCCAGTGGCTGTCGCCGGGCAGAAGCCGCAGCACGCGGGCCGGGCTCAGGCGGTTGACCAGGCGGTCGAGAAGTTGCGCGAGATCGCGCGTGGCTCCGGCATCCGGGGCCAGGCCAGCCTGCGCCGGCGGCAGCGGATTGGATTCGACCGCTTCCAGAATCATTGCCTCGATGCCAAACCCGGGATCGATGCACTCCACATGGGCCGCGAACAGGCGGTGGATATGGCCGGCCTCGCGGCTCGGCTGCGCCAGGCCGAGGGCAAGGCGCTGCGTCGCGCCATCGACACGGTAGCAGACCAGTTCGAGCCGGCTCAGCCCCAGCCCGCTCCGTTCCATCAGCCGGCAGAGTTCGGCGATCAGCCGTTCCAGCGCGACGTCCAGATCCTCCGCCCGGCCGATGGGTTCGGCGAAAGCGATACGACAGCGCCGCTCCGCCGGTGGATGGCGTGGCGAGATCGGCTCCATGGCTTCACCCAACAGCAGATCGAGGCGCTGGCCGGGCTGCAGGCCGAAGCGGCGGGTGAGCGGCGCGCGTGGCAGGCGCGCCAGATCGCCGACGCGGCGCAGGCCAAGGCGGGCCAGATCCGCCACCATCTCCGCCGGCAGGCGCAGCGCCGCCGCCGGCAGCGCCAGGAGCGGCGCGAGACCGGCCGAGGGATCGAGGCGGCCGCCATCGCCATGGCGCGCCCAGGCCCAGGCGGCGGCCGGACTGCCGGCCAGCGCCAGCCGGTGATGCAGGCCGAGACGCGCAAGATGCCGCCCGATCTCCTGCAACAGCGCCGCCTCGCCGCCGAACAGATGGGCAAGGCCCGAAACATCGAGGATCAGCCCGTCCGCGCCATCCACCGCGATCCAGGGGGAGAAGCGGCCGCACCAGTCGGCGAGCGCGGCCAGTCCTTCCGCATCGCCGGTCGGATCGGCCGGGGCGCTGGACAGGCCGGGCAGCAGCGCCCGCGCCTCGGCGAGCGGCATGCCGATACCAAGCCCCCCAGCCGCCGCCAGGGGATCAAGTGCTGCCAGCCGCAGCCCGCCCGGCCCCGCCGTCACCAGTGCGAGCGGCTGTCCCGCCTCATCGGGATGCTGCCGGCACCAACGATCGGTCGGCCAGTGGGGCAGCCAGACGGAAACGAAACGCCGCATCCTCCCACTCCACTATCCAGTCTCCGGGCCGACCGCCACCCCGCGCCCGCCGCAATTCGACCCGCCAGCATGGCACCGCCCGGCCCGGCATCGCGACGACATGCCAGCGGGTGGCGGCCGCCGAAGCGCTGGCTCTTCCACCAGGCGGCGGCAACAGGAAAGCGGCGACGCCACTGGTGCCGGCCGCGAGCTGAAGCCGTCGCGAGGCGGACAGGCCACTCGCAACCCCCTCGCCGATCACCGCCGCCAGATGGCGGCAGCGCAAGCCCTCCTCCATGGCCCAGAGCAGTTCTGCCGGCCGCTCCGCCAGCACCAGCAGCAGCCGGTCCGGCCGCAGGCCGAAGCGGACCAGGCCGGGACCATACAGGGCGCCATCCTCCTGCCCCGCGCCGCGCAGCCGGCACCACAGCACTGGCGCCTCGCCCCGCGCCCCGGCGAAGCGGCCGGCCAGCGCGGCTACGAAACCGCGCGCCGCCGCATCGCCCGCCGCCCCGCTTACCTCGTGCAGCAGGCCCGCGCCCAGGCCGCCATCCGGCAGTGCCGCGTCGAGCGGGGCGATGCCAAACGACAGGATCTGCGGGCGAGTGGCGGCTGGGCCAGCCTCGATCGCCCGGGTGCGGGTTTTCAGGATGGAGATATCTGTTTTTTTACAGTCCTCTATCACGAATATCTGAGACATGGTCTGAATAGGACAGTCGATTATGTTCATGTAATGTTCTAGTTTTTCCGTGCCTGCAAGTCAAGGCGGCGCCGGATTGACAGAAAGCATCGGCCCATGCGCCACTTGCGCCGAACAGATTCAGGGGAGACGCGCGTGAGCGAAGCCAGGGAAACCGCCGCCGGCAGCGCGGAAATCGAAACCTTCGCGCGCGATGGCGCAATCATCCTGCGCGGCGTCATCGGCCCCGACTGGCTGCACCGCCTCGCCGCCGCCATCGAGCGGGATATCGCCAACCCCGGCCCGTTCCACCATGGCTATGGCGCGCCCGGTGGCGGCCGATTCCACGGCAACATGCGCCTCTGGGAGAACGATCCCGACTTCCGCGATTACTGCCTCCATTCCCCGCTGCCGGCACTGGCGGCCCGACTGCTCCGCACCGACAAGGTCAATCTCTTCTACGACCAGCTCTTCGTGAAGGAACCAGGGACGAGCCAACCGACACGCTGGCACAACGACCAGCCCTACTGGCCGGTCCGGGGCTGGCCGGTCATGTCCTTCTGGCTCGCCCTCGATCCGGTGACGAAGGAAAGCGGCGCGGTGGAGTTCGTGCGCGGATCGCACCGCTGGAACCGCTGGTTCCAGGCCGAGCCCTTCGCCCCGGGCGGCAACATCTACGAACGCAATCCCGATTATGAGCCCATGCCCGATCTCGAGGCCGAGCGGGCGCGCCTCGACATCGTTTCCTGGGACATGGCGCCGGGCGACGTTCTCGCCTTCCATGCGCTGTGCGTGCATGGTGCCGGCGGCAACCTCACCACCGACCGCCGCCGGCGCGGCTACACGGTGCGCTATTGCGGGCGCGATGCCGTCTATTATGCCGGCCCCGGCTCCCATCCGGGCCTGCGCAACCCCCGCCTCAAGGACGGCGAGCCGCTGGATAGCGAGCAGTATCCCGTGGTCTGGCGCACAGCCTGAACAACCGGAAACGCCCAGGGAGAAACCCCATGCCGCGCGCCATATGGAACGGAAAGGTGATCGCCGAAAGTGCCCGGTTCGAGCTGGTGGAAGGGAATGTCTATTTTCCGCCGGAGACCATCCGCCAGGAGTATTTCCGCCCGAGCCCCACCCACACCGTTTGCCCATGGAAGGGGACGGCGAGCTACTACACCCTGATCGTGGACGGCAAGGAGAACCCGGATGCGGCCTGGTTCTATCCGGAGCCGAAGCAAGCCGCGGCCAACATCCGCGATCACGTCGCCTTCTGGCGCGGCGTCAGCGTCGAGAGATAGCACCAGCGCCGCGTCAGCCGACCACGCTGTATTTTTCGATGGCCTTGTTGAGCGTCTCGCCGAGCTGGTGGCCGATGTCGCCACCATCGCCCTTTACCCGCCCCTTGATGACGGCATTGATGGCGTCGATATGCGCCTTGATGATCGCCATGTGATTGTCGCTCGTCCCGGCGCCGCTGGTGGTGAAGGAATAGAGCGATTCCGCGAAGGTCGTGATGAGCGGATAACCAAACGTGCCGCCCTGCCCCTTCAGTTCATGGGCGAGCTGGTTGATGCTGCGGAAGCTGGCCATGCGATGCGCCGTGTCGCGACCTTCGGCGGCGCTGAACTCCGCATAGAGCTGGGTCGTGTAGCCGCCGACCCAGTCCGGATAATCCTCCGCCATTTTCGCGAACTCGGCTTCCGCCTTCTCCAGCGCCTCGCGGCTGAAGCCGCCCAGTTGCCCGCTGCCGCCAAGCCCCATCGCCTTCTCCTTGAGGCGGTTGCGGAAACGGTAGAAGCGGACGCGGACCTGCCCCTTGCCGCGCGGCGTCGTGCTAGTCATGAACGATCTCCACTTCCGGATCGGCATCGGTGAGCAGGCGCCGGTCATCGTCCATGAAGACCTGCTGGCGCCGCCTGCGGTCCGGACCGAAATAGGTCATGGTATGGACGAACTGGCGCGGCCGCTCGATCACCTGCTGCAGGCGTCCCGCCACGCCCTGCACGGAAAAGGGCTTCGCCAGGATCTCGGTCACTCCCATGTCCCGGGCCTCGGCGACGCGCTTCGGGTCGGCATAACCCGTGACCATGACGAAAGGAATGAAGCGGTTCGGGCTTTCCTTGGCGCGACGCACCCAGCGCAGAAGCATCAGCCCGTCCACCGGCGACATCTGCCAGTTGGAGAAAATGACATCGACCGACATCATGCCGGCCTTCATCGGATCCTGCGCCATCAGCTTGAGAATCTCGATGGCCTCACCGCCATGCTCGGCCTGCCGCACCTGGCCGACGCTGAGCGCCTTCAGCGCCATGGTCAGGAGCTGGCGCATGTAGCGGTTGTCGTCGACGACCAGGACCGTGAAACGTTCGAGGTTGTAATTCGTCATCGGAGCGGGACTGGACTGGTTCGGTGCGGAGATCCATTGCTAGGGCGCCAAGGTTAATGCGGGCCTAACCGGCGGCCCGGGGCACTATTCCTGTTCCCTCCCGGTAGGATAACATCAAGCCGTCGCGTGACCATACGGGGGCTTCCGCATGTCACAGTCCATCCGGGCGGCGCTCGCCGCCTGCCTCGCGTTCCTGTTCCTTGCCGGCTGCGACCGCACCCAGCCGGTCTACAACGTGCAGGATCAGGCGCTGCCGATCCATGCCCAGGGCCTGTCCCTGGCGGAGATCGAGCGACAGATTGTTGCCGCCGGCTCGCGGCGCGGCTGGCGCTTCGAGAAGCAGGCAGCCGGGCAATTGCAGGGGGTGCTACGCGAGCGCGGACATTACGCGCGCATCGACGTGCGCTTCAGCACCCGCAGCTATTCGATCACGCTGGTGGAGAGCGACAACCTGCTGCAGTCGGGCGGCGAGATCCACCGCAATTACAACCGCTGGATCCACAACCTGGAACGCGATATCGACGCGGCGCTGACCCGCGCCGGCACCACGAGGACCTGAGCATGAAGCATTTGCCGATCCTTTTTGCGGCCGTCCTGCTCGCCGGCTGCGTGCTGCGGCCGGCACCTGTCGTCGACGCCTCGGCGATCAGCCGCCCGGCGGCAAATGTCCCGGCGCGGCAAGCCGCCTTCTCCGGCATCTGGTTCGGCACCTGGCTGCCGGCGCTCGACAGCAATATCGCCATCGAGACGGTGGCGGCCGATGGCCGGATTACCGGCACCTATGCCTGGGGCGACCATCCGGAAGGGCGCTTCGTCCGCGGCAGCGCGCCGGTCACCGGGCGCATCGAGGGCAACCGGCTCACCCTCGCTCCGTTCGAGAATGGCGCAGTGGTCAGCTATGTCATGCGCGCGGACGGGGCGCTCGACGGCGAGTTCAACATCAACGGCAATATCTCGCGCGGGGAGTTCCGGAAGAAATAGCGCAGGCATCCCGTCATGATGTGGCGGTGCGCCGACCGCGATAGCGTGTGACCCTGATTTCCCCCTCCCGCCTTCGCGCGGCAGCAATGTCATAGCTTCCCTGCATGCGCAGAAGCGTATCCATCGATACGCCGAAAGCCTTCTCGATTCGCAAGGCCATTTCAGGCGACAGGCTCGCGCGGCCGTTCAGCAATGTCGACAGCGCGGGGCGGGTAACCCCCAGCACCCGCGCAGCCTCCGTTACCGTCAATCCGAGCGGATCGACTATTTCCAACCTGATGAACGCGCCCGGATGAATCGGGCTACGCATCCGAACTCCCTGCCCCTTAGCCATGATCAATCCTCAGTGATGGTCCTCGAAGTCAAGGTTCACGATCTCTCTTGTCTGCTGGTCGATGCTGAAGATTATTCGCCAGTACCGCGTCACTGACAGGCTCCATTCATCGGACCGGTCCCCGGAGAGGCGGTGAACCCTCCATGCCGGAATGCATGTTCTGTGTAAAGTAACACGTTACACTCAAAATAATTGATGCCCTGTTGATTCCTAGGTCTTTCGGCGTACACTCGATTTCTTGACGTCAATCCGGATTGGTCGCAGGCTGACGGCGGCGCTGAAAACACCTCACGTACCGGCCGCCGCCCCGTCAGACTGCGGCACTCTTTTTGCCCGGATCCCTAAGTCCGGTGCTGCGACCTGTGGTCGGGAGTGCGGCGGATAGAAGACCCGCGAGGGGAAGAAGACCGCAGGTGTACGTGCCTGTTTTCAGCTCCCCGCGCCAGCGCAGCCCGCTGGCCTGGGCGAATGCCGCCCATGACAGGGACCGGCGCGAATGAAACAGACCGAACGGCGGCAGAAGCCGAGAGGCGACGTGAGCGAGGAGGTGCGCGAGGCCGTCTTCGCGCTGGAGGACCACATAACCTGGCTCAAGGTCGCGCTCCACAACTTCCAGGCGCTCGCCCAGTGTCGCGAGCATGTCCATCCCTCGGCCATCGCCGCGCCCGCCGAAATTGCGGAGCGCGAACTAGAACAGATTCACCAGCGCTATCGCGCCCTGTTCGGGCGCGTCATGAACGGGCGCGAAGGTACGCTGGCCACCGGCTCGGGAAACAGGCCCGGCATCCTGCGTGGAGCGAGGGCGGCCGGGAAAGCGAGCCGCAGCGGCGACAGGGCGCGGCGCGGCCGGCCGCGATCAGGCTTGATTGGGACCTCTGGCCCCCTCCCGCGCCGCCCGCGTCGCCGTGCCATCGACCTCGCCGGTTTCGTTCAGCACCACGCCGAAACGCTCGCGCACCTCGGCCTGCGTGTAGTAGCCGCGCCGCACGTCGCGGGCGACCAGCGCCGGATCGCGCTCGAGGGGATCGCCATAGCCGCCGCCGCCCGGTGTCGAGACATGGACGCGGTCGCCGGGCGCAATGCGGATATCCTGATCCTTGGAGAGATGCGGCGGCACATAGACTTTCCCATTCCGCTCGACACGCACGCGGTTGGTGCCGCCATCGCGCCCGCCCAGCGCACCCTGAGGACCGAAGCGCCCATGATCCATCACCATGGAGGCCCGCGCCTCGCCGCGACGCAGCCGGATCGTATAGTTGACGCCGAACCCGCCGCGCCAGCGCCCAGCCCCGCCGGAGCCTTCGTGCAGCGAATATTCCTCGAACAGGACCGGGTAATATTGCTCCATCACCTCGATCGGCGTGGTCTTGGAGATGCCGATGGTGGAGCAGCCGTTGGAGATTCCATCGCCACCGCGGAAGCCGCCATAGCCACCGCCGGAGATCACGTACATGACGTAGGAGCGGCCGCGTTTGGGATCGTGGCCGCCGAGCGCGAAATTGCCCGAGGTTCCGGCCGGGGCGGCGAAGAGCCGGTCGGGAATCGCCTTGACCATGGCGTTGAAGACCGCCTCTGCGATGCGCTGCGATACTTCCGCCGCGCAGCCGGACACGGGCCGCGGATACTTCGCATAGAGGAAGGTGTCCTCCGGTTCCAGCACTTCGAGCGGGGCGAAGGTCCCGGCGTTGATCGGCACCTCCGGGAAGATGTGCTTCATCGCCAGGTAGATCGATGACTTCGTGGTGGCGATGACCGAGTTCATCGGCCCCTGGCAAGGCGGGCTGGACCCGCTCATGTCGAAACTCAGCCCATCGTCCTTCTTCGTGATTTTCATGGCGATGCGCAGCGGCGCGTCCACAACGCCATCGGAATCGACGAAGGCTTCACCCTCGTACACGCCATCCGGGATGGTGGCGATGCGGGCGCGCATCTGCTGCTCCGCCCGCTCCTTCAGCTCGGCGATACAGGCCTCGACCGTTTCCTCGCCATAGCGCTCGATCAGCGCCGCGAGCCGCTTCTCGCCGATGGCCAGCGCCGCCGCCTGCGCCTTGATATCGCCGATGCGCTGGTCGGCGATGCGGATGTTGGAGAGGATGATGGAAAGTATCTCCTCGTCGATCTCGCCCCGCTTGTAGAGCTTCACCGGTGGCAGGCGCAGCCCCTCCTGCTCCACTTCGGTCGCATTGGCGGAGAATCCGCCCGGCACCATGCCCCCGGTATCGGGCCAATGGCCGGTATTGGCGAGCCAGGCAAACAGCCTGCCGCGAAAGAAGAACGGCTTCACGAATTTCACGTCCATGAGGTGCGTGCCGCCGAGATAGGGGTCGTTGACGATGAAGATGTCGCCGGGCTGCACGTCGCGGGCGCGCTGGATCACCGCCTGGGTGGAGAATTGCATGGTGCCGACGAAGACCGGCAGGCCCAGTTCACCCTGGGCGATCAGTTCGCCCGTCTCGCGATGATAGATGCCGTCCGAGCGGTCCAGCGCTTCCGAGATTACTGGCGAAAATGCTGCCCGGACGAAGGCGAGGTCCATTTCATTGCAGACCTGCTGCAATCCGTTCTGCACCACCGCGAGCGTCACCGGATCGATGTTACGTGTCATGTTTCGCTCCCCACCCCATCCTTTCACCCAGCCCCTTTCATGGGCAAGATGGCGAGGATCAGGTTGCCATATTCATCCATCTCCACCCGGTTGTCCGGCTCGATGACGATGGTCGTGTCAAGTTGCTCGACGATCGCCGGGCCTTCGAAGCGGGCCCGCTCCGGCAGAAGCTCGCGCCGATAGATCGGCGTCGCGCGCGAGCCCCCCTCGAACCAGACCTGACGCTCCGCCACCTGGGCGCCGGCCAGAGTGTCGCTGCGTTCGGCGCGCGCCAGCGCCTTGAGATCCACCGCGCTGCGGCGCCCGATCACGGCGGTATGCAGGTTGACCAGAATGGGCCGGATCTCTTTCAGCTCCACCTCGAAACGCTGCCAATAGGCGCTCGCAAAGGCGGCATGGAGTTCCTCGCGCGTCACATCGAGCCGTGGCAGCGGCACGGAAAGGATATGACTCTGCCCCTGGAACTGCATGTCGGCGGAATGCAGCAGCGTGATGCCCTCCACCTCCACGCCCTCGCGCGCAATGGTCGCCTTGCCCTCGTCGATCTGCGCCCGGATGGTTTCGAGAAGCAGCCTGGGGTCGAGGTCGGTGAGCGGCCGGTTCACGGTCTTAACATAGTCATGCCGGATATCTGCGACGACGCAGCCGAGCGCGTTGGTAATGCCCGGGCGCGCCGGGATCAGAACCCTCGGAATGGCAAGCTCGCGTGCCAGCGCCGCTGCATGCAGCGGGCCGGCGCCGCCGAAGGCGAACAGCGCGAAGTCGCGCGGATCGTGCCCGCGACTCAGGCTTACCATGCGAATGGCGCCCGCCATTCGGTCGTTGGCGATGCGGAGGATCGCCGCGGCGGCCTCCGTCGCATCGAGGCCGAGTGCCCGGCCGACCGCGCGTTTGATCAGTTCGCCGACCTTCTCAAGGCTTACCGGACTGTCCACCGCCAGCAACTTTTCGGGGTTGAGCCGCCCAAGCAGAAGATTGGCGTCGGTAATGGTCGGCCGCTCGCCACCGCGCCCATAACAGATCGGGCCCGGGCTGGCACCGGCGCTTTCCGGCCCGACCTGCAACATGCCGGATTCGTTGACCTGCGCGATGGACCCGCCACCGGCGCCGATCGTATGCACGTCCACCATCGGTACATGCACGGGCATCGCATACTCGATCTCCAGCTCCGAGGAGACCTGCGGCACGGAGTTCTGGATCAGGCCGACATCGGAAGAAGTGCCGCCCATGTCGTAAGTGATCACATTGGGAAATCCGGCGGCGCGCGCGGTAAAGGCGGCCGCGATGACGCCGGACGCCGGCCCGGACATCACCGTATTGACGGCCGCCTCGGCGACGATGGATGCGGCCACCGTGCCGCCATTGCCCTGCATCACCAGCAGATCGCGGCTGAATCCCTGCGCCTTCAGTTCCGTCTCGAGCCGCCGGATGTAGCGGTGCAGGATCGGTTGCACCGCCGCATTGACCGCCGCCGTCACGCCGCGCTCATACTCGCGGTACTCGGACATGATGGCATGACCCGCCGTCACATGTCCGTTCGGCCAATGGCGGGCGGCGACGTCGCGGGCACGCCGCTCATGCTCCGGGTTGAGATAGGAATGGAGGAAATGCACCACCAGCGCCTCCGCGCCGGCCTCAAGGAGTTCGCGCGCCGCCACCGCGACGGCGGCCTCGTCAAGCGCTACCACCACCTCGCCATCGGCATCGATGCGTTCCGGCACCTCGCGGCGCAATTCGCGCGGGATCAGCGGCTCGAACCCGCCGATCAGGCCATAGGGTTTCGGTCGGGTGCGCCGGCCAAGCTCCAGCACGTCGCGGAATCCCTGCGTGGTGATCAGCCCGACGCGGGCGATCTTGCGCTCGAGCAGGGCATTGGTCGTCGTCGTCGTGCCATGCACGATGGCCGAAAGGCTCGCCAGATCCGCGTTCACGGCCCTGAGCGCGGCAATGACGCCAAAGGCCTGATTGTCCACCGTGGTCGGGACCTTGGCGATCTCCACCTGACCGCTCTCGTCATCGATCAGGATCAGGTCGGTGAAGGTGCCTCCGACATCGATGCCCGCAATACTGCCCATGTGCCCTCAGACTGTAAGATATTGCGCGCGAATGGCGTCGTTGGCCTGCAGTTCCGCCATACTGCCGGTATAGCGGATTCGGCCTTTCTCGATGATGGTGGCGCGATCGGCGACCGAGGCGGCGAAATGCAGGTTTTGCTCCGAGAGAACGACCGACAGTCCTTCCTGCTTGAGTTCGCGGATCGTTGCCGCCATCTGCTCGACGATCACCGGGGCCAGGCCCTCGGACGGCTCGTCGAGCAGGATGCAGCGCGGATTGCCCATCAGGGTGCGGGCGATGGTGAGCATCTGCTGCTCGCCGCCTGACATCCGCCCGCCCGGTCGGTTGCGCATCTCGCCCAGATTGGGAAACAGGCGGAACAGCCGATCCGGGCTCCAGGCCGGCGCGCCGGCGCGGGACGGCTGGCGGCCGACCTCGAGATTCTCCATCACCGTCAGGTCAGTGAAGATGCGCCGCTCCTCGGGAACATAGCCGAGGCCAAGCCGCGCAATGCGGTGCGCGGAGAGGCCGTCTATGCGCCGGCCCTCGAAGGTGATCTCGCCCTGGGCCGGCCGCACGAGTCCGATGATGCTTTTCAGCGTCGTCGACTTGCCGGCGCCGTTGCGCCCCAGCAGCACCACGACTTCACCGGCGTTCCCCTCCAGCGACACGTCCGACAGGATATGCGCCTGTCCGTAATAGGCATGCAGGCCTGCGACGCGCAGCATCAGTGATGTCCCCCGGAACCGAGATAGACCTGCTGGACGCGCGCATTGGCGCGCACCGCCTCGGGCGCGCCCTCGGCAATCAGTTCGCCGCGGTTGAGGACGATGATTCGGTCGGCATGGGCGAAAACCACGTCCATGTCATGCTCGGTGAAGAGGACGGCAATGTTGCGCGCGCGCACGATCTCGGCGGTGAGCGCCATCAGCGCGATGCGCTCCTGCGGTGCCATGCCTGCAGTTGGCTCGTCCATCAACAGCAGGCGCGGACCATTGGCGAGCGCCACCGCCAGTTCGACCCGCTTCAGATCGCCATAGGCCAGCACGCCGCAGGGTCGCTCCGACTGGTCGGCCATGCCGACCAGGTCGAGAAGCGAAAGCGCTTCCTTCCGATAAAGCCCGGCCGTCCGGGCGAAGAGGCCCAGCGTGCGGCGGTCGTGCGAGACGAGCGCCATCTGCACGTTCTCGATGACGGTCATCGAAGCAAAGGTGGCGGTGATCTGGAACGTCCGGCCGACGCCCTTGCGCCAGATCTCGCGCGGCGCGAGGCCACGAATGCTTTCGCCGCCCAGTTCAACCTCGCCCTGGTCGGGCCGAAGCTGGCCATTGAGCATGTTGAAGCAGGTCGTCTTGCCGGCGCCATTGGGCCCGATCAGGGCGAGAAGCTCTCCCGCCTCGACCGTGAAGCTGACGCCCTGGACGGCGCGCACGCCGCCAAAACTCTTGGCGAGGTCCTGGACCTTAAGAACACTCACAGGCCACCTCCAAGCCGTGCCGGCAGCCGCGCCTTGACGAAACCGACAATGCCTTGCGGGAAGGCAAGAACCAGCCCGATGATGGTGAGCCCGAGCAGCGCTCGCCAATATTCCGTCTGGCGCGCCACCTCGTCCTGGAGCCAGGTGAAAACCGCGGCGCCGACGACCGGCCCGGTAAGCGTCTGCACGCCGCCCAGCAGCACCATCACCAGCCCGTCCACCGAACGCGGGATGGCCAGGCCTTCCGGCGAGATCGAGCCCTTGGAGAAGGCGAAGATGCCGCCGGCGAGGCCGGCGAAGGCGCCCACGATGGTGAAGGCGATCCATTGATGACGGCGCAGGTCGATACCGATGGAATCAGCGCGTAGTGGACTGTCGCGGCCGGCGCGGAGGGTATAGCCGAACGGCGCGTGAATTATGCGCCGGATCAGCCACAAGCTGGCGCCGCACAGAAGCAGGGTCATGAAATAGAAGACCGTCTTGGACGTCAGCCATTCCGCCGGCCAGACGCCGACGATGCCGTTGGAGCCGCCCGTGAACTCGTCCCATTGATAAACCGAGGCCCAGGTGATCTGCGCGAAGGCGAGGGTCAGCATGGCGAGATAGACGCCCGAAAGCCGCACCACGAACCAGCCGAAGATCAGGGCCCCCAACGCGCCGACCAGCGGCGAAAGCGCCAGCGCCAGCTCCATCGGCAGGCCGGCCTTCAGCAGCAGCAGGCCGGCGCCATAGGCGCCGAGGCCGAAATAGGCGGCATGACCGAAGGAGACCATGCCGCCCGGCCCCATCATCAGATGCAGGCTGGCCGCGAACAGGGCGAAGACGAAGATATCGACCAGCAGCACCAGGGTGTAGGTGTCGGCGGTTGCCGGCAGCACGATAAGAATCGCGAGAACCGCGAATGCCGCCATGGAGAGCGGTCGCGAGGCCAGCGAGATGCGCTCTTCCGCCGCGCCGGCATGACGTGGCATGGCTTGTGGCCGGCCAAGCAATCCCCAGGGGCGGACCACGAGAACGATGGCCATGACGACGAACTCGGCGACGAGGGTGAACTTCGACATGGCGAAGCTCGCGCCGAACACTTCCACCGTGCCGATACCGATGCAGAACGCCTTGATCTGGCTGATGATGAAGGCCGCAAGGAAGGCGCCCGGGATCGATCCCATGCCGCCAACCACCACCACCACGAATGCATCGCCGATCACCGTCACATCAAGCAGCAGGTTGGCCGGCTCGCGCGGGATCTGCAGCGCGCCGCCGAGACCGGCGAGAAAGGCGCCCAGCGCAAAGACAGAGGTAAATAGCCATGCCTGGTTCACGCCGAGCGCACCGACCATCTCCCGATCCTGGGTAGCCGCCCGCACCAGCGTGCCCCACCGGGTGCGTGTCAGCAGCAGCCAGAGCAGACCGAGAATGACCGGTCCGATGACAATCAGGATTGCGTCATATTCCGGCAGGGTCCGTCCCATGATTTCGATCCCGCCGCGCAGGCCGGGCGCGCGTGGCCCGAACAGCTCTTCCGCGCCCCAGATCCACAGCGCCACGTCCTTGATGACGAGCACCAGGCCGAAAGTGGCGAGGAGCTGGAAGAGTTCCGGCGCCTGGTAGATGCGCCGCAACAGCACCAGCTCGACGACGATGCCGATCAGCCCGACACCGAGACCGGCGAGCAGGATCGCGCCCCAGAATCCCAGCGCGGAGCCGCGCCCGAAATATTCGATCAGGCTGTAGGCGAGATAGATGCCCACCATGTAGAAGGAGCCGTGCGCGAAATTCACGATGCGCGACACGCCGAAAATCAGCGAAAGCCCGGCGGCCACCAGGAACAGCGAGGATGTTCCCGCGAGGCCGTTCAGAAACTGGATTACGATGGCGGAGAAAGACATTCTGGCCAATATCTTGCGCGAGTCCGCAGCGCAACGCGCGGCGGGATCGTCGAAACCTCGATCACGTGCCAGACCCGCTCCGCCCGTCCCTCTTCATGATCGAGAGGAACGGACGGAGAAAGTCCGAGATTGCGTCAGGACATGCGCCGGGCTAGTTCGCCGGGCGCATCTTGCGCACCTCTTCGTCGGACGGCAGGAACTTCGCCCCATCGGCGAAATACCAGTCGACCATGGTGCCTTTGCCGTTCTTGACCGCGATGCGCCCGACATAGGCACCCATCGTCGACTGGTGGTCGAGCGCGCGATAGGTAATGTTGCCAAAGGGCGTCTCGTGCGAAAGGCCCTTCATCGCCTCGACCAGCTTCTCTTGATCCAGCGAACCTGCCTTCTTCATCGCGGCGACGGCACTCTGCACCACGGCGTAGCCCACGACCGATCCGAGGCGCGGATAGTCCTTGAACTTGGCCTGATAGGCCGCCACGAACTTCGCATGCTCGGGCGTCTTGATCTGATCCCAGGGATAGCCGGTCACGTACCAGCCTTCCGGCGCCTCGTCGCGCAGCGGATCGAGATATTCCGGCTCGCCGGCAAGCAGGTTGAACACCGCCACGTTCCTGAACAGGCCACGGGTGTTGCCTTCGCGGACGAACTTCTGCAGATCCGGCCCGAACAGCGAGGAGAAGATCGCATCGGGCTTGGCATCGGCAATCGCCTGCACCACGGCGCCCGCCTCGATCTTGCCAAGCGGTGGCGCCTGCTCGGTGACGAACTCGATATCGGGCTGCTGCTTCTTCATCAGTTCCTTGAACGCCGCAGTCGCGGACTGCCCGTATTCGTAGTTTGGATAAACCACGGCCCAGCGCTTCTTCTTCAGCTTGACGGCGTCAGGGACCAGCATCGCCGTCTGCATGAAAGTCGAAGTGCGCAGACGGAACGTGTAGCGATTTCCGTTCTGCCAGACGATCTTGTCGGTCAAGGGCTCGGCCGCGATGAACAGCACCTTGTTCTGCTTGGCGAAATCGCTGACTGCCAGCCCCACATGGGACGGGAAGGTGCCGATCAGGAAGGCGACCTTTTCCCGGTTGAGCAGTTCCTCGGCCACGCGCACCGCATCGCCGGGATTGCCATTGTCGTCGCGCGAGACGATCTCGATCTTGCGACCAAGCACCCCGCCGGCCTTGTTCGCCTCCTCCAGCGCCAGTTCCCAGCCCTTCTTGTAGGGCTCAAGAAACGCCGGAAAGACCTTGTAACTGTTCAACTCACCGATCTTGATCGTATCCTGGGCATGCGCCCCGGTCGCAAGACCGCCCGCGAGGATCGCGACGAGCCCCAGTGCAAGCTTCCTGTCATTCATTGCAAATCTCCTCTCCGTCCGTGATTTCCCTGTCGTTCCCCACTCAAGGACGCGGGCCTTTCAGCGCTGCCCGTCGCCCACCTTTATGTCGGACACCTTGAGCCCGCCCGATCGGGCATGGATGCGCGGGCCGGTGGTCATTGCCAGAATGTAGACGATCTCGTCGGGTCGCGGCGCATCGGGCACGCCGATCTCGAAGGCATCGAAATGGCTGCGCACGTAGGCGGCCTCGCGATGATGGATCGGGATGTCGATGCGCCCGCCGGTCTGCGCCACCTTCTTCGTCGAAGGCACGATGGCCTTGGCGCCACCAAGAACCTTGCGCATGGCATACCCGCCCGGCGCATGCCAGAGCGCGCCGTGCTCCAGCTCACCATTCACGCCGACGATGGCGCCCTTGCCATAGGCTTCGATCCTTGACGGATCGCCACCCAGCGAAGCGACGAGGCGTTCTGACATCTCGACGCCAAGGCCGTTGAGCGACTCCATGAAGTGCTCGATATCCTTGACGAAGCGGCCGGCGAAAGGATTGGCCAGCACCGCCGCGATGGCGCCGCGCAGATGTGGCTTGCGCGCCTGGGGGCCACCTTCGTGCCAGATCTCCTCGACGATGGTAACGAACTTGCGGACCTGGACCTTGGGCGGCTTGACCACCCCGCTCTTTCTCATGTTTCGGCTCCCCTGGCGATCTGGCATGGCGCCGCCTCCGTGGTGAGGGTGCGCCCCTGAAGACTAAGGTATGCGGCATGGATGAGGCCAGCCCCGCGCATGGCGCGCGCCCGCTCCAGTCCGGCGGCCAGGGCAGCGCCGACCGCCTGGTCTGGCAACGCACCCACCTGGACGGTCACGGGCAGTTCGCCAAGGTCGCTGTCCTCGCGAATCTGGCGCGCAGGCCGCCGGACAATTGCCGGATGGTCGAAATCGACGGCATTGGCGATGAGTGTGGCAGCGGCATCCGCCATGGCCGCATTCGCGGCAAGAACGCTGACCGCATCGGCGATGCCCAGCGATTGCGACCGGCCGCGCCAGCCGGAGGTGGCGACGCCACCCACGCCGTCGCCTGACTCGATGGTGACGGTGGCATCGATGCCAGGAAGGTCCTGGTTGTCGACGACGCCCGCGGTGAAGCGCTTTCCGGCGCCGAGATGGATGGCGATATCTCCACCGTTGTTGACATAGGCGCGTTCGAGTTCACGCCCCTGCACCATCGCCGCCAGGATCTCGTCCGCGACCGCGCCGGCCACCGCCGCCATCGGCGTGATGAATGTCTGCCGATGCGGCCAGCAGGCACTGACCATGCGCCGCGCCACCGTGCCGCGCGGCAGCGGATAGACAGTGCCGAGCGGCGCGCGCAGGATGGAAAGTTCCTCGACAAGCCGTGCCAGCACGCTTTGAAATGCATCGCAGGCTTGTGTATAGGCGCGCCCGATCTCGCGTGCATCGGCGGTGAATGCCTCGATGACCAGGTCGATGGGCCCATGCTGGAGATGGAGGCGCCGCCCGTCGGCAAGCAGGCGCGCGACCGGGCCGCTCACCGTCTCTCTCCCGCCATGGGCCAGGGATTGTCCGGGTGGCCTTTGGCCGCCGTCAGTCGTTCGCCGCCCAGCACACGCTCCAGCGGCACGATACTGTCCACGTGTCCGCCCAGCGCCGCATAATGCTCGCGCGGCATCGTGAACTCGATGGGCGCCACCAGCGCCGGTGTCGGCACATAGCCGAAGGCACGGTCTGGCGTGCGCGCCACGTCGATCATCAGGGTGATGCCGCCGCCGGGCCAGACATAGGCCGGCGCGCCACCAACGGTGACCCGGGTCAATGCCTCCTTCACCGAGAGGGTGAGGCGCACCGGATTCTCGGTGACCCCGGCGCGCAGCGAGCCGCCGGCGCCCGCCATGAACAGCACCGAACAGAGCGCCGGCTCGCAATTCTCGGCGATGCGCTCGACCACCTTGACGATCGGACCCGGCATCGCCTCCGGCACCGGGCGCAGCTTCTCGTCCAGCACATACCAGGCGCTGTCTTCGCCGGTGGTGGAAACCATGAGCAGCCGCAACCCCGGCCAGGCGGCCTTGGGGTCGATCCTCTCGATGATCTCCAGCGGATTCTCGACATCGGTGCCGCCCCAGCCCTGCCCCGGCTCCGCGACCTGGAAGTACCGGCCGGGCGTGGACCGCCGGCCCCGGACCCGGATGCCGGCCGGCTTCATGTCCAGATAGCGGCCCGCCTGATGTTCGGTGAGAACGCCAGTGATGTGATCGTCGACGACGATCACCTCGTCCGCCAATCCGTGCCATTGCTTGGCGAACATGCCGATCGTCGCCGAACCGCAGCCGACCCGCATGCGTTCCTCGAGTTCGCCGTTCACGACCGGCGGTCTTGCCGACTGGATCAGGACCCGGGCGCCGCCATCGATGCTGACTTCGACCGCCTCCTTGTTGCAGAGACGCAGCATGGCGTCACAGGTGGCATTGCCTTCCTTCTTGCTGCCGCCGGTGAGATGCCGCACGCCACCCAGCGCCAGCATCTGCGAGCCGTACTCGGCGGTGGTTACATGGCCGATCTGCTCGCCATCCACGCGTACCGCTGCCTGCTCCGGCCCGAGATAGCGGTCGGTGTCGATCTTCACCTTGACGCCGCAATAGCTGAAGATCCCTTCAGAGACCACCGTGACTAAATCGACATTGTCGTGTCGGCTCGCGACGATGAACGGTGCCGGCTTGTAATCCGGGTAGGTCGTGCCGGAGCCAATTCCGGTGACGAAAGTCGGCACCCCGGAGACGACAGATCCATCCCAATCGCGCGCACCTTCCAGGAACGGCACGACGCCCGCGCCCTCGCGGGCGGCCTGAAGCACCAGCAATGGGTCCATCCGCGTCAGACGGCCATCGAAGTTGCCATAGCGGTCGCAGGCCCCGGTCTTGCCCGGCCGTATGCGGCAGAGAACCGGGCAGGCATCGCACTTCACGATGCCATCATCCTCGCTCAAGCGCCCCTCCTCTCGCGAATGGCGGCACGCAGCCGGTCCGGGGTGACCGGTACGAAGACCGGACGAACCCCGGTTGCGTGGTGAATGGCCCCAAGGATTGCGGGCGCCGTCGGCACGAGCCCAGGTTCGCCGACGCCCTTGGCGCCCGAGGGTCCGAGCGGCTCGCGCTCCTCGATCATCAGCACCTCGATCGGCGGAACGTCGCCGATGGTCGGAATGAGGTAATCGTGCAGGTTCTCCGTCCGACCTGGGAGATACTCTTCCATCAGCGCGAGACCGAGCCCCTGCGCAATGCCGCCCTGGATCTGTCCCTCGACCTGGACCGGATTGATGGCGCGGCCGACATCATGCGCTGCGAGGATCGAAAGGACCCGCGTTGTGCCGAGATCCATGTCCACCTCGACCACCGCCATCTGTGCGGCAAAGGCGTAGGTCGCATAGGGAATGCCCTGCCCATCACCATCGAGCGGCGTCGTCGGCGGATCGAAACGCCCTTCCCCGCGCACCACGTCGCCGTTCGCGTCCGGTTCGAGCATGCCGAGATCGATTTCCCGGCGATGTCCCGCTTCCTCCACCAGGATGCGGCCTTCGCCGATTTCGATACGCGCTTCTTCCCCCGCATTGGCGAAGCGCAAGATGGCCGCGCGCAGGCTGAGGCCAGCCGCCTCGGCCGCACGGCCCGAGACGAAGGTCTGGCGCGAGGCGGAGGTCTTGCCCGCATCGGCCGTGCGGTCGGTATCGCCCATCACGAGGCGGATCCGCGAGATCGGAATGCCGATGGCGTCGGCGAGAATCTGGGACAGGATCGTGTTCGAGCCCTGCCCGATATCGACCGCGCCATTGTAAAACGTGACCGCGCCGTTCCGGTCGATGCCGACCCGCATGGTCGAAGGGTTCGACATCGAGGTATTGCCGATCCCATACCACATGCAGCCAATGCCTACCCCGCGCCGCAACGCGCCCTGCGCACGTTGATTGAAGGCCGCGACCTCCCGGCAGGCCGCCTGCCAGCGTGGCGCCAGGGCGTCGAGGCAGGCAACCAGGCCCGCGCTTGCTTCCAGCCGCTGGCCCGTGGCCGTGACATCGCCGACGCGGAGGGCATTGATACGGCGGAACTCCAGCCGGTCGATGGCCAGTTCATCGGCCAGGCTGTCCATCATCGCTTCGTGCGCGATGGCCGCCTGTGGCACCCCGAACCCACGGAATGCGCCGGCGGGAGGCGCATTGGTGAAATAGGCCCGGCCCGTCGTGCGCACGTTCGGCACCGCATAGGGACCGGTCGCATGCACCGGCACGCGGTTCGCGACCGTGGGCCCCCAACTCGCATAGGCACCGGTATCGAACAGCGCATCGGATTCCGCAGTGAGCAGCCTGCCCGACGCGTCGCAGGCAAAGCGGACGATAACCCGCGCCGGATGGCGCTTGGTCGAAGCCATCATGCTTTCGGGCCGGGTATAGACCCAGGCCACCGGCCGCCCGGTGACCCACGCCGCAAGCGCGAGCAGCGGCTGAACCGAGACGTCGAGCTTGCCTCCGAAACCGCCGCCGCATGCGGTCGGCACTATCCGGACCTGATCGCGGGCGATGCGCAGCACGTTGGCGACTTCTTCCAGATCCATCGCCGGTGCCTGCGTCGTTGCGTGAACCTCAATCCGGTCGCCGACGCGGCGGGCCCAACCGGCCTCCGGCTCGATATAGGCATGTTCCACAAAACTCGTATCGAACACACCTTCCGCCACGGCCACCGCCGAGGCGACCGCCTGCTCCACATCGCCGCGGCGGACCTTGCCGCTGATCAGCAGGTTGTCCGGCCGCGCGGCCTGGACGGCGCGCCCCGCCCGCATCGCGGCATCGATACCCGTGACCGGCTCTTCAGGTTCGTAATGGATCGGCAGTTCCGCCTCGCGGACCGCCTCCACCGCATCGCGCGTGCCGACTAGGGCCAGAACCGCCTCGCCGCGATAGCGCACTTCGCCATCTGCAAGCACCGGCTGGTCCTTGAGATCGGGATATATGCCAAAGCCGTTGAAGGGAATATCGGAGGCAACGATGATACGTTCGATCCGCGGGTGGCGCGCCCGGAAGTCCGCCAGGTCCCCGATGGTGAACCGCGCCCGCGCATGCGGCGAGCGGATGGCCCGCAGCCAGAGCGCATCTTTCGGAATGCCGTCGGCGCCGAATACTTCCGCGCCGGTGATCTTGGCGATGCCATCGACCTTTGGTACGCGTGCACCGACCGCCGCGCCGGCTTCGGGAAGCGCCGGGAGATTCACCTCGCTCGCGGCATCGAGCACCGCCTCGACGATCTTGCGATAACCGGTGCAGCGGCACAGCACGCCACCCAGCGCATCAAGCGTCTCGCTCTCCGTCGGATGCTCCCGGTGACCGAGCAATTCCACCGCCGCCATCAGCATGCCAGGCGTGCAGATTCCGCACTGGGCCGCGCCATGCTTCTGGAATGCACGCTGGACCCTGGTCAATGTGCCATGCGCCATCAGTCCTTCGACCGTAACTACGACCTTGCCGGCGGCCTGGCCGAGCGGCGTCAGGCAGGCACAGATCTGCTTCCCGTCGAGCAGGATGGTGCAGGCTCCGCAATCGCCGGCATTGCAGCCGATCTTCACGCCGGTGAAGCCGAACTCATCGCGCAGCACGTCGGCGAGCCGCGTGTGTCCCGGCATATGGCTGGTGGAAAGCTTGCCGTTGAGAATGAAGCGCACCGCCGGTGCCTCTGGCCGCTGCAGGTTCATGTCCTGCTCCCGAGCGTGGCGAGACTGCGCCGGATCAGGGTCAGTGCCGCGTCACGGCGATAGGCCGCGCTGCCGCGCACATCGTCGATGGGCGAAAGCGGCTCCAGGTGCTCCTCACGCACGAGATCGGCGAGCGAGGCATCGGCCTTTCGTCCGATCATCGCGGCCTCCAACCCGCCCAGGCGCCTGGCGGTCGCGGCGCTGGCGCCGACCGCGACGCCGGCACGGAGCACATGGCCGGACGTGTCGAGATCGAGCAGCGTGCCGACCATGACGATGGAGATGACGAGGTAGCGGCGCGCGCCGAGCTTCAGGAAATGTCCCGATGCCCGGCCCTGCGGCTTGGGCACGAGGATGGCGGTGAGCAGCTCATCCGGCGCGCGCGCGGTTCGCCGGTTCCCGACCACGAATTCCGCGAGCGGCAGCCTGCGCCGGCTGCCGCTGCTCGCACAAAGCTCCACATCCGCATCCAGCGCCAGCAATGGCGGCACACCATCGGCGGCCGGCGACGCATTGCAGAGATTGCCGCCCAGGGTGCCGGCATTCTGTATCTGCATTCCGCCCACCTCGCGCGCAGCCAGACGCACCCCATCGAACAGCGGTGGCAAGTCCGTGGCGATGAGCTCGCTCCATGTCGTCGTGGCGCCGATGCGCCAATGTGTCTCTTCCTCGGCGATGCCGCGCAACTCGGCAAGGGCGGTGATGTCCACCAGCTCGTCATCCAGTGCGCGGCCAACGCGCGCGGGGTAATAGTCGGTTCCGCCGGCGAGGATCGTGCAGCCCGACGCCAGCGCCGCCAGAGCCTGGTCCAGTGTGGAGACCCGTTGATAACTCCCCGACGACACGGCGCCCCCCAAGCGCTTCGCGATCATTCGTATGCGAACAAGTTTGCGCAGCAGCCCCGCAGCCTGTCAACTCCCTTCGTGCCGAAGCGGAGCCGATCGCCTAGGCTTGCGCGCATTCCCATTCTAGTCGGAGTTCGGCCCCGATGTCCGTGCGATTGCTGCGCCTGACCGCGTCATGGTTCCTGCTCGCCGCGCTGGCCGCATGCGTCGCGCCGGTCTCACTCGACCGCCTCACCGTCCTGCATGTCAACGACGTGCATTCCCGCCTGCAGCCGGTCAACGAATTCGGCTCTGCCTGTACGCCCCAGGACTTGGAGAAAGGCGCCTGCGTCGGTGGCGCCGCGCGGCTTGCCGCAATCGTCGCCGCACTCAGGGACGAAGCACGCCGGCGGGGAGAGGCACTGCTCCTGCTCGATGCCGGCGACCAGTTCCAGGGCTCGCTCTTCTACACCTACCATCGCGGCGCGGCCGAGCTAGCGGTGATGAACCAGATCGGTTTCGACGCCATGGCCATTGGCAACCATGAATTCGACAATGGTCCGCCAGTGCTCGCCAGTTTCATCAGCGGCGCCGGATTTCCCGTGCTCTCCGCCAATATCGACGCGCGGGGCGAGCCGCATCTGGCCGGACTCATTCGCTCCCATGCCGTGCTCCAGACCCTGGCTGGCCGCATCGCCGTGATCGGGCTCACCGCGGAGGACACGCCAACCATATCCTCGAGCGGCCCGCGCCTTGTCTTCCGCCGCGCGGAAGAGGTGCTGCCGCCCCTCATCTCCGTGCTGGAATCGGAGAGTATCGGGCGCATCGTCGTGCTGAGCCATCTCGGCCTGGCGCGTGACCGCGAGGTGGCAAGGCGCATCAAGGGCATTGACCTGATCGTGGGCGGCCACAGCCATTCCCTGCTCTCCAACTCCCTCGCGGGTGCGGTTGGCCCCTATCCCATCGTGGAGACGGCGCCGGACGGCACCAGTGTGCCAATCGTGCAGGCCGGTGCCCATGGGCGGTATCTGGGTCGCATCGAGATCGTGTTCGGGCCCGGGGAGCGTGTTGCGTCCTGGTCGGGCGATACCATGATCCTCGCACAGGCATTGCCGGAGGATCCGACAGTGGCTGCCATCGTCGCCCGGTTCGCCGAACCACTGGAGGCCCTGCGCTTGCGTGCCGTAGGCAGGACCGACATCGACCTGGAACAGCGCGGCTGCCGGGCAGGCGAATGCGCCATCGGCAATCTCGTGGCGGACGCCATGCTTGCCGCGACGGTGAATCAGGGAGTGCAGGCGGCGATCACCAATGGCGGCGGTCTGCGCGCGGGCTTGCGCGCCGGGACGATCACCTATGGCGACCTGCTGACGGTCCTGCCATTCCAGAATACCATCGCCACCCTGGCACTGACCGGGGCGGACCTGCGATCGGCGCTGGAGCATGGTTTGTCGGGCCTCGAAGAAGGCCGCGGACGTTTTCCGCAGGTGGCTGGATTGCGTTTCGCCTTCGATCCGGCGCGCCCGACCGGAGCGCGCATCCTCGCCATCGAGATCCGTGAGGCGGATGGGCGGTTCGCCCCGCTGGAGCCCGCGCGGCGCTACCGGATCGCGACCAACGACTTCCTGCGCCGCGGGGGCGATGGCTACGCGATCTTCCGCGAGCGCGCGATAGAGCCTTATGACTTCGGGCCGAATGTCGAAGAGGTGATGGTGGAACACCTGGCGCGTCATTCCCCGGTCCGGCCGACGCTCGACGGCAGGATCAGCCGGCGATGATGTCCTTTCCCTGCCCCCCGCAGCATGTCACAGTGCGTTTCAGTCGTTCTGACATGGGGGCATTCCGGAATGATCCAGTGGTGTCGCTATGCCATTGTTTCCCTCGCGCTGCTGCTTGCGGCCTGCGCCGGCGAACGGGGCACATCGAGCGTTCCGGTACCCGGCCAGCCAAGTGCCGGCGATGGGGCCGCGCTCTATCTGATCTTCTTTGCCTTTGACAGCGTCGATATCTCGCCGCTCGGCCAGAGCATCGTGCGCAAGGTGGTGGAGGATGCGCAGGCCAATCCGCCGATCCGCGTCACGGTCAACGGCTATGCCGATCGCGTCGGGCCGGCCGGTTACAACCAGGCGCTCTCCGAGGACCGCGCCGAGGTCGTGGTCCAGGCCCTTGTACGCAACGGCCTGCGCAACGTGAATATCCGCAAGCTCGGCATGGGCGAGGAGCAGGACGCGGAAGTGCCGGTGGGCGGCCGGCACGTATCCGTCAAGCTTCACCGGCAATAGAGATCAGCGTCGCTCGCCAAGCGGCTGTCCGAAGCTGAACTCGACGAGATTTCCGTCCGGATCGGCGATGCCGCAGTAATAGCCGACCGGTGGCGGCTCCTGTCGCGCCGGCCACACCAGCCGATCTTCGTCGGCGGCACGGGCAGCCACCCGGTCTACCTCCGCCCGGCTGTCGCAGGCGAAGCCCAGATGGCTGAAATCGCCATCCCCCTGGGCCGGACGGGTGCCACCGCCGATCAGGACGATGGCAAAGTCCTCTTCCTTGCCCGGTTCCGACAGCCAGATCACGGGCTGGACCTTGTCCTGGTCGCGGGCATGAGTGGGCACCAGCCCGCAATATGACTGATAGAAGGCCGCCGACGCGGCAACGTCCCGCACATGCAGGGCCACATGGGTCAGCCGCGCAAATCCCGCTTGCATCACCCTACCTTGCGTTTGCGTCCATGTTCGTCGATGGCAACATAGACGAACGTGCCCTCGGTGACCTTGATTTCGCCCGGATCGAGCCGACGCTGGACTATGGTCTCCATGAAGACGCTGATCGAGGTCTGCCCGATCCTTGTCACTCGACCATAGATTGAGACCAGGTCTCCGACCCGGATCGGCTGATGGAAGCGCATGGCGTCCACCGCGACGGTCGCCACCCGCCCATGGGCCCGCCGCGCCGCCACGATACCTCCGGCAATATCCATTTGCGAGAGTACCCAGCCGCCGAAAATGTCCCCATTGCCGTTCATGTCCGCCGGCATCGGGGCCGTGCGGATGATCGGTTCGCCGCGGGGATTCTCCTGCCTGTTCTCCTGCAATCGCGCCTCCACCAGATATGGTTGTTCCACGACTCCTGCCCCACTATACTCCGTCGGGTACTCCTGAACATCAGAGCAACATCCCGTCACCTCATGAATGACCTGTTCAGCGCCCAGAAACTACGGGCCTCCTCCGACTATACGGCGAAGGACATCGAGGTCCTCGAAGGACTCGAGCCGGTCCGGCGCAGGCCGGGCATGTATGTCGGCGGCACCGACGAGCGCGCCTTGCACCACCTGGTGGCGGAGATTCTCGACAATGCCATGGACGAGGCGGTGGCCGGTCATGCCGACCGGATCGAGATCGAGCTGAACGCCGACGGTTCGGTGCGCATCGACGACAACGGGCGGGGCATACCGATCGACCGGCATCACCGTTTCAAGGACAAGTCGGCGCTTGAGGTCATCCTCACCACGCTGCATTCGGGCGGCAAGTTTTCCAACAAGTCCTATGCGACGGCGGGCGGCCTGCATGGCGTCGGCCTGTCGGTCGTCAACGCCCTTTCCGATCGGCTTCGCGTCGAGGTTGCCCGCGAGCGCGAACTCTGGGCGCAGGACTATGCACGCGGGCTTCCGGTATCGAAACTGAAGAAGGTCGGCGCAGCACCGAACCGGCGCGGCACCAGTATCGTCTTTCACCCGGATCCGGAGATATTCGGCAAGGGCGCGCATTTCCGCCCCTCGCGCATGTTCCGCATGGCGCGCTCGAAAGCCTATCTGTTTCGTGGCGTCGAGATACGCTGGAAATGCGCCGGCGCGCTGATCTCCGACGACACGCCGGAAGCCGCCATCCTGCATTTCCCGGGCGGGCTGGACGACTTTCTGACCGCGCAGCTCGAAGGGCGTCCGAGCGTGACGCCGCGCAGCTTCTCCGGCCGTGCCCCGATCGCGGACGGCCGTGGCCGGGTGGAATGGGCTATCGCCTGGCCGGTCGAGGGCGAAGGCCATATCAGCTCCTACTGCAACACCATCCCGACGCCCGAAGGCGGCACGCACGAACAGGGCTTTCGTTCCGGCTTGCTGCGCGCGCTCAAGGGCTACGGCGAGCTGGTCAACAATCGCCGCGCGGCGCAGGTCACCGCCGAGGATCTGCTGGGCGGCGCGCTGGCGCTGCTTTCCATTTTCATTCCCGAGCCGCAGTTTCAGGGTCAGACGAAGGAGAAACTCGCGTCTGCCGATGCGACCCGCTGGGTCGAAGCGGCGATCAAGGATCATTTCGACCACTGGCTGACCGCGGCGCCGGAGTTCGCCAACGCGCTTCTCGGCCATGCCATCGATCGTGCCGAGGAGCGGCTGCGCCGGCGTCAGGAGAAGGAAGTCGGGCGCAAGAGCGCCACCCGGAAACTGCGCCTGCCCGGCAAGCTGGCGGACTGTTCCAAGGATGCTTCGGCCGGCACGGAGATCTTCCTGGTGGAGGGCGATTCGGCTGGCGGTTCGGCAAAGCAGGCACGCAACCGGGAAACGCAGGCCGTTCTGCCGCTGCGCGGCAAGATCCTGAACGTCGCCTCGGCCGCTGCCGGAAAACTGATGGCGAACCAGGAACTGGCCGATCTCATGCAAGCCCTCGGATGCGGTGCCGGCGAGCGCTTCAGCGAGGACGACCTGCGCTACGACAAGGTCATTATCATGACCGACGCCGACGTGGACGGCGCGCATATCGCGTCCCTGCTGATGACCTTCTTCTATCGGGAAATGCCGAAGCTCATCGAGGGCGGACATCTCTATCTCGCCCAGCCGCCGCTCTACCGCCTCTCGCAGGGCGGCAAGGTGTTCTACGCCCGCGACGACCGGCACAAGGACGAGCTTCTGAAGACCGAGTTCACCGGAAAAGGCAAGGTCGAGATCAATCGGTTCAAGGGTCTGGGCGAGATGTCGCAGCAGCAGCTTCGCGAGACGACCATGGATCCACGGAAGCGGAATCTGTTGCGCGTCGTCCTGCCGGAGGACGACCAGGAATTCACCGCCGAGCGGGTCGAGCACCTGATGGGGCGCAAGCCGGAACTGCGGTTCGCCTTCATTCAGGAGAACGCCGCACTGGCGGTCGAGGTCGACGTGTAGCGGCTTTGCCCTCCGGCCAGTCTACTTCCGCATTTGGCAGGAAGGGGACGGCGAGACGGGGACGGAGCCGAAAAACAGATATCAATGGGCGCAAACGTGGCTGACGGCCGGGTGGCTCAACCGCTGCACAGGAGCCAGCGACGCATTGCTGCATTGACCTCCGCGGGCATCTCCATGGTCGAAAGATGTCCGCAGCGGGGCAGCAGCACGAGTTCGGCACCCGCAATGCCCGCCGCGATCTCGCGCGACAGCTCCGGCGGCGTCACCAGATCCTGATCACCGCACAGAACCAGGGTCGGACAGGCGATCCGCTGCAGCATCGGGCGACTGTCCGGCCGCGCGATGATGGCGGCCTGCTGACGCAGGAAGCCATCACGGCCAACCTCTTCCGCCATGGCGGAGACGCGGCTGGTCAGCCCAACTTCCCCGAGCCGGTCCGGATGCAGGAAAAGCGGCAGAAGGCGTGGCGTCACACCCTTGAATTTACCCTTTTCCGCTAATGACATAAGGTCTTTTCTTCGAGTCGTTTGTTCAATCGTGTCGGGACGTGCTGATGTGTCGAGCAGCGCCAGCGCCCGGACCCGGACGGCGGCCTGACGCATGATCTCGAAGGCCACATACCCGCCCATCGAAAGGCCCGCCAGGGCGAAGCGGTCCGGTGCTTCGGCCAGGATCGAACGTGCCATATCGGACAAGTTGTCGAACTGCCGCTGCGCGCGCGTGATGCGGATCTCGGCAATATCACCTAGATTTGCCACCTGGTCGCGCCAGAGATCATCGGTGCAGAGAAGTCCTGGAACAAGAAGCAGCGGGATCTTCGCCATGCCATACCTGACCGGCCGCGCTCCGATTGCTATATCGCAGTCGCGGACATTGCCTTAAAACATTGACAAGGGCCGCATTTTCACTAGATTTCGCCTCGAAAGTCCATGCCCCGCCCCTGCATGAGGGGCCACAAACTAGCGACAGGAACTGAATGCGTTTCGCAGATCTCGGCCTCGGGCCGGAGGTCCTCAAGGCTGTTGAGGAAGCCGGATACCTGGAGCCCACGCCCATCCAGGCACAGGCCATCCCCCATATTCTCATGGGGCGCGACGTGCTGGGAACGGCGCAGACGGGCACCGGCAAAACGGCCGGCTTCACCCTGCCGATGATCGAGATCCTGGCCGCCGGGCGGGCGAAGGCGCGCATGCCCCGCTCGCTGATCATTGAGCCGACGCGCGAGCTGGCCGACCAAGTGGCGCGAAATTTCGAGACCTACGGAAAGTTCCATAAGCTTTCCATGGCTCTCCTCATCGGCGGCGTCGGCATGGCCGAGCAGGAGAAGCGGCTCGATCGCGGCGTGGACGTTCTGATCGTGACGCCGGGTCGCCTGCTCGACATGATCGAGCGCGGCAAGGTCATGCTCACGGGCGTCAAGATTCTGGTGATCGACGAGGCGGACCGCATGATGGACATGGGCTTCATGCCCGACGTCCAGAAGATCGTGAGCTACCTGCCGCCGATCCGCCAAACGCTGTTCTTCTCCGCCACCATGCCGCCAGAGATGCGCAGGCTGGCCGACTCCTTCCTCACTAACCCGAAAGAGGTGGCGGTGGCACCGCAGGCGACCGCGGCGGCGACCGTGGAGCAGGCGATCCTATACATCTCCGCGGGCGACAAGCGCGAGGCTCTGCGCCAGCTCCTGCGCGCGGAGAACGTGCGCAATGCCATCGTATTCTGCAATCGCAAGCGCGACGTCAACCTGCTGCACAAATCGTTGCTCAAGCACGGACTGAACACCGCCGAGCTGCATGGCGACATGGCGCAGTCGGCACGCATGGCGACGCTCGAGAAATTCAAGAACGGCGAAATCAGCATGCTGGTCGCCTCGGACGTGGCGGCGCGCGGCCTCGACGTGCAGGGCTTGAGCCACGTCTTCAATTTCGACGTGCCCATTCATGCGGAAGACTACGTGCACCGGATCGGACGGACGGGACGGGCCGGACAGTCGGGCCATGCATTCACGCTCGCGACGCCGGCGGAACGCAAGTACGTGACCGCCATCGAGGAGATGCTGGGAAAACCCATTCCTACCATCCAGCTCGACGCCATCGCACCACCGGCACCGGAAGAGGAGGAGGCGGCAGAGGCCCGTGGCGGACGCCGCAAGCGGCCGGCTCGTGCCAAAAGCGAGAAGGCGGAAACGGAAAAGGCTGCCCGTCCGCGCCGTGGCCGCCGCGAGAAAGCCGCGCAACCCGTTATGGCGGCTTTGCCCGAGCAGACTGTGCCGGTTGAGCCACCCCATGCCCCTGTCCCCCGCACGGCGGAGGCGAAGAAGCGGCCGGCAAAGTCGCGCCCCGAACCCCGCCATCAGCGCCGCGACGAGGATGGCGACGAGCGTCCCGTCATCGGTCTGGGCGATCACGTTCCAGCCTTCCTGATGCGCCCGGTCCCGCTGCGCGGCTGAACGTCCGTCGCGTGCCCCATTGCTTGCATCGCGGTGAAAATGACCGCATGCTGGGTGCGGGTTGGCGTGATCTGGGTGGCGTATGCAAACCATATTCGTGATGGTCAAGTGCGAGCTGGGCCGGGCCTATGATGTCGCCGCCGAGGCGGTCGAGGCGGTCGAGCAGGTCTCGGAAGTGCATTCGACCTCAGGCCAGTACGACCTGCTGATGAAGTGCTATCTGAACGACGGCCAGGATATCGGCCACTTCGTCGTCAGCAAGCTTCAGACCATTCCGGGCGTCAAGGACACCTTCACGCTGATCACCTTCAAGGCCTTTACCTGAGCGGCGGGCCCGGCGGCCCGCCGGGCACAGACGCAGTCAATGCGCGTGTCGGGGAGGATGGGCGATGTATGACTATGTGGTGGTCGGCGCCGGGTCCGCCGGCTGCGTCCTTGCAAGCCGTCTGAGCGAGGATCCTGCCTGCCGTGTGCTGCTGCTGGAGGCCGGCGGACCGGATCGCTCGCCGTTCATCCACATGCCGGCCGGCATCACCAAGCTCATGGAAAGCGAGTACGATTGGGCTTATTGGACCGTGCCGCAGGCGCGCATGAAGGGGCGCCGCATGTACTGGCCGCGCGGGCGCACGCTTGGCGGCTCGAGTTCGATGAACGCCATGATCTATGTGCGCGGCCAGACCAGCGACTACGATCACTGGCGCCAACTCGGCAACGAGGGCTGGAGTTTCGACGACGTGCTCCCCTATTTTCGCAAGGCGGAGCGCAATGAGGAGCTGGACGGCCCGCTTCATGGCCTCGATGGCCTGCTCAACGTGGCGGGGCTTCGCTATCGCAATCCGCTCTCCGAGGTGTTCCTCGCCGCGGCCGAGGAAGCCGGCATTCCGCGCAATGCGGATTTCAACGGCGCCGGGCAGGAGGGCTGCGGCTTCTACCAGGTGACGCAGCGGAACGCGCGGCGCTGCAGTGCCGCCGTGGCCTATCTGCGCCCGGCCATGCAACGGCCGAACCTGACGGTCGCCACCCGCGCCATGGCGCTCGAGATCCTGCTCGAGAAAGGACGCGCGGTCGGCGTGCGCTACGCCGAGGGCGGAGCGGTCAAATCCGCGCGCGCCGAGCGCGAGGTCATCATCTCCGGCGGCGCAATCAACTCACCGCAACTTCTGCTGCTCTCGGGCATCGGCCCGGCGGAGGAACTCAAGGCGGTCGGCATCGACTGCCGGCACCATTTGCCCGGTGTCGGCAAGAACCTGCAAGACCATCTGAACGTCAATGTCATCGTCCGCTGCGAGAAGCCGCTGACTTATGATGGCCAGGACCGCCCCCTGCCCTCGCTCGTCAACGGCTTCCGATTCCTGTTCGGCAAGACAGGTCCGGCAACTTCGAACATTGCCGAATGCGGCGGTTTCATCCGCTCCTCCCTTGCGCCCGAAACGCCGGACATCCAGCTTCATTTCATTCCCGCCTACGTCATCGATCATGCCCGGGTCAAGC
>JAHCJQ010000070.1 GCA_026126215.1 Alphaproteobacteria bacterium
CATGCCGGCCGCACGCGGGTCATGGTGGTGACCGACGTGCGGCGGGATAACGTGGAACAGGTTTCCGCGGCCTATCGCGAACTCTTCCTCGCCGCCGGCGGTGGCGCGCTCGGCCTCTTCACCGCGATCTGGCGGCTCAAGGCCGTGCATCGGCGGCTGGTCGAGCCACTCGAGACGGCCGGCCTGCCACTGCTCGCCCAGCATGTCGATCCGCTCGACACCTCGACCCTGATCGACATCTTCCGCGCCGAGACGGACGCCTGCCTGCTTGGTACCGATGCGGTGCGCGACGGCGTCGACGTGCCGGGCCGCTCGCTGCGGCTCATCGTCTTCGACCGCGTGCCCTGGCCCAGGCCCGACATCCTGCACCGCCGGCGCAAGGCGGCGTTCGGCGGCAGTGCCTACGACGACATGCTGGTGCGCCTGCGCCTCGCGCAGGCCTATGGCCGCCTGCTGCGCCGGGCGGGCGACGCGGGCGTCTTCGTCCTGCTCGATTCCATGCTGCCCTCGCGGCTCGCCGCTGCCTTTCCACCGGAGGTCGAGATCACCCGCGTCGGATTGGCGCAGGCGGTGAGCGAGACCCGCTCCTTCCTCACCGCCGCCCAGTAGACCCTTGCAGTCGAAGGATTCAATGCCCACCTTATGCCGAACGTCACAGGGAGTTCGTCGATGACCGCGACCAGCACCGAAAGCCGCAGCGAGACAGCCATAACGCCGCAGACCGCGCTGATCTACACCATGGTCCTCTGCTCGGCCGCCGACCGGACGATGACCGACAGCGAACTCCGCACCATCGGCGATGTGGTCCGCACCCTGCCAATCTTTCGCGGTTTCGACGTGAAGCAGCTCACGAAGGTCGCTCGCGACTGCGCCTCGCTGCTGGCCCGCGACGATGGTTTCGATACGGTGATCGCCCTGATCCGCCAGTCCCTGCCGAAGCGCCTGCGCGAGACCGCCTACGCTGTCGCCTGCGACGTGGTCGCCTCCGACCTGCATGCGGAACAGGAGGAGCTGCGCATGCTCGCCATCCTGCGCGAGCGCCTGGATATCGAACGGCTCTCCGCCGCGGCCATCGAGCGTGGCGCGCGGGCGCGCTTCGCGACCATCTGACCCGCGCCGAATGACGATACGGTTGCAGATTCAAAAAACTTCACGGGACAAGTCGGCTGACATTCGTATCTTCCCGACCAGGCAATTGTCGGCCAAGGCCGGCGAATCGGGTCGGTTGGCATGAACGTCGCTGCATGGCCGGGAAGGCATCGCGCCATCTGGATTTCCGACATTCATCTCGGCACGCCCGGATGCAAGGCCGAACTGCTGCTCGACTTCCTCCGCCACAATGAAAGCGAGTATCTCTATCTGGTCGGCGATATCGTCGATGGCTGGCAGATCCGCCGCTCCTGGTTCTGGACGCAGAGTCACAACGACGTGGTGCAGAAACTGCTTCGCAAGGCCCGCAAGGGCACCAAGGTGATCTATGTTCCCGGCAATCACGACGAGGTGCTGCGCGACTATGCCGGCCTGCAGTTCGGCGGCATCGCGGTCGAGCGCGAGGCGGTGCATGTCACCGCCGACGGACGGCGCTTCCTCGTCATCCATGGCGATCAGTTCGATGGCATCGTCTGCCATGCTCGCTGGCTTGCGACGCTGGGCGACCGTGCCTATTCCCTGGCGCTCGCCCTCAATCACTGGTTCAACCTGGCCCGCCGGCGCCTGGGACTTCCTTACTGGTCGCTCTCCGCCTATCTGAAGCACAAGGTCAAGCACGCCGTCGAGTTCATCTCGAGTTTCGAGCAAGCCCTGGCGCAGGAGGCGGCGCGCCGCGGCTTTCAGGGCGTCATCTGCGGCCATATCCATCATGCGGAGATCCGCAGGATCGGCGACATCACCTACTGCAACGACGGCGACTGGGTGGAAAGCTGCACCGCGCTGGTCGAATCGCTGGATGGCGAGTTGTCGATCCTGCGCTGGGCGGAGGGGCGCCATCTGCCGCTGCTCGCCGGCAGCGAAAGGCGGATAGCCGCGCGAGGCTAGAGCCTTTCACTGCGGGATGGAATCGTTCTGACGTGGCGGAACTGGGGCGTGATTGGTCAGTCGGCGCAGGTCATAGCGGGGCTGCTCCCTTAACCGGCTGACGCTTTCCATCGGCGCAATTCCGCCCGTCCCGGCCAACAGAACCGTTTCCATCCCGCAGCGAAAGACTCCAAGCGGGCTCAGTCGGCGGCGGCGCGAACCGGTTCGGCGACACGGTTCCAGAACGGCTTCTGCGCGCGAAAATCGCTCCAGAGTTCGGCGAAGCGCCCCACCTCCGACATCATGCGCGCGGCGAGCCAGCCCGATACCACCCCGTCGGCCCATACGAGTGACGGCGCCTGACCGCCGGCCGCGCCAAGTGCCGCATGCGCCTCGTCGAGCCTCTGGCGCCCGACGGCGGCGTCGTTGATCGCGCCGAGCACCTCCTGGAGCACCGCCATGCGCGAGAGATAGCGCTTGACCGGCTTGCGCGGATAGAGCCGGCGGAAGAACTCAGCCGCGTAGCGCATCTTCTTGGCGCGGATGCGCAGCTCGTGCAGTTCCTCGACCGTGAATTCCTCGTGCCCTTCGCCGACCTTGCGCAACTTGCGGTCGCGGGCGCGCAAGACCTTGCGCGCCAGCTCGCCGACCGGTTCGGCCAGCGCTTCGCGCGCCGCCTCGTCCGCCACGTCCTGCCAGTCCTCGCGGGTGAGCCAGCGCAGCACACAGAGTTTCATGGCCGTGTAACGGTGCGACTGGATCGCCTCGCGCACCTGCGCATAGCCGGCGCGGCGCAACTTCTCTCCCGCGGCAAGCAGCGGCCGAAACCGCTCCGCCTCGGAGAGGCGCAAGGCGAGCGGGCGGACCGTTTCTTCGAGAAAGACGTCCCAGTCCCTCGCCGCGCCCAGCTCGCGGGTGATCCAGCGCAGCTCCTCCCGCAATTCGCCCTGCAGCGCCGCGGGCAGGCAGGCATCGAAGACCGCGAGTGCCGAGCGCATGCGCCGGAGCGCCACGCGCATCTGATGCACGCCTTCCGGTTCGCGCCCGTCACGGGCGCAGGCCTCGTTGGCCTCGAGTTGGGCAAGGCAGCCCCGCATCACGGCAACGAATGCTTCCCGCGCGCTCATTTCCGGCGCGAGCGCGACCAGATCCGCCTTGACGAAGTACGGCACCTGGCGCGCGGCCAGACGATAGCCACGCGCTGATTTCGACCAGGGCTCGAGCTGGAAGGGGATGTCGCGTCGAAGGCTCGCCGCGAAGTCGACCAGGCCGACCGCCGGCCCTTCCTTCAGTTCCAGCTCGATCTCGCAGACCTTCTCCCGTCGCCGGCCGGCACGGATCTCGCCCTCGTCCAGCACCATCTCGACCCGGGCGCCGCCATCCATACCGACATCCCAGAAGGTGCGGCGGATATCGGTGGTGAAGACCGGCCGCAGCAGACCGGGGTCCTCGCGAACCGCTTCCGGCAGCAGCTCGAGCGCCGCAGGCGGGAGCGCGGCCAGATCCGGCCGCTCTCCCCGCACCGCCTGCTCCCATTCCGGGCGCGCGGAGAGGGAGGCAATCGCCTCCCCCTCGAGCTTGAGGGTCTGCAGCCGGCGCCGGCCCGCCTTGCGGATGCGCAGCGCCATCCCGCCTTCCTTCAGCGCGCGCTCCGCCGTGTCGAAATAGATGGTGAGTTGATGCTGAGCGCGCCCTCGGCGCCGGACGGCCGGCCACCCGGATGCGAGACGGCGCAGCCGTGCCGCATCCTCCGGCGCGATGGCAAGCTTGAGTTCCTGTTCGAGCTGCATCCGATGCCCGTTCCGCCGGCGCTCCGCAACGGGCTGCCGCGGAACACCGCCCCCGTTCACTGAACCGTCACATCAGCTAGCACAGGGCGCAATCATCCATCTACCGCGCCGCCAGCGATTTTTTGGCGCCGGTAAGCCGTTGAATCTGCTTAAGCCCTGGTCCCGGCGCCGCTAGACTTCACAAGCCGGCCAGGCAAGGAGGCTAGGAAATGGCAAAGATCGGCGATGGGCGCATCAAGCTCGTCCGGCAGCGCGCAAGACTGGCCGATGTCGATCTTGAATCGCGCATCACCAGCGAGACCGAATACGAGAACCGCAAACGCAAGCTGCAACTGCGCATGCTGCAGATCCAGCAGGGCTGCCTGTTGCAGAAGAAGCGCGCCGTCATCGTCATGGAAGGCTGGGATGCGGCCGGCAAGGGCGGCGCGATTCGCCGGCTCACCGAAACCCTCGATCCGCGCGCCTGCAAGGTCTGGCCCATTGCCGCCCCGGCCGAAGACGAGAAAGGGCTGCATTTCCTCTACCGGTTCTGGCGGCGCCTGCCGCAGCCGGGCTCGATCGCCATCTTCGACCGCTCCTGGTATGGCCGGGTGCTGGTCGAGCGGGTGGAGGGTTGGGCCAGCGAGCAGGACTGGCGGCGCGCCTACAGGGAGATCAACGAGTTCGAGCGCATGCTGGTCGATGACGGCATGCCGGTGATCAAGATCTTCTTCCATATCTCTGCCGACGTGCAGCTCGCCCGCCTCAAGGAACGAGCCGAAACGCCCTACAAGCGCTGGAAGATCACGGCGGACGATTTCCGCAACCGCGCCCGCTGGCACGAATACGAGACCGCCACCGACGACATGCTGGACGCGACCTGGAGCATGGCGGCGCCATGGCACCTCGTCCCGTCCAATCACAAGTGGTTCGGGCGCATCCGGACCCTGGAGATCGTCACCGAGGCCCTGGCCGGTCACGTAGATACTTCGCCGCCCCAACTGAACAGCGAGCTGACGAAGCTTCTTATGCGCGAGCTCAGGCAGTCGAAGAAAGGAAACAAAAAGAAGAAACATTAAAGTAATAACTATGTATATGCCCGTATTCTGTCTTTCTTCTTCCATATTCTGACCGAAATATTACCGGAAACTGGCGTCAGGATACTGCCCTGAATCCGACCGCGCGGGCACCGCGCACGCGACAGAGGGAGAAGTCGAATGACGCAAAGGAGAACGCTGCGCGCGCTCGCCGCCACCATGGCCGCTATCGGACTGGGGCTGGTTTCGGGCGCTGCATTCGCCCATGACCGCCCGGGCACCTACATGCAGTTCAGCACCGGCGGCGTTTTCGCCGAAGGCCGCGACGGGCGCGGCGACAATCGTCTGGAATACGAGCCCGACATGCTCTACGGCTTCGCGCTCGGGCACCGCTTCAGTCCCTATCTGCGCCTGGAAGGCGACTTCACCTTCGGTCGCATGGATTACCGGCGCGTCACGTCCGCGGGCCAGACGCGCCGCCTCAAGGGCGAGCAGGACTTCTACTCGTTCACCGGCAACGTCTTTCTGGACTTCCCCGTCAACCGCACCTTCACGCCCTATCTCGGCGGCGGCGCGGGCGCGGCACTGATCGATCCCGACGGCCTGCGGCTGAACAGCGCGCGCATCTCCGGCGAAAGCCGCATGCATTTCACGGCGCTAGGCGAGGCGGGCCTTGCCGTCAATCTGAACGAGAGCGTGGCACTGGTCCCGTCCTACCGCTTCCAGTGGTTCGACAATGGCGCGCGCGGCTTCGAAGATGACCGCATCCACATGCTGCGCATCGGCGCGCGCATCCAGTTCTAGCGCCGGTCAGAATTCCAGGGTTGCCACGTAATCCTCGAGACGCGTCGTCGCGCCCTGAAACTCCGCCTGCTTCACCTTGATGTCGGTATCGAGCTGGGCAAGCCGGTCCTCCTGGCCGCCAAGTTGCGTCAGGTAGCGCCGGTGCAGGTCGCTGCCCTGCGGCACCGCCTGCAAATTTGCGCGCAGGCGCGCCTGCTCGCCGACCAGCGCGCCGCGATCCCGCTCAAGGCGGGCCAGTTCGCCAGCAACCTTCGCCCGCTCTGCGGCGAGAGCGGCCACGCGCTGCAACCCCTCGCGCTGGCGCTCGGACAGGCGCGGCGCCTGCAGCAGCAGGCGGATCTGCTCGTCGCCGGCGGCAATCAGCTGCACCCGTTCGGTCACCGGCCGTTCCGCTGTGACCTCGAAGCTGCTTTGGCCGGGCGCCAGGGATGTCGCGATACGCCAGTTTCCATCGGCGATCTCCACGCCCTTGTCCGGCCTGACGATCGTAAAGTCCGGCCTGCGCGGCTGCTCGAGGACAAGCCGGCGCGCATCACCGGCCGGAGCGACAACGCGGTAGATGGTGCTTTCCTGGACGGTCCGCGTCACCTCAAGGATGCCGCGCAGGGCGCGCAGCCTGGTGACCTCGGCATCGCGCTTCTGTTCCTGGTCGATCCGCACCTTGCCATCGAGGGCGAAGGCAAGCAGCCGTTTCTCCCCCGCCGGCAGCGGCGCGAGCCGCGCATCGCCGATATGGGAGACGCCGTCCGTACCGCGCTCATAGAGCGTGACGATGCCGGGCGGCAGCGCGCTCGTCCCGTCGTTGACGAGGTGAATGGCGGAAAGAGGATGAAGCGCATGGGTTTGCGGCTGGTAGAGCGCGACGCGTTCCGCCGGCACGCTGCGTGCCACGATCGGCACCAGCACGTTCTGGCCGCTGGCGAGCGTGACCGGGCGGGGCAGGCGGAAACGGACCTGGGTCTGCTGCTCGCTCGCCTCGCCCGTGACCAGGGCAGCGAGCGGGAGTGGCTCCGGCGCAGCCGGCGCGCCGGCTGCAACTAAGCCGCGACTCGCCTGTAGCGGCGCGGCGCCCGATTCCGTGCGCTTCTCGCGCGGCGGCGCCGGCGCATCCGCCATGGTCTGTGCCGCGATGCCACCCTGATCGGGACGGGGCAACACGCGGCCGATCACTTCGACGGGCACTTCCGGCCGATCGACGTAGTAGGTTGCATAGAGTGCCTGGCGGAAGGTCACCGGCGAACCCGAAACCAGCGTCAGCTCTACGTCCTTCCAGTCGGTGCCGGTGCGGTTCTCGAGCGACGCCCAGCCTTGCAGATCCCCGCTCTTCGCGCCCGGCTCGCCCGGGACGGTCAGCCTGTAGGACGCCTTCCAGAGCGGCGCCTCGCTGACCCAGGCCACCCGCAGCTTGCGCCGCCCTTCGCCTTCGGCACGGATGGCAAGGACGCGCCGCTCGCGATCCTGGGCGCCGGCCAGCCCGGCAAGCGCGGCGGAAAGGCGCGCCTGCAGCGCCGCGTCGGCGAAGGCGACCGCGTCGAGATCCTGCACGGTCACAATCTTCAGTCCGTCTGGCGCGAGCAGCGTGAGCCTGAGCCGTGACACGGTGCCGCCATCGCCCGGTAACCGGACCGGCTCCATGGCAGCGGAGACGATGCGTCCCCGGACCTGGCTGGAACCGGCGACATTGACCTCGTGCCCGCGCAGCGCATTGAGCAGTCCGGCCGGATCGTCGAGCGCCGCGCCATCGAAGGGCAGGTCGCGGAAGATGTCGCGCAGCGCCTCCTCGCCCGCCAGCGAGACCTGGCCGACCGCGCCGCGCTCGTCGAAGACGACCATGCTCTTGAGCAGATCGTCCACCTGGTCACGCCGCACACTGAGCGAAAGACTGGCATTGCCGTCCACTTCCGCCTCATATTCAAAGTAGCCGATGCCGCCCGATGACAGCAGGACGCGCCTGAGTTCCAGTTCCGCGGCGCTGACCAGCGCGGGCAGGCCCGTCAGGGTGAGGATGAGCAGGATGCGGCTACAGGGCATCATGGGCAGCTCCAGGTCACGTAGGACAGAAAATCGGGGCCAAGCTAGGCGAGCGATTTCGCCGGAATTATGGCGCGCCCAGGCCGACGCGGGCACGCAGGTCATCGATTTCGGTTTCCAGCCGCCGCATCGCGTAGTCATAGCCGGCGGCAATCGCCTGATCGAAGCTGCGCCAGTTCAGCATATCGATATTCTGCATTGGCGGCTTGAGGATGATGTCCGCCTGCTCGCGGATGCGGAGGGATTGCTGTCCGCCGTTCACCGTACCGGCGCGCAGCAGTATCTGCAGAATGTTCGGCCGCTGCTTGCGCTGGCGGCTCCAGAGCAGCCGCCAGATAGGCGGCATGTCCACTTCCTCGGTGCTGGCGGTGAAGGCGGTGTCGGCGCCCACATCGACGCCGATCACGGTGCCGGGATTGAGGCCGCGCATGACATCGACCGGCAGGTTGTTCATGGCCCCGGCATCGACGAAGACCTCGCCGCGATCGAACACCGGCGGCAGGATGCCCGGAATGGCCACCGCCGCGCGCAGCCAGCGCCAGAGCAGGCCGGTGCGATGCACCGAGGCTTCGCCGCGGGTGAGGTTGGCGGACAGGCAGAAAAAGGAACGGTGCAGATCCTCGATCTGCACCGCGCCGAACTCGCCATGCAGCAGGCGCGAAACCTTGCGTCCGGAGACCAGCGCCACGATCGGCAAGGTGAAATCGCCGAGCGGATTGGTCGCCACGAAACTTCGCCGGTAGCGTTCGCGCATTTCCTCGTCGCTCCAGTCGGCGGCGAGGCCGGCGCCGACCACCGCGCCCATGCTGGTCCCGCCGACAAGATCGATCGGCAGGCCGGCCGAGCGCATCGCCTTGATGATGCCGAGATGGGCGAAGCCGCGCGCCCCGCCGCCTGAGAGGACGAGCGACATGCCGCGCCCGGTGAGGATGCGCGCCAGCCGCGCGATGCTCTCGGCCCCGGTCACATGATGGTGCATCTCCACCGGCTGCAGGGCGAGCCAGGCGGCGCTGCCCGATGGCGGCGCGAAACCCTCGTGCAGCAGCACCAGATCGACCCGCCGGTCGGCGGTCCGCCGTTCCGCCAGGGCATCGAGACCCGGAAAGGACGAGGCACGGTGGCGCGCTTTCGCCGCCAGCACGATGCCATCGGCCTGGCGGAGGCAGAGCCGGGTCCAGGCGGACGGCTCCCAGTCCGCCTGGTAGACGATGAAGTCGCGGCCGGCCTCGATCCGGTGAAACCATTCCGTCGTCTGGTACTGACCCTCGGCACGGGTCACGCATTCCGCCGATCCGAAGCGCCCAAGGGCTGCTGCAAGCGCGCGGGCGAAGTCCGCAACGTCGGTTTCGGGGCCATGCGGCAGCACGGCAAAGGTCCGCGTGCTGGCGCGGGCCGGGCGGCGGGAGTTGGCGTCTTCCAGCCGCTGCACCACGAGGCGCGAGAGATGCAGCATGGCCGAGGGCTGGGTCGCCATCAGTTCCGCGAAATCCTCGCGCACGAACCGCAGCAGCTCGCAGTCGCGGATCGCCCGCACCGTCGCCGTGCGGTGCCGCCCCGATATCAGCGCCATCTCGCCGAGGATCTCGCCGGCCGTGATGCGCCCGACCAGCAGCGGCCGTTCGCCGGCGCCGACTACATAGGCGCCGAGCGAGCCGGAAATGACGATATAGAGCGCGTCGGGCTCATCGCCCTGGCGAAACAGCGTCGCCCCGCCCGGCAGGCTGAACCATTCCAGGCGCGCGGCGACCGCTGCAAGACTTTCCGGGTTCAGCCCCTGGAACAGCGGCAGGCGCCGGAGCAGGGATTCGAACCCGCCGGCCTCGACCTCAAGTCTTGTCTGACCCGCCTCGGACACGTCGCCTTCCCGCCTCGCGCCCGCTCTCGCGGCCGGCGCTCCATCCGTCAGTCTAGACCCGCCGGACCGGCCGCTCCAAGGGGCCGCTGCGCTCAGCCGGCAAGGGCGGCCAGCCAGCCCTCGATGCGCGCCCGGTTGACCCCGAAATCGCGAACCCCGTAGCGGGCCCGCGAATAGATCGCCACCCGCGCGCCCCCCGGCGCGTCGATCGCGCGTACGCTGATCAGGTCGGGAAAGCGGAAGACGGCCGAGCGCTGGACCAATTCGAGCGCCAGCCCATCCGGGCTTTCCTGACGCAGGCTGGTGCGGGGCTGGCGCAGCGCATGCGCCTTGATGCGCGCGGCCAGCGTCACCGCATCGCAGGGAAAGAGCGGGCTGTCGCGGTGCGGCTTCGCGTTCGGCGTGAAGCCGGGCGGCGCCACCAGATACTGGTTGGGGCGCCAGGTGAGAACGAGTCCCTGAAAATCGAGCATCCTGCCCGTCCGATGGTTGCGAAACTGCCGCACTCAGCCGGCGGCCTTGGCCTCCGCCCCGTCCCCCAGCATGGCGTTGAGCGTCTGTTCGATGGTGGCGCGCGGTATGTCGCGCGTGATGAAGACGATGCGCGAGCGCCGGTCCGCGTCCGGCCAGGCTTCGAGCTGGACCGGCGGATGGAAAAGATGCTGAACGCCATGCACCACCACCGGCCGGTCCGAGCCGGCCACGTTCAGGATACCCTTGACGCGCAGCAGGTCGTCGCCGCGATAGCTGGCCAGGAGATCGAGCCAGTAGGCGAGCTGGCTCCATTCGACCGGCCGGTCGATCGTCAGGCAGAAGGACGAGATGCGCGCATCATGCCGGTTCACGTCGGGCCGGCCATGTCCATGCTCGTGGTCGTGGTCATGGTCATGGTCATGGTCATGGTGATCGTGGCCATGATCCTGATCGCTGCCCTCATAGGCTTCCGCGCGCAGCCAGCCCTGCACGTCGAGGCTCTTGCGGGACGGATCGTAGAGGCCGGCATTGAACAGCTCCTCCGGCCCCACCTCGCCATGGGTCACCGGCCGGACCGGCGCGCCGGGATTGAGGACCCGCAGCCGCGCCATCAGCAACTCCCGCTCCGCCGCACCGGCGAGATCGGTCTTGGTGAGCAGGATACGGTCGGCCACCGCCGCCTGCTTGACCGATTCCATCTGCCGGTCGAGCGTGCCCGCGCCATTGACCGCGTCGACGGTAGTGATTACCCCATCGAGGCGGAAACGGGCCGAGACCAGCGGATCGCTCATCAGCGTGTGCAGGATCGGCGCCGGATCGGCGAGTCCGGTGGTCTCGATCACCACGCGGCGGAATTCCGGCACTTCACCCCGCACGCGCTTGAGGAACAGCTCGCGCAGCGTATTCACCAGATCGCCCCGGATCGTGCAGCAGAGGCACCCGGAATTCATCAGGATCGTGTCCTCGTCCGCCTTCTCCACGAGCTGGTGATCGAGTCCGACCTCGCCGAACTCGTTGATGATGACCGCAGTGTCGCGCATGTCGGGGTGGCGCAGCAGGCGCGACAGCAGCGTCGTCTTGCCGCTGCCGAGAAATCCCGTCAGCACCGAAACCGGCAGTCTCTCCTCAGCTCCGCTCATGACCGACCTCCCCTCCAGGTGGCAGCACATATAGCATGGGCCGCCCGCCGCCAAGCCCCTCAGGGCAGCAGGACGCAGAGATCGACCCGGGACCCGACCCCGGCCACCTGCCGTTCGGGCCGGATTTCGTGCGTCCTGGCCGGGCGGTAGCCCTGGGCGAGCGCCAGTTCGAGCGTGGCCCGCGTGGCGAGGGCGGACACCGCCTCCTCCTTGTTGTGCTTCTCGAGCTTGGCACAGAGATTGACGGTATCGCCGATCACGGTGTATTCGAGCCGGCTCGCATCGCCGACCGCGCCGAAGATGACCGGCCCGGAAGAGACAGCAAAGCCCGCCTCCGGCGCCGGCTCGCCCGCCGCGAGCCGCGCCCGGCGCCATTCCTCCAGTTCCAGGGCAAGGTCCTGTACCGCCCGCAGCGCGTCGGCGGCGTAGGTGGCTGAGGGTCGCGCCGCGCCAAAGCTCGCCAGGATGCCATCCCCCATGAACTTGTCGATGGAGCCGCCATGGCGCTGCACCACGGGAATGACCCGCATCTGGTACTCGCCGAGCAGTCCCATGACACGGTCCGGTCCGAGCGAGCGGGCAAGCGCGGTGAAACCGCGCAGGTCGATAAAGAGGATCGCCGCCTCGCGCTGCTCGCCCTGCCCCGGATGGACCTCGTGGTCGGCGCTGGCGATCTGGTGCGCCACGTCACGGGCGACGAAACGCGAGAGTTCGCGTGCCACGATGTTGCCGGAGACCGAACGCTCCAGCAGGCGGCGCCCGCGCAGCAGCGCCAGCGACAGGATGACCGTCACCATGGCGATCGAGATCAGCTTGTCGAACTCCCCGCCAAGCAGGATGGTGGCAGAGGTCATGTATTCGACATAGTCGCGCGTCACCGGCATGCCGCGCTCATCTCCGAGAGCGGCATAGGCCACCATCGCCGACCAGCCGGCTACCGCGACGAAGCCGGACAGGGCGACCCAGCGCGCCTCGAAGCGCAGGGCCCGCAGCGCGATCAGGATGAAGACGTAGAGCAGCGTCGGCGCCTTCAGATAGAAGGCCGGCGGCTGGTCGTATTGCAGATGGAAGCTCCAGATCGTCACCATCAGAACCAGGATGTCGACGACGATGGCAAGCCCGACCAGCCAGTCGCGCATCCAGCCGGCCAGGATCAGCCAGAGGCGGATGGCGATAAAGAGCGCATAGAGCCCAAGTGCCCAGGGTACGGGGCGAAACGGCGCATCGGCAGGAAAGGTTTTGGGCGAAAGCCAGTAGAGGACTGCGAAGGTCATCACCGCCCAGATCTGCAGGCAGATGATCAGGATTTCGCCCTGATGCTGTTCGCGGGCGATGGCGATGCCGACCCGCTCCGGCAAGTGCCTTGGGCCCGCCTCGCCCAGCAGGAACAGCCGCAATCGCGCCGAAAGCCCGGCCATGTCCATAATGTCAGCCCCCGCTGGCAAAGCCCGCCCGGCGGATGCCGGAGCGGGCCGGTTTCACTCGGCGCGCGGCGCCGTACTGCGCCGCGCCCCGATGCGCCTGTAAACGACCGGCACCAGCGCAAGCACCGCGAGACCGGAGAGCGCCAGGATGATCTCCGGCGTCAGGATGCCCTTCGCCGTGAATTCCTGCCCGGAATCGAAAATCGAACCCAGCCCGGCGCCGACCGAGGCGAAGACGAAGGTGCCCGGAATGATGCCAAAGAAGGTGGCAACCACATAGGTGCGCAGCGGCACGCCAAGAAAGGCCGGCACCAGATTGACGACGAAGAAGGGAAAGAGCGGCACTAGACGCAGCACAAGGAGATAGCTCATGGCATCGCGCCGGAAACCTTCCTCCATCGCCTTCAGGAACGGCCCGGCACGGGCGCGCAGCAGGTCGCCCATCGCATAGCGGGCGGCGAGAAAGATCAGGGTGGCGCCAACGGTGGCGGCGATCACGACGACCAGCGTGCCAAGCCACAGACCGAACAGGAAGCCGCCAGCGATAGTGAGGACGAGACCGCCCGGCAGCGAGAGCGCCACGGCGACGGCGTAGACCACCATATAGGCGAACAGCGCCAGCAGCGGACGCTCGGCCACGAAGGCGAGCAGTTCGTGGCGATGCTCGCGCAGCGCCTCGAAGGTCACGTAGCGGTCGAGGCCGAAAGCGAAGAAGGCCGCGATCGCCGCCGCCACCGCAAGCAAGGGCAGGATGCGCCTGGCAAGCCCGCGCGCCATCGCCGGGTTCATCCGAACAGTCGCAGGAAGCGCACGATGCGGCGGACTTTCGGCCCGAACAGCGTCGGCGTGAAATGGGCCCCCGCAGCGCGCTTGGAGACCTCGCTCAGGGTCGGATAGGGGGCGATGACGCCCGCCATCTCGCCGATCTTCATCCGCCGCGCCACCGCCAGGCACCAGGGCAGAAGCAGCTCGCCCGCATGGGCGCCGGCGATGCCGCAGCCAAGCACCCGCCCCTTGGGCGAGAGCACGACCTTGACCAGGCCCTCCGTCTCCCGTTCAGCCCGCGCGCGGTCATTCTCGGCGAAACTGGCACGCGCCAGCCGCACGTCGATGCCTTGGGCGCGCGCCTCGCGCTCGGTCAGTCCGACTTGCGCCACCTCCGGATCGGTGAAGGTCACCCAGGGCACGGCACGGTAATCGACACGCGCCGGCAGGCGGAACAGCGCGTTGCGGATGACGATGCCGGCGTGATAGCCGGCCATGTGAGTGAAAAGGTAGGGGCCGGCCGCGTCGCCGATGGCGAAGACCCGCCGGTTGCTGGTGCGCAACCGCTGGTCCACGCTCACGCCGCGGCGCTCGTAAGCGATGCCTGCCTCCTCGAGACCGAGCCCGTCCAGGTTGGGACGACGGCCGACCGCGACCAGCAGGTGCGAGCCTTCCACCTTCTGCTCGTGCCCGCCCTCGTCGTAATGGAGCGCCACGCCCGAAGCCGTCCGGCTGGCCCGCGTCACCTTGGCGAATTCGCGGATATCGACCCCTTCGGCGAGCAGGCGCCGGCGCGCCACCTCGACCAGTTCCGGGTCGTCCTTGTTCATGATCTCGACCGCCTCGACCACGGTAACCTTGCAGCCGAGCCGGCGGTGGGCCTGCGCCATCTCGAGGCCGATCGGACCCCCACCCAGCACGAGCAGATGGGAAGGCGCATCCTTCCGCTCGAAGATCGTCTCGTTGGTCAGGTAGGGCACCTGATCGAGGCCCGGAATCGGCGGAACCAGCGGCGCGGATCCGGTGGCCAGCACGAAGCGCCGGGCGCGGATCCGCAGGCCGCCGGCTTCGACCTCGCGCGGCCCGGTGAAGCGGCCGGCGGCCTGAATGACCCGCACCCCAAGTCCCTCGAAGCGCTCCACCGAATCATGCGGCGCGATACTGGCGATGACATCGTGCACATGGTCGTGCACGGCCGCATAATCTACCGCCGGTTGCCCGGCCTGCACGCCGAAACGGCCGGCACCGCGCACCCGCTGCGCCGCGTGCCCGGCGGCGAGCAGCGCCTTGGAAGGGACGCAGCCATAATTGAGGCAGTCGCCGCCCATGCGGCCCTTCTCGATCAGCACCACGCTGGCGCCCATCTGCGCCGCGCCGGCTGCCACCGAGAGGCCGCCCGACCCGCCGCCGATAACGCAAAGATCCGCCTCGATCCGATCCACCATGCCTCTTCGCCCGTCCCACCCGCGCCCCCGGCCCTTCGCACTATAGCGGAACAGCAAGCCGGTCCGAGGATCACATTCCCGCCAGCGCTGCTGCAGCACCATGGCACACCGCCGTTTCAGAAGGAGATCACCGGAGCGAGGCTGGCCGCGAGGCAGATGCCGGCAAACATCGTCAACGACATCAGGATGTTGGCAATCGAAACCATCGCGGTAGCCCTCCCGCAGTCTTGACATCGGCCTCTTACCGGGCCGATCCCTACCCGGGTATGCTGGCTGGCGGAGTGCTATTCCTGAAATGCCGCTTTTCCATTAGTTTGATAACCGCTGGTTATAATACGCCGGACGGCCTATGGAACTTCACCAGATCCGCTACTTCCTGGCGCT
>JAHCJQ010000071.1 GCA_026126215.1 Alphaproteobacteria bacterium
CTCTACACGGATCTCGTCGGCTTCGGCCTGATCGCCCTTGCCATCGCCGGACAGTATTTCCTGCCCGCGCGGGCGGCGGAGCCGGTCATGCGGCGAGGCGGTCCAGCAGGCGGCGCATGAAGGCCTCGCAGGCCGCCACCTGATCGAGCGCGATCCATTCGTTCGGCTTGTGCGCCTGTTCGATGGACCCCGGCCCGCAGACTATGGTCGGCACGCCTGCTTCCTGGAACAGGCCGGCCTCGGTACCGAAGGCGACCTTGCCGGCATTGTTCGCCCCGGCCAGATTCTTCACCAGGCTGGCCACCTCCTCATCCTCGCGCGTATCGAGACCGGGGATGGTCGAGAGGGGCACGAAGCGAATGTAAGTGTCGCGGCTGACCGCGTGCATCTCCGGCTCGAGCACCTCGCGCGCGAAGGCTTCCACCTCGGCGAAGATCGTCGCCGGATCGTCGCCCGGCAGGTAGCGGATCTCGAAATCGAAATGGCAGTCCTTCGGCACGATGTTGAGCGCCGTTCCGCCCCGGATCAGGCCGGTATGGATCGTCGTGTAGGGGGGATCGAAGTCGCGGTCGAAGGGGCCGCCATCGCGCCGCCCGCGCGCCAGACGCTTGAGCAGCGCAACGATTTCCGCCGCCGCCTCGACGGCATTGACGCCCGTATGGGCAAGCGAGGAATGGCATTCCAGGCCACGCACCTCGCAGCGGTAGCTCACCTTGCCTTTGTGCGCCTTGACCACCTTCATCTCGGTCGGCTCGCCGACGATGCAGGCGACCGGCCGGTCCGGCGCGTCCTTGAGGATCTCGAGCAGGCGGCGGATGCCGATGCAGCCGACCTCTTCGTCGTAGGAGAGCGCGAAATGGATTGGGGTCTTGAGATCGCGCTTCAGCATCTCCGGCGTCATGGCGAGCGCGATTGCGACGAAGCTCTTCATGTCGGATGTGCCGCGGCCATAGAGCCTGCCATCTTTCTCGGTGATGCGAAAAGGATCGCTCTGCCAGTCCTGGCCGTCGATCGGCACCACATCGGTATGGCCGGAAAGCATGACGCCACCCTTGCCTTTCGGCCCGATGGTGGCAAAGAGATTGGCCTTGGCCCCGGTCTCGTCATGGACGAGGCGGCTTTCCACGCCCTGTGCCGCCAGCCAGTCGCGCACCCAGTGGATCAGATCGAGGTTGGAATCGCGGCTGACCGTCGGGAAGGCCACCAGGCGCCGTATCATCTCGATGCTGGCTTCGCTTGGTCGCGTCTTCATTGCGCCTGTCCTTCCAACTCGTCCTCTATGAATCCCTTGACGATCTCGTCGATACTCGTGTCGCCCTCGAAGCCGAGCGCCGCCGCCTTTGCCGACCGGCTTGCCTTCGGCCAGCCATCCACGATCCGCTGGATCGCCGGGTCCGGCTCCCAGATGATGCGGCCAAGACGCCGGTTGCCGGCATGGCGCTGCACGGCGTCCGCCATCTCGCGGGCGGAGACGGAGAGGCCGGGCAGGAGGATCGAGCGCGAGTTTCCCAGCGCCTCCGCCGGCAGTTCGTGGGCGCGGATCAGCGCGGCGACGCAGCGCCGCGGGCTGAGGCAGGCCATGCGGGTCTCCGGGGTGACCGGGCAGACCGCGTCCTCGCCCTGGAGCGGTTCGCGCATGATCGAGCTCACCCAGGTCGAGGCGGCGCGATTGGGCTTGCCGGGGCGGATGGTGATGGTGGGCAGGCGAAGCGCGCGACCATCGAGAAAGCCCTTGCGGCTGTAATCGCCGACGAGGAACTCCGCTGCCGCCTTCTGCGCGCCATAGGAGGTGAGCGGCGTCTGCAGGGTTTCGTCGGTGACCGGGTCCGGCAGCTTGCCGCCATAGGTGGCGATGGAGGACGTGAAGACCAGCTGTGGCGGCCGGGGCAGGGCGCGGCAGGCTTCCAAAACGTTGCGGGTGCCGTCGAGATTGACGCGCATGCCGAGGTCGAAATTTGCCTCGGCCTCAGCGCTCACCACCGCCGCGAGGTGGAAGACGCTGTCGGTGCCGGCTGCAATGGCGCCTTGCACCGAAGCGGGATCGCCGATATCGCCGGCGAGGTAGCGTACGCGCGGATCCTGGATCGGGCGCGCGGGCGGCAGGTGATCGAACAGGGTGATGCTTTCGATGCGGGCCGGCACACCCGCGCCGCGGTCGAGCTGGCCCCGGCGCAGAAGTTCGAGGCAGAGCCGGCGCCCTATGAAGCCGGCGCCGCCGGTGATCACCACATGCATTGGATGCTCCCGTATGGAGTGGCGGATCATAGCCAAGGGCGACGGGTCGGGGAACCCCGCCGGCGGGTCAATGGCGTCTTGCGCTCCGTCCGGCCAGCCATTCGTCGACCGCCACCCATTCGCCATGAAGCCGGCAGCCGGCATCTGCCAGCGGCAGGAACGCTTCGGCGACCCGCTCCGGCGGCGGCAGGCTCTCCGGATCTTCGCCGGGGAATGCCTCGGCCCGCATTCGCGTGCGCGTCGGGCCGGGATTGACCAGATTGACCCTGAGATTGCTCTTGCGGGTCTCCGCAGCGTAAGTCGCCACCATTGCCTCAAGTGCCGCCTTGGATGCCGCATAGGCGCCCCAATATGCTGGCAGATGCCGCGTGATTCCCGACGTGACGAAGATGGCGCGACCAGACGGCGATGCGCGCAGCAGCGGGTCCAGCGCCCGGATCAGCCGCCAGTTGGCATGGACATTCAGCGTGAACGTCTTTTCCCACAGATCGGGCGGGAACTGCTGCAAGGGCGTGAGCCGGCCCAGCATGCCTGCATTGGCCACCAGGATGTCGAGGCGGCGGAAGCGCTCCAAGATCGGCTGGGCCAGGCGATCGATGCCTGCCAGGTCAAGCAGGTCGAGGGGCACGAGCGTTGCGGTTCCGCCGGCCTGCTGGATCTCATCGTCCACTTCTTCGAGTGCGCCGATCGTGCGGGCCAGAAGGAGGACATGGGCGCCCTGCGTGGCGAAGAGCTTCGCCACCGCCCGTCCGATCCCCCGGCTCGCCCCGGTGACGAGGGCGACACGATCTCGCAGTTTCATGTCTTCTGGCACTTGCCGCTCGCTGCTGGCCTGCTTGCTGTTCGGCGCCGCCCGCATCAGGCCTGGCGCGCTCTTCCCTTACCCCGGAAAGGCAACGACAGCAAGTTGAAGACCAGCACGGCAAAGACCATGCCGGCGCCAGCATACATCAGGCCCTCCAGAGTGAGCGGCAGCGCGGGCTGAAAGAATTCCAGCGCGCGGAGCGCGATATCTTTCTGGAGATGACGCACGGCGACGAAAGGCCTGGCCAGAGGCTCCGCCATCAGCAGGCTGTCATGGGCCATGCGCAATTCGTCGATCCGGGTGAGGAGATGCGGCGCCTGCTCGCGCAGCCGGCGCGCCTCGTCCAGATGGCCGCCGAGGCGCTGGAGGTACTGTTGCAGGAAGGCGGGAACCTGGCTGAACAGCGCGGCCCAGATGCAGGCCATGGCCCCCAGCAGCACGTCGCGGATCAATCAGCCCTCACGCACGTTCGGCCAGCAGCGAGAGCTGCGCCGTGTTACCCCCCAGTTGATCGGTCAGCGGTATCGGATAGTCGCCGGAGAAACAGGCATCGCAGTATTGCGGCGCCCGGTTGTCGCGCGCCCTTTCCCCCATGGCGCGATAGAGCCCGTCCATGCTGATGAAGGCCAGGCTGTCGACGCCGATGAGCCGGCGCATGCTGTCCAGATCATGCGTCGCGGCGAGAAGCTGGGAGCGCTTCGGCGTGTCGACGCCGTAGAAGCAGGAATTGGTCGTGGGCGGCGAGGCAATGCGCATGTGCACCTCGCGGGCGCCGGCCTCGCGCACCATGGCGACGATCTTGGTCGAGGTGGTGCCGCGGACGATCGAATCATCGACCAGGATGACGCGCTTGCCTTCGATCGAATGCCGGTTGGCGTTGTGCTTCAGCTTTACCCCTAGATGGCGGATGTTGTCGGTCGGCTCGATGAAGGTGCGCCCCACGTAATGGTTACGGATGATGCCGAGCTCGAACGGAATGCCGCTCTCCGCCGCATAGCCGATCGCCGCCGGAACGCCCGAATCGGGGACCGGGATGACCACGTCGGCGGGCACGCCGGCCTCGCGCGCCAGTTCGGCGCCGATCTTCTTGCGCACTTCGTAGACGTTGGTGCCTTCCATGACCGAATCCGGCCGTGCGAAATAAATATACTCGAAGATGCAGAAACGGGTGCGGACGGGGGCCATGGGCTTGCGGCTGACGATGCCGCTCTCGCCGATCACCACCATCTCCCCCGGCTCGACCTCGCGCACGAAGTCCGCGCCGATGATATCGAGGGCGCAGGTCTCCGAAGCGAGGATCGGCGCCCCCTTAAGGTTGCCGAGCACGAGCGGGCGCACGCCATGCGGATCGCGCATGCCGATCAGCCCTTCCTTGGTCAGCAGGATCAGCGAATAGGCGCCCTCGACCTGCTTCATCGCGTCGATCAGGCGGTCGACCACCGAATGATAGCGGCTCACCGCCATCAGGTGGGTGATCACCTCTGTGTCCATCGTGGACTGGAAGATGCAGCCGCGCTTGACCAGGTCCTTGCGCAGGATCTGCGCATTGGTCAGGTTGCCGTTATGCGCGATGGCGAGCCCGCCGAACACCAGTTCGGCGAAGATCGGCTGCACGTTGCGCAGCATCGTCTCGCCCGTGGTGGCGTAGCGCACATGGCCGAGCGCCGTGCGCCCGCGCAAGTCGCCGATGACCTTCTCGCTGTTGAAGGTGGCGCCGACATGGCCGAGCGCGCGGTGGCCGTGGAACCGGTCGCCATCGAAGGTGACAATGCCGGCCGCCTCCTGGCCGCGATGCTGGAGGGCGTGCAGCCCGAGCGCGGCATGGGCTGCCGCGTCCGGCGCGTCGAAGATGCCGAACACGCCGCATTCCTCGCGCAGCTTGTCGTCGTCAAACGGGTTCGTGACCAAGGGTCGCAGTGCGGCGGGCTGCTCGCGCATGTTCACTTTTCCTGGCTGCCTCGGATCAGGCCGTCGAGTGCACGGCGCTCCTCGCTCTTATAGCCGGTTTCACCGCCGGAGTCAGCGCCGGAAGGCTCGCCCGCGGGGCTGGCGGGCTGGAGCAGCGGCCGCGTCGCCCGCTCCAGCGCCCGGGCCCGTTCGGCAGCGTCCCGCGCCTGTTCGGCGCCCGCGCCGATCGCCTCACGGCTACGATTCTGCGCCGATTCGGGCAGCAACCGCAGCAGCAGTTCGCCGCCATCGGCCAGCAACGGCAGGGTGCGGGCGGTGCGGAACCAGTCCGGCCGCTCCTGGGGCGGCATGACCCAGGCAAGCACCAGATAGGCGATGGCGGCCACCACGGCCCCGCGAAAGAGCCCGAACACGAAACCGAGCGAGCGGTCCAGGGCACCCATCTGGCTCTTCTGGACCTTGGCTGAAATCTGGTTGCCAATCAGGGTCAGAAGGATGAGGGCGAGGATGAAGATCGTGATCCCGGTGACCGCATCGGCGAGGAGGAGCGGGGAGAGGTAGTGCCGCAGGAAGGGTTGCGCCGGCTCGAAGCCATAGAGCGTGGCGAACGCCGCGCCGACCCAGACGCCGACCGCAAGCGTCTCGCGCACGAAGCCGCGGTAGAAGGCGATCACGCCCGAGAACAGCAGGATGACGATGACTCCGAGATCGACCGGATTGATAGGCAATGAATCCATCTGTCGCCTGCCGAACCCTTCGCTCAGTTTCGCCGCCTGGTTAGGTCGGGAAAGAGATCCAATAGTTGCGTCAGCCGGTCGAACTCGGCAAGGCGGATCGGCTGCTGGCGCTGGCCGAGCCCCGCCGGCACCAGCGCCTGGGAGAAGCCAAGTTTCGCCGCTTCCTTGAGCCGGGCTTCCGCCTGGCCGACCGGCCGTACCTCGCCCGCGAGGCTGATCTCGCCGAAGACCACCGTCTCTTCCGGCAGCGGCGTGTCGGTCAGGGAGGAGACCAGCGCTGCCGCCACCGCGAGGTCGGCCGCCGGCTCGCCGATCCGCAGACCGCCGGCCACGTTCAGATAGACATCGTTCATGCCGATGGCGACACCACAACGCGCCTCGAGCACGGCGATGATCATGGCGAGCCTGCCGGCATCCCAGCCGACCACTGCCCGGCGCGGCGTGCCGAGCGAGGAGGGCGCGACCAGGGCCTGGATCTCGACCAGAAGCGGCCGCGTGCCCTCCATGCCGGCAAAGACGGCGGCGCCCGAGACGTTGCCTGACCGACTGCCGAGGAACAGGGCGGAGGGGTTGGGCACCTCGCTCAGGCCCTTGTCGGTCATGGCGAAGACGCCGATCTCGTCGGTCGGGCCGAAACGGTTCTTCACCGCGCGCAGGATGCGGAACTGATGGCCACGGTCGCCTTCGAAATAGAGCACGGTGTCGACCATGTGCTCGACCACGCGCGGGCCGGCGATCTGGCCCTCCTTGGTCACATGGCCAACCAGGAAGACGGCCATCTCTTCCTGCTTGGCGAGCCGGATCAGTTCCTGCGAGGCGGCCCTGACCTGGGCCACGGTGCCCGGGGCCGATTCGATGTTGTCGGCAAACATGGTCTGGATCGAATCGATCACAACAACGCGCGGAAACCCGCCGGCCTCGAGCGAAGTGACGATATCGCGCAGGTTGGTGGCGGCGGCCAGGCGCACGGGCGAGTCCTGCAGGCCGATGCGCCGCGCGCGCATGGCGATCTGTCCGGTCGCTTCCTCGCCCGAGACATAGGCGCAGCTCACGCCCTTGCGCGCCAACTCCGCCACCGCCTGGAGCAACAGGGTCGACTTGCCGATGCCGGGGTCGCCGCCGATCAGGATGGCGGAACCCGCCACCAGGCCGCCGCCCAGCACCCGGTCGAGTTCGCCGATGCCGGTGAGCCAGCGCGGCGCCTCGCTCTCGGCATGGTCGAGAGGAGAGAAGCCGATCACCTGCCCCTTGCCGGCGGACAGGCCCTTCGGCACCACCTGGCGCGGCGCTTCCAGCAGGATCATGTTCCACTCGCCGCAATCATCGCAGCGGCCCTGCCAGCGCCGGTAGAGGGCGCCACAGCCCTGGCAGACATAGCGGGGTTCTGATTTCGCCATTCCTCAAGCCAAGCTCCGGTGCGGCGGCGTGGGCCTGCGCCGCCTCAGGGCCGAAGGACCTCCATCTGGATAGGCCCTTCTGCCCGTCCGTGGATGAACTGGTCCACATGGGCGTTCTGCGAGTGATCGATGTCCTTGACCGGTCCGACCCAGATCAGCCGCCCCTTGTAGAGCATGGCGATACGGTCGGCGATCTTGCGCGCCGAGGCCATGTCGTGGGTGATGGAAAGCGCGGTGGCGCCCAGCCGCTTCACGCATTGCACGATCAGGTCGTTGATCACGTCGGCCATGATCGGATCGAGGCCGGTGGTCGGCTCGTCGAAGAAGATGATCTCCGGTTCCGCGGCGATGGCGCGAGCCAGGGCGACGCGCTTCTGCATGCCGCCGGAGAGTTCGGCCGGGCTCAGTTCGCCGACCTCGGCGCCCAGCCCGACCTGCGCCAGTTTCTGCAGCGCGACCTCGCGCGCCTTCGCACGCGGCATGTGGCGCCCCTCGATCAGGCCGAAGGCCACGTTTTCCCAGACCTTGAGGCTGTCGAACAGCGCGGCGCCCTGGAAGAGCATGCCGAACTTGCGCAGCATCTCGTCCCGCGCATCGCCGCGCAGTCCGACCACCTCCGTGCCGTCGATCCTGATCGAGCCGGCATCGGGGCGGATCAGGCCAAGCACGCATTTCAGCGTCACCGACTTGCCGGAACCCGAACCGCCGATGATCACCAGCGACTCGCCGCGCTCCACATCCAGGTCGATTCCGTCGAGGACCAGCTTCGAGCCGAACGACTTGCGCAGCCCGCGAATGGATATCTTCGGGGTTGCGGTCATTTGGCGAAGAAAAGTTCGGTGACGATGTAGTTTGCGACCAGGATCAGGATCGAGGCGGAGACGACCGCGTCGGTCGTCGCCCGGCCGACGCCCTGCGCGCCGCCCTTGGAATGGAAGCCGTGGTAGCAACCCATCAGGGCGATGATGAAGCCGAACACCGCGGCCTTGACCAGTCCGGAGACGACGTCGGCCGTCTCCAGGAAGTCGAGCGTGTTCTTGAGATAGGAGCCTGCGTTGAAGCCGAGCTTCTGGGTGCCGATCAGATAGCCGCCCATGACGCCGATCGTGTCCGCCACGAGCACGAGGAGGGGCAGGGTGATGGTCGCCGCCCAGAGCCGTGGTGCCACCAGATACTTAAAGGGGTTGGTGGAAAGGGTGACCAGCGCGTCGATCTGCTCGGTGACGCGCATGGTGCCGATCTCAGCCGCGATGGCGGCGCTGACCCGTCCGGCCACCATCAGGCCGCCCAGCACCGGTCCCAGTTCGCGCGTAATGCCGATGACGACGATGGTGGCGACCGCGCTTTCGGCATTGAAGCGCGCGCTGCCGATATAGATCTGCAGCGCCAGCACCATGCCGGTGAAGAGCGCCGTCAGCCCGACGACCGGCAGGGAGAAATAGCCGATGGCAAGCATCTGTCGGCCGATCAGCCGAAAATAGAAGGGGGGCAGGACGGCATGGCGCACGCCATTGCCGGCGAACATCCCCATGCGGCCGGCCGTCTCGAGGCCGTCCAGGATCACCCGGCCGATCAGCGCGAGAACGTTCATGCCGCCCGGCCGAGATAGGTCCGGCGATAGCGGGCGCCGAGGCGGGTGAAGAGTTCGTAGTCGATGGTTCCTGCCAGGGCGGCAAGCTCGTCCGCCGGCACGCCGCCGCCCAGGATATGGACGTCCTGGCCGACCCGGATCGACTGGCTGGGCAGGGCGGATACGTCCAAGGTCAGCAAATCCATTGAAACCCGCCCTACGACCGGCACCCGGAAACCATCGATCACCGCGAAGCCGCGATTGCCGAGCGCTCGCGGATAGCCGTCCGCATATCCCACCGCCACCGTGGCGATGCGCCCCCCTGCGGGCATCGAGTGGCTGGCACCATAGCCAACGGTCCGGGGAGTGTCAATTGCATGAACCTGAAGGATTTTGGCAACGATTCTAACGACTTCCCGCATAGTGTTCGGGCCGTCCACGAGCACTCTTCCGCCATAGAGAGCGATGCCGGGGCGCACCAGATCGAGATGAAATTCGCGCCCGAGGAAGCAGCCGGCCGAATTGGCGAGCGAGGCCGGCGCCGGGGGCAGGAGGCGGCGGAGACGCTCGAACTCCACATGCTGTCGGGCGTTCATCGGACTCGCGCGCTCATCCGCGCAGGCGAGATGGCTCATCACCAGGCGGAGTTCGATGCCGTCGAGCAGCCCGGGCCGGGCCGTGATCGCCTCGACCTCGCCTTCCTGCAGACCGAGACGGGTCATGCCGGTATCGATCTGGATCGCTGCCGGCAGCCCGCCCCGCGCGCGGCCGAGGGCAGCGAAGGCCTCGATCTCAGGCAGGGTGTTGAGGACCGGCACGATGCCCGCGCCGGCCAGTGTCGCGCCCGCGCCCTCCGGCGCTCCATGCAGCACGAAAATCGCGTGGCCCGCCGGCAGGAGGGGCCGCAGGGCGTGCGCCTCGGCAGGGTGGGCGACGAAGAAGGTGCGGCAGCCCGCCGCCGACAGCGCCCGCGCCACTTCGGCGGCGCCAAGGCCGTAGCCGTTTGCCTTGACGACGCCTGCCGTCTCCGCCGGCGCGACCATGTCCGCGATCCGGCGCCAGTTCGCGACCAGCGCCGCGAGATCGATCAGCAGATCCGCCTGGCCGAGGCCGGACACGCCTCAGTAATGCTCCGGCAGCCGGTCGGCGCGCTCCAGGTCCTTGAAGCGCGTGAAGCGCGCATCGAAGAAAAGCTGGATATTGCCGATCGGCCCATGCCGCTGCTTGCCGATGATGACCTCGGCGATGTTATGCACCTTCTCCATCTCGCCGAGCCAGGCGAGATGCTCCGGCGTGTCGTGGCGCGGTTCCCGGCGCGCCAGGTAGTATTCCTCGCGAAAGACGAACATGACGACGTCGGCATCCTGCTCGATCGAGCCGGACTCGCGCAGGTCCGAGAGCTGCGGCCGCTTGTCGTCGCGCGATTCCACGGCGCGCGAGAGCTGCGAGAGTGCCAGCACCGGCACGTTCAGTTCCTTGGCCAGCGCCTTCAGTCCCTGGGTGATCTCGGTGATCTCCTGCACCCGGTTGTCGGTGCGCTGGCGACCGGAGGGGCGCATGAGCTGAAGGTAGTCGATGACAATCAGGCCAAGCCCGTGCGTCCGTTTGAGGCGCCGCGCGCGGGTCCTGAGCGCGGAGATGGTCAGCGCGCCGGTATCGTCGATGAAGAGCGGAATCTCCGAGAGAAGCTGCGAGGTCGGCACCAGGGTGTGGGTAAATTCCTCGTCGCTGATCTCGCCCTTGCGCAATTTCTCCGAGCCGATCTCGGTCTGCTCCGAAAGGATTCGGGTCGCCAGCTGCTCGGAGGACATTTCCAGCGAGAAGAAGCCCACGATGGCGCCGCGCGCGCCCTTCGTCTCGTGCCAGGCCCGTGCCGCATTGAAGGCGATGTTGGTGGCGAGCGCCGTTTTGCCCATCGAGGGGCGACCGGCGAGGATCAGGAGGTCGGAGGCATGGAAGCCGCCCATCTTCTCGTCCAGCTCGCGGAATCCGGTCGGCACGCCGGACAGCCCGTCGCGATGCACCGCCGCCGAAATGACCGAGATCGATTCCTTCAGCGTGTCGCGGAACGACTTGAACCCGCCCTCGTGCCGGCCATGCTCGGCCAGGTTGAAGAGCGACTGCTCCGCATTGCCGATCTGCGTCGCCGCCGTCTCCTCGAGTTCGGCGTCGTAGGCCGTGTTGACGATTTCCTCGCCGACCCGGATCAGCTCGCGGCGCAGCGCCAGGTCGTAGATCAGTCTTCCATAGTGATCGGCGTTGATGATGGCGGTCGCCGAGGCGGCGAGATGGGCGAGATACTGGTTGCCGCCGATATCGGCAAGCTGCTGGTCGCGCTCGAAATACCCTTTCAGGGTGATCGGGCTGGCGATCTCGCCCCGTTCTATGAGGCGGATGCAGGCGTCGTAGATGCGGGCATGGATGCCGAGTGCGAAATGCTCGGGCCGGAGATAGGCCGAAACCCGGTTCGCCGCCTCGTTATTGACCAGAATGGCACCAAGTAGTTCCTGTTCAGCCTCCTCGTTGGCCGGCAGGCTGCGGAACGTCTTCTCATGCGCCTGGGCTGCTCCGCCGGCAAGGGAGAGAATCGGATGCGCGGTTTCCATGCGCACACCATACGCCTGTTCCGGCGAAGTCACCACGCCGTCAATGGCACGGCGCCATGAGGAACCGGCCGATAAGTTTTCTCCACAGGCTGTGAAGAGCGGTAGTACCGACCGACTTCCGCATTGAATCGGCCGCTTCGGCCTGTGTGCCGAATCCGCGCCTGCCGCTCATTCTGCGGCCATCTCTCCCTCGCGGCCGCGCACACGCGGGAGTGGCGTCGCGCGCTCCCATTCGAACATGTAATCGCGCGTCATCGGCACGACATCGACGCGGCGGGCGAGCTGGATCTGGAAGTTGACATGGCCGCCGAAGCGGAAGGTCGCCTCGCTCGCCGCCAGATAGAATTCCCACATGCGGCAGAAGCGCTCGTCGAACAATTCGCGGATGCGTTCCCGGTGCCGGTTGAAACGCCGCCGCCAGGCTTTGAGCGTCTCCGCGTAATGCAGGCGGAGTACCTCGATGTCGGTGGCGTAGAGCGCCGCTCGCTCGACTGCCGGCATGACCTCCGACAGGGCGGGAGAGTAGCCGCCGGGGAAGATGTACTTGCGGATCCAGGGGTTGGTGACGCCCGGCCCGTCCGCCCGGCCGATCGTATGCAGCAGCGCCACGCCGTCTTCCGCCAGCAATCCGTGCAGTTTGCGGAAAAATTCGCCGTAATGGCCGATCCCCACATGCTCGAACATGCCGACCGAGACGACGCGGTCGTAGCGCTCCCGTTCGAGCCGGTAGTCCTTGAGCTCGAAACGTACCCGCCCGGCGAGGCCGCGCTCCGCCGCCCGGCGGTTCGAGACCTTGAACTGCTCCTCCGACAGGGTCAGGCCCACCACTTCCACATCCGCTGTCTCGGCAAGGGAAATGGCGAGGCCGCCCCAGCCTGAACCGATATCAAGGACGCGCTGGCCCGGCCGCAGCAGCAGCTTGGCCGCGATATGGCGCTTCTTCTGCGCCTGTGCCTGCTCGAGGCTGTCATCCGGCGACATGTAATAGGCGCAGGAATATTGCCGGTCGGCATCGAGGAACAGGTCGTAGAGTTCGCCGGTCAGGTCGTAATGGTGGGCGACATTGCGCTGCGCCCGTCCGACCGGGTTGTATTGCTGCATGCGTTTGCCAAGCGCGCGTACCGCATGGCCGAGGCGCTGCAGCGCGTGGCCGCGCGTGATGCCGATATTCGACATGGCCAGCGCGAGGAAGTCATAGATGTCGCCGTCCTCGACCAGGAGGCGGCCATCCATATAGGCCTCGCCCACTTCGACGGCGGAATTGAAGGCGAGGCGGCGGGCAGTGGCGGCATCGCCGATGCGGATCGTGACCTTGGGGTCGGCCCCATCGCCATAGCGATGCGTGGCGCCGTTCCTATCCACCACCACCAGCGTTCCGTGCCGGATCATCGACTTCAACAGCAGTCCGAGGAAAAGCATCGGTTCCTCCCTGAGACCGCCCCGGTCGCCCGCGCAGGCAGACGACCAGGCCGAATTCCAGGGGCGCCAGAGCCTTCCGGCTTCGAGCGCGGCGAGCCCACCTCCGGCCTGCCGCAGGCGCCCCCAATTCTCGCCCGAAACAAGACAAAGTACCGGCAAATGCTAGCAAAGAGATCGGCAGGAGGAAACAGGGCCGGCGGCGCAAAAAAATGGCGGCGCGGAACCTGCCCGCGCCGCCCTTGCTAAAGCGACTGCGACTGTCGCTGCGAAGCCCTTACTGTTGCCCTTCGGAAGTCTCTCCTCCGTCTTCCTCCTGCGGCAGGGCACCTTCCTCGAAAAATGCCTCCGGCTGGGCTGGCGCGCCGCCCTGGGCCTGTTGCTCGGCCTCGGCCTCGGAGCGCGCGACATTGACGCTGACGCTCACCGACACTTCCGGGTGCAACGCAACGCGCACCTTGTGTACGCCGAGCGACTTGATCGGCTGCTCCAGCATGACCTGGCGGCGGTCGATGGCGAAGCCGGCCTCGCTCACCGCCAGGGCGATGTCGCGGGCATTGACCGAGCCGTAAAGCTGGGTGGTGTCGGCCGCCTGGCGCAGCAGCGTGACCGCGACGTTGTCCATCTTCGTGGCCATCGCCTCGGCATCCTTGCGGCGCTCGAGATTCTGTGCTTCCAGGCGCACGCGCTCCTTCTCGAAGCGCTCGACATTTTCCTTCGTGGCGCGCAGCGCCTTGTTCTGGGGCAGCAGAAAATTCCGGGCGTAGCCATCGCGGACCTTCACCTTCTCGCCCATCTGGCCGAGCTTCTCGACGCGCTCGAGCAGAATGACTTCCATTACTCGTCCTCCTTGCCTTGGCCGGGGCCGGAAAGTTTCCGGCGCAGATCGGCCCATTGCTCCACCAACCCCAGAGCCAGCACCGGCAGAGCCAGGATGCCGCTCAGAAAAAGCAGCAGGTAGAAACCTGCCAGCAACAAACCCTTCGCACCGGTTCGCCCCGCGAGGACATGGATCAGACCAAGTCCCTGCAGGAAGAACGGCACCGCCAGGATCACGGCCAAGCCCTCGGCCACGAACCCGGCATAGCCCGGCAACACCAACCACCCCACCGAGGCCACCAGCAGAGCATAAGCGAGCGGCATCGGCAATCGCAGAGCCCCGAGCCGGGGGGCCGGACGCAGGTTGCGCCCGAACCGGCTCGCCAGCCCCTGGGCCAGGACCCCGTTCGCCGCCGTCACCAGCATCCAGGTCACCGCAATGAGCGGCGGCATGACGTGAGACAACCCATCGGCGAACGCAACCTTGTCAAACTCGGCTCCAGGTGGTGGAACCAGGCCCGACAGGGCATACTCGATACGTGGCCTGAGCAGCCCCGGAAGGCCGCCCTCGCTACCCAGGGTGAACATCACCGCCGCCAGAAACCCGGCGGCGGCAAGCCCCGTCAGCCACGCCGCCAGGAGACCTGGCGGATACCATTCCACACTGCCGTCCGGCGCCTGGCGGAACAGGAGCGCCTGACGGGTCAGCACCAGGGTCGGCAGCGCCATCGACGCCAGGTAGCTGACCAGCGGCCAGGGGCCAAGCAGCAAGGCGCCGAGGGCGCCGATGGCGGCCGCCAAAACCGCCTGTCTGGTGCCCAGCATGAGCCCGGCCAGGAACAGCGGCAGCGGCGCCAGGTAGGCGAGGATCACCGCCCCGAAGGAGCCGGTGAGGAGCGAGACCATCCCGAGCGCGGCAAGGCATCCAAGGCCCACCGCAATCGCCGTATCCCTGCCCATCCCGGTCGCGGCGCCTACGCCGTCCGGCTTACTTCAGCACGTATGGCAGCAATGCCAGATGACGTGCCCGCTTGATCGCCTGCGCCAGCTCGCGCTGCTTCTTCGCGCTCACCGCGGTGATGCGGCTCGGCACGATCTTGCCGCGCTCCGACATGAAACGCTGCAGCAG
>JAHCJQ010000072.1 GCA_026126215.1 Alphaproteobacteria bacterium
CCACCGCCGCCGGAGCCCAGACGCTCGATCCGGCGCTTGCCGACTACAGGCCGGTGAGCGGTGTTTCCGGCAATCTCAAGTCGATCGGCTCGGACACGCTCAACAACCTGATGACGCTCTGGGCCGAGGGCTTCCAGAGCCAGTATCCGAACGTGAAGATCGAGATCGAGGGCAAGGGCTCCTCGACCGCCCCGCCGGCTCTGATCGCCGGCACGGCGCAGTTCGGTCCGATGTCGCGTCCTATGAAGGCGGCCGAGATCGACCAGTTCGAGAAGAAGTTCGGCTACAAGCCCTCCGCCATCCGCGGCGCGGTCGACGCGCTCGCGGTTTTCGTGCACAAGGACAATCCGATCAAGTGCATGTCGATGCAGCAGGTCGACGCGGTCTTCTCCAGGACCCGCAAGGGCGGCACCGACCGCGACATTGCCACCTGGGGCGATCTGGGCCTGACCGGGGAATGGGCATCCCGTCCGATCTCGCTCTACGGCCGCAACTCCGCTTCCGGCACCTACGGCTACTTCAAGGAGGTCGCGCTCTTCAACGGCGATTTCAAGGACAGCGTGAAGGAGCAGCCCGGATCGTCGGCTGTGGTCCAGGGTGTCGCCTCCGACAAGTTCGCCATCGGCTATTCCGGCATCGGTTACAAGACCGCCGACGTGCGGGCGGTGCCGCTTTCGGCCAGGACCGGCGAGAAATGCGCGGAAGCGACCGCCGAAATGGCCTATGCGGGCGAGTATCCGCTGGCGCGCTTCCTCTATATCTACGTCAATGTCAGCCCGACCCAGAAGCTCGATCCCCTGCGTGGCGAGTTCATCAAGTTCATCTATTCCAGGCAGGGTCAGCAGGGCGTGCTGAAGGACGGGTACTTCCCGATCACCAAGGCGATCGCCGACGAGGATCTTTCGGCGAAGGGCCTGATGAACTGAACCGGAACGGCGGGGCGGCGGCGCGCTGCCGTCCCGCCAGACCGGCACGAGGGGACGAAGCATGAGCGAGCCCGCCGGCAGGCCAACGAGGCGACGCCGCGCGCCGACCAGGCGGTCGGTTCTCGTCATGGACCGGCTTGCCGACTGGACCATCCGCATCGGCGGCATCGGGGTCATCCTCGCGGTGTTCGGCATCATGGCCTTCCTGGCGGAAGTTGTGGTGCCGCTCTTCACCGGCGGGGAGGTCCTCTCGCGCATCGAGCATGCCAAGGATGCGATCCGTGGCCGGGTGCTGGTGGACAAGCTCGACGAGTACCGGACCCTTTCCGTGGCGCTGACCGACGATGGCAAGGTGACGGCCTTCCACGCGGCGAGCGGGCGCGCCATCGAGGCGCGCGATCTCGATCTTGGCGGCGGCACCATCACCTCATTCGCGCATCTGCCGGTGAACGGCCTGATCGCGCTTGGCTTCGCCGATGGCAGCGTGCGCTTCGGCCGGCTCGGCGTCGAGGTGAAGGTCATCGCCAGCACCGACGTTCCCGCGGGGCTCGCCGATCTGGGCGGCGGCGACAGCACCGACGGACGTGCCGTCTATACCAGGCTTCCCGGCGAGCAGGTGCGCCGCCTCGCCGTGCTCGCACAGCTCGACCCGCCGCAATCCATCGCCGCCGGCAAGGCAATCGTCGGACTTGATTACCGCGCCGGCGGCACGGTGGAGCGCCCGTCGCGCGCTTTCGTCACGGTCGATTCCGACGGCGTGATCCGCCTCTCGAACGCCACGTCGCGAGTCAACCTGCTGACCCGTCAGGTGCAGACGCAGGTCGCGACCACGACCCTCCCCGATCTCCCGCCCGGCACGAAGGTAAGCCGGGTGCTGATGACGGAAAAGGCGGACCAGATCTACGTCGCCGGCGAGGATGGTCAGGTCTTCCGCTTCGACACCCGCGACTTCGCGAAGCCGATGCTGGCCGAGCAGCTCGACCTGGCGCCGGGAGATCAGAAGCTCACCCTGCTCGACTTCCTGAATGGCGAGCAGTCGATCGTGGTGGGGACCTCCGCCGGCGCGGTGGACATCTATTTCCGGCTGCAACGCGAGGGCGCGCGTTCGAGCGACGGCTATACGATGGTGCGCGCGCGCAGCCTCGAACCGCACGGCGCCCCGGTGACCGGCTTTGCCCCGTCGATCCGCACCAAGTCATTCCTCACTGCCGATGCCGCGGGCAATATCTGGTTCCGTCACGCGACGTCGGAGCAGACCATCCTCAAACTGGACCCGCCCGCGCCCGGACTGCGCTACGAAGCGGTGGTCCTGGCGCCGCGCGATGACGGCATCCTCGCCATCGGCGACAACGGCCGCTACTACAATTGGCGCATCTCGGTGCCGCATCCGGAAACCACGCTGCATTCGATTTTCGGCAAGGTCTGGTACGAGGGCTACGCGGAGCCGAGCTACACCTGGCAGAGCTCGTCCGGGACCGACACGTTCGAGCCGAAATTCTCCCTCGTGCCGCTGATCTTCGGCACCATCAAGGCGACGCTCTATTGCATGCTCTTCGCGGTGCCGATCGCGCTCGCCGCCGCCATCTTCACCTCCGAGTTCGTGAACCGCCAGGTGCGCGCCGTTGTCAAGCCGACCATGGAGATGATGGCATCGCTACCCTCCGTGGTGCTTGGTTTCATCGCCGCCCTGATTCTGGCGCCGATCGTGGAAAATTGGATTGCCTCGGTGATCCTCGCTTTCGCCGCCATCCCGCTTGGCCTCTTCCTCGGTGCCTATCTCTGGCAGATGCTTCCCGAGCGGCTGGCGCTGCGTTTCGGCGGCCTGCCGAAATTCGCCCTCATGTTCCTCGCTGTCGGTCTGGCCGGCTACCTGGCCTGGTGGCTGGGTGGCGCGTTCGAGCGGCTCGCCTTTGGCGGCGACTTCAAGGCCTGGGCGAATGGCACGGTGGGCAGCGATGCGCCTTTCCTCGCGCTGCTGCTCCTCCCGCTCTCCTTCATCGCGGTCTCGATTGGCTTCAGCCGCGCCTTCGGCCTGGCCTGGCGCGACCTGCTGCGCGCACTGGCGCCGATGCAGGCCGGCATGGCGGACTTCGCGCGCTGGGCGCTGCTGCTGGTGCTGGCCGTTCTTCTCGCCCTTGCGCTCGCCTGGATCATGACCGGTGCCGGCCTGGGCCCGCGCGGGACGCTGGTCGACACCTATGTGCAGCGCAATACGCTGGTGGTTGGCTTCGCCATGGGCTTCGCGGTGATCCCGATCATCTACACCATTTCCGAGGACGCGCTGAACGCGGTGCCCGAGCATCTGCGCGCGGCGAGCCTGGCCTGCGGCGCGACGCCCTGGCAGACGGCGGTCAGCATCATTCTCCCCACGGCGATGAGCGGCGTCTTCGCGGCGATCATGATCGGCATGGGGCGCGCGGTCGGCGAGACCATGATCGTGGTCATGGCGGCCGGCAACACGCCGGTCATGGAGTGGAATATTTTCAGCGGCCTGCGCGCGCTCTCGGCCAACATCGCGGTCGAACTGCCGGAGGCAGTGAAGGACGATACTCTCTACCGCATGCTCTTCCTCGCGGCGCTCACGCTCTTCGCCATGACCTTCGTCATCAACACGCTGGCCGAGCTGATCCGCCAGCGCTTCCGCAAACGCGCCATGCAGCTCTGAGGGCGGGATCTTGGCCATGAATTATGTCGAGCGCGATGCGACCCGGAGCCTGGCGGAGGCCCTGCCACACAGCCGGGGGCGCGTCACCGACATCGCCGCGCGCGGCGAGCCCTATACATGGGCGCTGGGCGGGGCGCTGGCGCTGGGCATCGTGATGATCGTGGGTTTCCTGGCTCTCGTCCTCTACAACGGCGCCACCACCTTCATCCCGAAGCCGATCACCGTGGTGACGCTCGCCGATGGCGCGGTGGTGGCCGGCGAGCCGTTCAGGAGCGAGAGCTACCGTCCCGGCCCGGCAGTGCTCGAGAAACTCGCGCCGGAGGTGCGCGCGCGGATCGCCGCCAATGACGGCTATGCCGGCCGGACGCTCTATCGGATCGGCAATTACGACATCTACAACGAGGATTTCCGCTGGGTGTCCGATTTCGAGGTGGCGCGGATGGGGCATCCGACGGACCTGATCTATGCGGAGCGTCTGGAATGGGGCCCCTTCATCGGCCGACTGAAGAGCGTGCATGTGGGCGGCGCGGTGCGCGAGGCGGCATCGATGCCGGAGACCGAGCTGGCGCGCCTGCACGGGGAGGCGCGGGCGCGCTGGCAGCGCCTGCGCGGTATCGAGCGAAGCGAGATCGGCGCCGTCAATCATCAGATCGAGCGCGAGCGCCTCGCCGTCCGCAAGGCAGAGATCGCCCATGGCGCAGGCAGCGCCGAGGCGCGCCAGCGCGCGGCAGAGGCCGCGATCCGCATCGCCGAGCTGCAGAGGGAATACGACCGGCTTGCCGCCGAGGCGCGGCGGCTGCGCGAGCAGGACCGCGCGGTGCGGGTCACGCTGGCCGCCATCGGCGGCGAGGAGAAGGAACTGGCGCTTTCCGCCCTGGTGCGTTTCTATCCGGCCAATGCCATCTCCCTGACCGGGAAGGCGGGCATCTACCTTTCCCGCTGGTGGGAGTTCCTTTCGGACGAGCCGCGCGAGGCCAATACCGAGGGCGGCGTCATGCCGGCGATCTTCGGCACCTTCGCCATGACCTTGCTCCTCGTGATCGCTGTGACGCCATTCGGCGTCATCACCGCGCTTTACCTGCGCGAGTATGCCCGCCAGGGCCGGCTGGTCTCGGTGATCCGCATTTCGGTCAACAACCTGGCGGGCGTGCCCTCCATCGTCTATGGCGTCTTCGGTCTTGGCTTCTTCGCCTACGTGCTCGGCGGCTCGATCGACCAGCTCTTCTATCCCGAGCGCTTGCCCAATCCCACTTTCGGCACGGGCGGCCTGCTCTGGGCCTCGCTCACCCTGGCGCTGCTCACGGTGCCGGTGGTCATCGTGGCGACGGAGGAAGCGCTGGCGGCGGTGCCGCGCTCCATGCGCGAAGGCTCGCTCGCCTGCGGCGCTTCGAAATGGCAGACCATCCGCAACATCGTGCTGCCGCGCGCCATGCCCGGCATCATGACCGGCATCATCCTCGCCATGGCGCGCGGCGCCGGAGAGGTGGCGCCGCTGATGCTGGTCGGCGTGGTCAAGCTCGCGCCCGAGCTGCCGGTCGATGGCTTCTTCCCCTTCGTCCATCTCGAACGCAGCTTCATGCATCTGGGCTTCCATATCTTCGATGTGGGCTTCCAGTCGCGCAATTCCGAGGCCGGCAAGCCCATGGTGTTCGTCACCACGGTGCTTCTTGTCGGCCTGATCTTCCTGATGAACATCTCGGCGATCGCCATCCGCAACCGGCTCAAGCGGAAGTTCGCCGGCAGCCAGTTCTAGGAGTTCCAGATGGCAGCAATCGCCGAAATGCAGTCGAGCGCCCCGGCCACCGAGTATCACGCCAAGCACGGAGATCAGGGACCGGTGATCGAGGTGCGCGACTTCAATCTCTGGTACGGCGCCGCGCAGGCGCTGCACGACATCACCATGACCATCGAACGCGGCCTGGTCACCGCGCTGATTGGGCCATCGGGCTGCGGCAAGTCGACCCTGCTGCGCTGCCTCAACCGCATGAACGACCTGGTGGACGGCCTGACGATCCGCGGCACCATGCTGCTGGAAGGTCAGGACATCTATGACGCGCGGACCGATGTGATCGCGCTCAGGAAGCGCATGGGCATGGTCTTCCAGAAGCCCAATCCGTTCCCGATGTCGATCTACGAGAACGTCATCTACCCGCTCAGGGTCGATGGCATCCGCGACCGGCGCATACTCGACGAGACGGTCGAGCGGGCCCTGCGCGGCGCCGCGCTCTGGGAGGAAGCGAAGGACCGGCTCAACGAGAGCGCGCTCGGCCTCTCCGGCGGCCAGCAGCAGCGGCTCTGCATCGCCCGCGCCATCGCCGGCGACCCTGAGGTGCTGTTGATGGACGAGCCCTGTTCCGCTCTCGATCCGATCGCCACCCTGAAGATCGAGGAGCTGATCGACAAGCTTTCCGGCCAATACACGATCATCATTGTGACGCACAACATGCAGCAGGCGGCGCGCGTCTCGGACAATACCGCGTTCATGTATCTCGGCCGGCTGATCGAGTATGGCGAGACGGAACAGGTATTCACCACGCCGAGGCTGCAACGCACCCTCGATTATGTGACCGGCCGCTTCGGCTGACCGGCAGAGGAAGGGCAAGAGCATGACCGGCGAACACATCGTCAAGTCCTACGACACCGAGCTTGGGCGGCTCGCCACCATCATTTCGCAGATGGGTGGCCTCGCCGAGGCGCAGCTTGCCAATGCCATACAGGCGCTGGTCCGCCGCGACAGCGATCTCGCCGGCCAGGTGATCCGCAGCGACGCGCAGGTGGACGCGCTCGAGGTTCAGGTTGACCAGCTCGCCATCAAGGTGCTGGCGTTGCGCCAGCCGGTGGCTTCCGACCTGCGCGACGTGGTGGTGGCGCTGCGCATCTCCGCCGACATCGAGCGCATGGCCGATTACGCGGCCAACGTCGCCAAGCGGGCCATCGCCATGAACGCCGCGCCGGCGGTGCGTCCGGTCAATTCGGTGCCGCGCATGGGGGCGCTGGTGCTGGCCATGATCAAGGACGTGCTTGATGCCTATGCGGCGCGCGACGCGGACAAGGCGATGCAGGTCTGGCAGCGCGACGGCGAGGTTGACGAGATGTACAACTCGATCTTCCGCGAGCTGCTGACCTATATGATGGAGGATCCGCGGGCGATTTCGAGCTGCACGCACCTGCTCTTCATCGCCAAGAACATCGAGCGGATCGGCGATCATGCCACCAACGTGGCCGAACTGATCCATTATGCGGTGCATGGCCAGACGCTCAAGGAGGCGCGGCCGAAGAGCGACACGACACCCTTTGCCGTCGTGGCGCCGGAATCTGGCGAGGGAGGTTCCCGGTGATGCAGCCGACGGTGCTCGTGGTCGAGGACGAAATCCCGCTCGTCGCCATGCTCCGCTACAATCTGGAGAAGGAAGGCTATCGGGTCGAGGAAGCCAACGACGGCCAGGAGGGGCTGGTCAAGGTGGCGGAGGACAAGCCGGACATCGTGCTGCTCGACTGGATGCTGCCGCACCTCTCCGGCCTTGAGGTCTGCCGCCAGCTCCGGCGCAACCCCGAGACGCGCAATATCCCGATCATCATGCTGACGGCGCGCGGCGAGGAAAGCGACCGCGTGCGCGGCCTCGATGCCGGTGCCGACGACTATATAGCCAAGCCTTTCTCGCCGGGAGAGCTGCTGGCGCGCATCCGCGCCGTGCTGCGGCGCATCCGCCCGGCGCTCGCCGACGAGATGCTGACCTATGAAGACCTGGTGATGGACATGGCGGCGCACCGCGTCACGCGGGGCGGGCGCGAGGTGAAGCTCGGCCCGACCGAGTTCCGCCTGCTCCGGCATTTCCTCGAACATCCGGGCCGCGTGCTCTCGCGCGACCAGCTTCTCGATGCTGTCTGGGGTCGCGACGTCTATGTCGAGCAGCGCACCGTGGACGTGCATATCCGACGCCTGCGCAAGGCGCTCAACGCCACCGGCGAGGCGGACCTGATCCGCACCGTCCGCTCCGCCGGATATGCCCTGGATTCGAGCGGCGAGAGCTGACGCCGCGCGCATTACCTCGCTGGTAATCGACTTCATGCAGGTGGCGGGTGGATGATCCTCGCGTGACCTCACAGCGAAGGAGCCTCCCATGTCCGCATCGAACCGTCTTCTTCTCCGCCGCGTCCTGCTCGCCGACGCCATCGCCAGCGCCGGTGCCGGCCTCGCGCTGGCGCTGCTGAGCGGCGTGCTTGCCGACATGTTGATGCTGCCGGCGGCGCTGCTCTTCTGGGCGGGCCTTAGCCTGATCCCCTTCGCCGCGCTGGTGCTGCATGTCAGCCGGCGTGATCCCCTGCCACGCGGCGCGGTGCTGGCTATCGTCGCCTACAACCTGCTCTGGACACTGGACAGCGTGCTGATTCTGGCGCTCGGCTGGGTAGAGCCCAACGCTATCGGCGCCGCCTTCCTCCTGGCGCAGGCAGCGGGCGTGGCGGCCATCGCCGGCCTTCAATATCTCGGCCTGCAGCGCGCACCGGTCCCTGCATGAAGCTCGTGGCGGCGGAGCGGCTGCCGCCGTTCCGCCGCCAGAGGAAGATGCTTTGCTTTCGCCCTCTCCCTGTATCATCATCCTTCACCTTGATTACGGGGGAGGTGATCATGAAGTCCGGCATTCTGGCGGTTGCGGCCCTGCTGCTCGGCCTGAGCGGCACAGCTTTCGCGCAAGGCAAACTCGTCGTTACATCTTCCGGTGGCATCTGGCTTGAATCGGCGAAGCAGAATTTCGCCGCCTGCTACAAGGAGCGGACCGGTCAGGATGTGGAGATCCAGACCGCGGCGTCCGGCGAAATCATGAACCGGGTGCGCGCCAACCAGGCCAACCCGCCGATCCATGTCGCCGTCCTGTCGGAGACCGATGCCATCCGCGCGGTGCGCGAAGGGCTGCTCGAGAAACTCTCGGTCGAGAAGGCGCCCAATCTCGCCGACGTGCCGGAGGTTTTCCGCTCGCAGTGGGACGGCTATGCGACGATCCAGAATTTCGGCGCCATGATCGTCATGTACAACAAGGACAAGATCAAGGATCCGCCCAAGGACTGGAAGACGTTGATCGACGGGACGATCCAGGGCAAGTACGGCAAGCGCGTCTCGTTCCCGTCGCTCACCATGCCATGGGGCCCGATGTTCACCTGGTTCATGCTGCAGGTCTATGACGGCAACGAGGACATGGTGTTCCGCAAGTACAAGGAGATGCTGCCCAACATCGCCAAGTACTGGGTCTCGCCGGTGGAGGCGCTCAACATGTTCGCGGCCAAGGAAGTGGATATCCTCGTCTACTGGGACGGCCGCGCCTATGCCTTCGCCCAGGAGAATGCCTGGGCCGGCGCCTATATCCCCGAGCCCGGTGCCTTCCAGTCGGCGGCCATGCTGGTCAAGTTCAAGAACACGCCCGAGAGCGGCTGGCAATATGTGGATTGCGTGCTCTCGCCCAAGGCGCAGCTCGGCCATTCGCAGATGGTGAAGTACCCGATCGTCAACTCGAAGGTCGAGTATCCGGCCGATCTCAAGGCGATCCTGACGCCGCTGGAGCGGGTACGCCAGCCGGACTTCAGGTTCATCATCGACAGGACGCCGTCCTGGATCGACCGGTGGAACCGCGAGGTCCGCTAGGGGCTGGCATGCTCCTGCCGCGTCGGGGGCTTTCCCTCACCCGACCCTCTCCCGCGCGAGCGGGAGAGGGCTTGCGGCTTTCCCTCACCCGACCCTCTCCCGCGCGAGCGGGAGAGGGCTTGCGGTTTTCCCTCACCCGACCCTCTCCCGCGATGCGGGAGAGGGCTTGCGGTTTTCCCTCACCCGACCCTCTCCCGCGATGCGGGAGAGGGCTTCTTTCGTCTCCCTCTCCCGCGCGAGCGGGAGAGGGCCGGGGTGAGGGCCGGCGGGTGAGGGCGCACCGATGACGGGCGGGCTGGGGCGCAAGGGCTGGCTGCTGCTGCCGGCGGCCGGCTTCGTCACGCTGTTCGTCGCGGCACCCCTGCTCATGACCTTGCAGCGCAGCCTGCTCTTCCAGGGCGCGCAGCCTTCCGGCGGCAACTATGCAAGGCTGATCGGCGACTGGTTCTATATCGAGACCGCGATCCATACCCTGGCGCTGAGCGGCGCGGCCACGCTCATCACGCTCGTCATCGGCTATCCGCTCGCCTACCTGATCGCGCGCTCGGGCGGCTGGCGCAAGAGCCTGCTCATCTTCCTCGTGGTGACGCCGCTGCTCACCAACGTGGTGGTGCGCACTTTCGGCTGGATGATCATTTTCGGGCGCAGCGGCCTGCTCAACAGCCTGCTCGCCGCCGTCGGCCTGCCGGGCCTCGACCTCGCGCATTCATGGACCGCCATCGCCATCGCGCTGGTCCATGTCATGCTGCCCTTCATGGTGCTTTCCATCGCCAGCAAGCTGCAGACGCTCGATCCCAACCTGGAACATGCGGCGGCGACACTCGGCGCCTCCCGGCTCCGCCAGTTCCGGCATGTGGTCATTCCGCTCTCGCGCGATGGCATCCTGACCGGCTGCACCCTCGTCTTCTGTCTCTGCATGGGCAGCTTCGTCACCGTCATGCTGATGGGCGACAATTCGACGCTCGTCCTGCCGATCCTGATTTATCAGCAGCTCACCGTTGCCTCGGACTGGCCGCTCGCGGCCGCCATCGGCATCGTGCTGACCGCGACCGTCGTCGCCTTCCTCGCTGTCCAGTCGAGCCTGATCGGGGCGGAGCGCTGAGCATGACCGGGGGCCGCCTGCTTTCCGCCCTCTATCTGCTGGCGATCACGGTCTTTCTCCTGAGCCCGCTGGTCATCGTCGCCATCGTCGCCTTCACCTCGGCGAGCTTCGTCAGTTTTCCGCCGCCGGGCTATTCGACACGCTGGATCGTCAAGGTCCTGCAGGATGGCGAGTTCATGCGCTCGCTCTGGAACTCGGTGCTGGTGGGCGCTGCCGCGATCGGCGTTTCGCTCTCGCTCGGCGTGCCGGCGGCAGTGGCGCTGGCCGGCAACCAGAGCCGGGCGGCGCGCATCCTCACCACCTGGCTCATGGCGCCGCTCAGCATTCCGAGCCTGATCCTCGCCCTCGGCCTGCTCTTCTTCCTCTCGACCATCGGGCTCGGCAACACCTTCACCGGGCTGCTCATGGGACACGGTCTGATAACCTTTCCCTACCTGCTTCGCACCGTGCTGTCGGTGATGATCGGCCTGCCGCGCAGCCACGTGGAAGCGGCCTACTGTCTCGGCGCGACGCCGCTCGCAGCCTTCTTCCGCGTCGTGCTGCCGAGCCTGGCGCCCGGCCTCGTTGCCGGCAGCCTGTTTGCCTTCCTCATCTCCTTCGACGAGGTGGCGGTGTCGCTGCTGCTCACCAATGCCAGTACCGTCACCCTGCCGGTGACGATCCTGAACTATCTGGTGCATAACTACGACCCGGCCGTGGCGGCCATATCGCTGGTGAAGATGGTGGTGGTTTTCGTGGTCCTTGTCATCGTCGAGCGGGCCTTCGGCCTCGACCGTGTCATCCTGCCGAAAGCCTGAGGGCCGGGCCGATGCAGCGCACGACCGGCGAACTGGCGATCGAGGATCTGAGCAAGCGCTATGGCGATTTCATCGCCGTGCGCCATGTCAGCCTGACCGTGGAACCGGGACGCCTCGTGGCGCTGCTCGGGCCATCGGGTTGCGGCAAGACGACGATCCTCAGGGCGGTCGCCGGCCTGATCCAGCCCGATGGCGGCGCCGTGCGCATCGACGGGATCGACCAGACCGGACGGCCGCCCTGGCGGCGCGATGTCGGGCTCGTCTTCCAGAACTATGCGCTGTTTCCCCATATGAACGTCGCCGAGAATGTCGCATTCGGCCTGAAGATGCGACGCCTGCCGCGCGCCGAGATCGAGACGCGCGTGGCCGGCGCGCTCGCCATGGTGCGGATGGGCGATTTCGCTGCCCGCAGGCCGGCGCAGCTCTCCGGCGGCCAGCAGCAGCGGGTAGCCGTGGCTCGCGCCCTCGTCGTCGAGCCGCGCGTGCTATTGCTGGACGAGCCGCTGGCGGCACTCGATGCCAAGCTCCGGGATTCGATGCGCCTCGAGCTGCGGGCGCTGCAACGCGACCTCGGCATCACCACCATCCTCGTCACGCACGACCAGAGCGAGGCCTTCGCCATGGCCGACCGGATTGCGGTGATGAATGCCGGCCGCATCGAGCAGATGGGCGAGCCGGAGACGATCTACCGCCAGCCGGCCAGCCGTTTCGTCGCCGAGTTCGTGGGCGAGATGAATGTCCTGCGCGGCATGGGCCACGCCGATGGCGGCCTCTGGCGGCTCACGGGGGAGGGGGGCTCCATCGCCTGGCCGGGAGCGGAGGGGCTGCGTCAGGGCCCGGTGCAGGTGCTGGTCAGGCCCGAACATGTGGCCATCGCGCCGGCCGGCGAGGGCGCCGGGGAAGCGAGCGGCAGTATGGCCGGCCGCGTCCAGGCGGAGCTCTTCTCCGGCGACCGGCTGCTCACCCTGGTGGAAAGCCCCTTCGGCAGCCTCAAGGTGATCCGGCCATCGGCAAGCGGTGTCCGCCGTTTTGCCGCCGGGGAGGCGGTACTGCTCTCCTTCGCGCCTGGCGACATGCGCGTTCTGGCCGGGGACTAGCGACCCTCACCCGATTGTGCATTGAACGGCACGCCGGTTGCTTGCAGCCTGCCCGGAAACATTCCGGCGCGAGGCGAGACCATGGCGAACGTCTATCTGAACAACAGCTCCACGGACTTCATTCTGGAGGCGCTGCGCGATGGCACCTTCGTCGTCATGGAGGCAGACAGGTTCGTCGTGAACTGGAATGGGGCACGGCTTGAGGCGACCGGTTCCGGATTTCTCTACCGGCTTGGCCGCCTGTCGACGCCGGAAGGCGGCGGCAGCCTCGTCGCCTCGCTGCGCCTGTTCGATCCCTTTGGCGTGGAGCGGATCGGTTTCGTTGGCCTGTCCGTCCCGACCTTCGACGTTATCTCGCTGGCCGCGGCAAGCAGTTCTGGCCAGTTCTACGACCTGCTTTTCGCCGGCGAAGATCTGGTGCGCATCGGCCCCGATGAGACCTTCATCTATGGCGGCTCCGGCGCCGACACGTTTTTCGGCGATGGGCGGAGCAACACATATCTTCTTGAGGATTTGGCCGACCGCATCGTCGAGCCGGCCAATGGCGGGGAGCACGACGTCGCCGTGACCGAGTATGGCGCGACGGGAGAACTCCTCTCCTTCACCCTCGGCGCTGGCCGACTTGCCGGTATCGAGTTTCTGAGCTACGAGGGCGATGCGCGCGTCCGCGTCGTCGGCAACGGCGCCGCCAACCGGGTCTATGCCGGCGATGACAACGACACGGTCTCGGGCGGCGGCGGGAACGATACGCTGAGCGGCTACGATGGCGACGATTCGCTCTCCGGCGGCGCGGGGGACGATTTGCTCGATGGTGGGGCGGGCCGCGACACGCTGCTCGGCGGCGCCGGCCACGACACGATTGTTACTATCGGACCGGGCACCCGCATCGATGGCGGCGCCGGCGATGACCATGTCACGATCAACGGCTTTCTCGCCGGCGATGGCGCGGACACGGTTTTAGGCGGTGCCGGCAACGACACGATCTTCAGCGGAACGTCCGGGAATGGCCGGCTGCTGGGTGGCGCCGGCAACGATTCCATTTCGTCGTTCTACGAACTTGGCGCCAATACGCTCGATGGCGCCGCCGGCAACGACACGCTCGATGCCGACGGCGCCAGTGACCGGCTGCTCGGCGGCGCCGGCGACGATCTCCTCTCCGGGATCGGCCTGCTCGATGGCGGCATCGGCAACGACAGGATTACCGCCGGCAGCGGCGCCACCGTCAATGCCGGTGCGGGGGACGACATCGTCCAGTTCTCGGGCGCCGGCATTACGGCGCACGGCGGCACGGGCCGCGACCTCTTCGTCATCGACGGCTTGACCCGGACCTCGAACCGGATCCTGGATTTCCGCCGCGGCGAGGACCGACTGGACATTTCCGATTTCATCTACAACGCCGGGCTTGGTGGGCAGGGCTTCGAGGATCTGGTGCAGAGCGGCGCCTTGACCTTCGAGAGTTCGGCTGGCGGTCTGCTGCTGCGGCTGAGCGCGGGTGGCAGCACCGTTGAAGTGACGCTTGCCGGCGTGAGCGAGGTGAGCGCGGCGGATTTCGTGCTGGGCGGCGATGCCGCCACCGGGACCAGCGGCGCCGATGTCATTCGCGGCACGCGGTTTGCTGTCTCGATCGAGGGGCTGGCCGGCAACGACTGGATCGAGTTGCGGGTGAGCAATTGGAACAATACGACGTCGCTGCTCTTTGCCTCCGGCGGGGCCGGCAACGACACGATCATTGGCGACGGCTTCGGCAATGCACTCAATCCTTTCCTCTCGGGCGATGCCGGCAACGATTTCCTCGTGGCGCTGACCGCCCGGCACGAGCTTCAGGGCGGCGATGGCCGCGACACCCTGGTGGCGGGGGGTGCGGGAGGCTCCTCGACCCTCGCGGGCGGCATTGGCAACGACCTCTACCTGCTGCGCTCGCTGGGCAACCAGATCGTCGAGGCGGCCGATGGCGGCATCGACACGGTGGGCGTGAGTTTCGACTACACGCTGGGCGAGCATCTGGAACATCTGTACCAGACCGATCCCCATGCCACGAACTGGCAGGGCACCGGCAACGGCCTCGCCAACCGCATCGCCGGCGGGCGCGCCGGCTCGTCACGCCTGTTCGGCGATGACGGCAACGATACGCTCATCGGCGGCAGCGGCCGCGACACGCTCGATGGCGGCACCGGCGCCGATCGCATGATCGGCGGCGGCGGCGATGACAGCTACCTTGTCGACCATGCCGGCGACCGCATCAT
>JAHCJQ010000073.1 GCA_026126215.1 Alphaproteobacteria bacterium
TCTAGGCTTTCCGTCCCCGGCAAGGAGGCGCTTCCCGGCGGGACCGACTGCAGGCGCGGCACAAGACTTTGTGCTTGACCCGAAGGCCGGAACCAAACTAGAACATAAACCTATGTTGCTCCTTTGTTCCGAGGCTCGGGAGGTTGCGCCGGATGCTGACCCGCAAACAGCATGAACTGCTGACATTCATCCACAAGCGGCTGGAAGAGACCGGCATCTCTCCTTCCTTCGACGAGATGAAGGAGGCCCTCAACCTGAAATCCAAGTCGGGCATCCACCGGCTCATCACGGCCCTGGTGGAGCGCGGCTTTCTCGAACGGCGGGAGAATCGCGCCCGCGCCCTGAAGGTGGTGCGCCTGCCGGAATCGGCGGTGCCCAAGCCGGCGGGCGGCATGTTCGCGCCGAACGTGATCCAGGGCCGCTTCCCCTCTGGCGGGCCGTCCCCCGCGCCCGGCGCCGACACGGTCTCGCTGCCGCTCTACGGCAAGATTGCCGCCGGCACGCCGATCGAAGCGCTGCGCGACCATTCCAACAGCCTGAACGTGCCTGCGGACATGCTGGGCGGCGGCGAGCATTACGCGCTCACCATCGAAGGCGATTCGATGATCGAGGCCGGGATCCAGGATGGTGACACGGTGATCATCCGCCGTTGCGACGGGGCCGATAACGGCGCCATCGTCGTGGCGCTGATCGACGAGCATGAGGCGACCTTGAAGCGGCTGCGCCGGCGCGGCAACTCGGTGGCGCTCGAGCCCGCCAACGCCGCCTACGAGACGCGCATCTTCAATCCGGACCGGGTGCGGATCCAGGGCCGCCTCGTCGGCCTGCTGCGCCGCTACTGAGCGGGCGGGCCGGCGCGCTCCAGGGGCGCTCGCCGCGCCAGCCGGCAACCGTCTCGATGCGGACCGCGCCATCGGCGCCGAGATGGATCGCATGGGCGCCTTCGCGGCGCAGTTCGGTCCGGTCGATCACATGGCGCGCCCCGGGGCAGCGCCGCGCGCTGCGGTCGGGCACGATGACGATATCCGCCGTCCGGCAATCTTCCACCAGGGCGCCGTCGCTCCTCGGCAGGGCAACCAGATGCCCCCTTAGGCGATGGATGCAGCCCTCCCCGTCGCAGCGCAGCGCGCCGGCCGCGCTGGCGCCGAGGCGCGGGAAGGCCTCGCCATCCGCCTGCCCCACCGCCCGGAGCCAGGCTTCCCCCGTTCGGCTGCGCCCGGGCGTGGCGGAAAATACGAACATGCCATTCCGGTCGCGCACGGCCACCAGCCGACCTTCGCCCTCGATCAGGATATCGGGACGCGGCCAGAGGATGCCGAGCGCGAGGCCCGCGCCGATCGCGATGCAGCCGAGCCGGCGCCAGCGCATGCGCCAAAGGCACAGCCAGAGCCCGCCCAGCACGATGGAAAGGAGCGCCGGCAGCGGAAGCTGTGGCAGGATCTGGACCGCGCCGGGCAATGTCGCCACCCACCGCGCCGTGGCGATGACCAGATCGACGCCGGCGCCCATCACGGCAAGCGCCGGCCCTTCCAGGCCGAAGGGAACGAGGAGCAGCGCCAGCAGGCCGGCAGGCATGATGACAAAGCCGGTCAGCGGCACCGCGAGCAGGTTGGCGAGCAGGCCATAATCGACGAAGCGGCCGAAGTAATGCAGGGCGAAGGGTGCGGTGGCGAGGCTTGCCACCAGCGTCGAGGCGAGTACTTGCGCCAGATGGCGCAGCACGCGGACCGGCCAGCGGCGCTCGCGGGGCATGACGCTCCGGCTCCAGCTCTCGTAGGCGGCGATCAGCGCCACCACCGCGGCGAAGGACATCTGGAAGCTGATCTCAAGCAGGCTTTCCGGCTGCATCGCCAGCACGAGGATCGCCGCCCAGGCGATGAGGCGCATGGAGATGGCGCCGCGATCGAGCATCAGGCCGACCAGCGCGATGGCCGACATGATGAAGGCCCGCTGCGTCGGCACGGCGGCGCCGGTCAGCAGCATGTAGAAGAAGCCGCCGAGCAGGGCGAGGCCGGCGGCCCATTTCTTGATCGGCCAGCGGAGCGAGAGCGCCGGGATGCAGGCGAGCAGCAGGCGCGCCACGTAGAAGACGATGCCGGCCACCATGGCGAGATGCAGGCCGGAGATGGCGAGCAGGTGCGCGAGGCCAGCATCCTGCATCGCGCGATTGGTCTCCTCGTCGATACGCGCCCGCTCGCCGGTGAGCAGCGCGGCGGCGATGCCTCCGGCGGGCCCTTCCACCCCGTCCAGAATGCGCTCGGCCAGATGCTGGCGCAGTGCGTTGATGCCGAGCATCGCCCGCTCGCGCAAGCCAGGCGGCGCCACGTCGATCGCGGGCTCGATGGTGCGCCAGGGGCCGAGCGCATAGCCGACAGCGCCGAGGCGCTGGAACCAGGCCTGGCGCGGGAAGTCGAAGCCGCCCGGTATCTGCGGTGGCGGCGGCGGAAGCAGTGCCGCGCGCACCCGCACCCGGCTGCCCGGCTCGGGCGCCGGCTGGTCGCCGCGGATGGTGATGCGAATGCGCGCCGGCACCTGATTCGGAGGCAGGTGCGATATGTCGAGACGGTCGAGCAGCAGCCGCCGCCGTCCCTCGCCAGGCGTTGCCTGCAGAACCCGCCCGCTCACCTCGACGGGGCCGGTTTCCGCGCCGAGCGCCGGAGCCGCGACTTCCGCCGTCCTCGCGGCGGCCAGCACGAAGCCGAGCAGCGGCAACGCCAGGACGAGCCATACTCGCTGGCGGATGGCCGCGACGCCGAGCAGCAGGCCAAGCAGCGACGGCGCCAGGAGAGATGCGGGCCGCGGCTCGAAGGGCAGCGCGAAATAGATGGCGATCCCGGCACCGAGGCCGACCGGGCTCCAGAGCATCCAGCGGCCACGCTCAGCCGCCAGCAGGCCGAGCAGCGCGGCCAGCGGGCCGCGCGCGCCGGCGCCGATGCCGGCCTCGCCAAGACCCGTCTCCTCCAGCCGCTCCCGACCCATCGCCAGTTCCCGACATTGCGGCAGCGCGGGCCGGCCCCGGAGGCGCGGCGCTGTGAACTGCGCCAGTCTGGCCGGACCGTAGGGTCGCCGGCAAGTGGGGAGAAGCCTATCGAACCGGCGCGGCAATAGTGCTAGAAGGTGGCCGTCATCTGGAACCGGCTGGAATTCCCTCACCCCGACCCTCTCCCGCCGCGCGGGAGAGGGAGAAATAGACGAAGGCCCTCTCCTTCGGGCGAGGGAAAAGCAGGACGAAGGCCCTCTCCCTCGGGCGAGGGAGAAACGGACGAAGGCCCTCTCCCGTCGGGAGAGGGTTGGGTGAGGGCGTGAGCGCAGGACTCGAGGAAGCATGACCGTCGTTACCCGTTTCGCCCCCTCGCCGACCGGCTATCTGCATATCGGCGGCGCGCGCACCGCACTCTTCAACTGGCTGTTCGCGCGCCACCATGGCGGGCGCTACCTGCTGCGCATCGAGGATACCGACCGCCAGCGCTCGACCGATGCGGCCATCGAAGCGATCTTCGACGGGCTGCGCTGGCTCGGGCTGGACTGGGACGGCGAGGTGACCTATCAGTTCGCCCGCGCCGACCGCCATGCGGCAGCGGCGCAGCGGCTGCTCGATGCGGGCCGGGCCTATCGCTGCTACTGCACGCCCGAGGAGCTGGAAACGATGCGCGAGCAGGCGCGCAAGGAAGGTCGGCCAGTGCGCTATGACGGCCGCTGGCGCGACCGCGATCCCAAGGAGGCCCCGCCCGGCGTGCGGCCGGCCATCCGTTTCAAGGCACCGCGCGAAGGGGCCAGCACCATCGCCGACCGCGTCCAGGGCGAGGTCACCGTCCAGAACGAACAGCTCGACGATCTCATCATCCTGCGCGCCGACGGCACGCCAACCTACAATCTCTCCGTGGTGGTCGACGATCACGACATGGGCGTGACCCATGTCATCCGCGGCGATGACCATCTCACCAACGCCTTCCGCCAGATGCAGCTCTACCTGGCGTTCGGCTGGGACGTGCCGGAATTCGCCCATGTGCCGCTGATCCACGGCCCGGACGGCGCCAAGCTTTCCAAGCGCCACGGCGCGCTCGGCGTCGATGCCTATCGCGAAATGGGATATCTGCCGGAGGCGCTGCGCAATTACCTGCTGCGGCTTGGCTGGAGCCATGGCGACGACGAGATCATTTCGACCGAGCAGGCGATCGAATGGTTCACGCTCGACCATGTCGGACGCTCACCTGCGCGGTTCGATTTCGCCAAGCTCGGCAATCTGAACGGCATCTACATGCGCCGGAGCGAGGACGAGGCACTGGCCCGCGCCGCCGAACCCTTCCTTGCCCGGCTGGCCGGACGGGCGCTGGAGGCAAGCGAGCAGGCCATGCTGCGTGCCGCCATGCCAAGCCTCAAGGAGCGTGCGAAGACCCTGGTGGAACTCGCCGACAATGCGGCCTTCCTCGTCGCGCGCCGCCCGCTGGCCTATGACGCCGCCGCCGGACAGCAGCTCACGCCCGATGCGCGGGCACGGCTTGGCCGCATCGCGTCGGCGCTCGCCGCGCTGGACGGCTGGGAAGCGGCGAAGGCCGAGGCCGCGGTGCGCGCGCTCGCCGAGGCCGAGGGCGAGAAACTGGGCAAGCTGGCGCAGCCGCTGCGCGCGGCGCTCACCGGCAGGACGGTTTCGCCGCCGGTTTTCGACGTTCTCGCCGTTCTCGGCCGGGAGGAAAGCCTGGCCCGGATCGCCGATGCCGCGAAAGGCTAGTTTGCACCGGTTAACGGCGGCTTCCACCGCCGCAAGCGCCCCCTTAACGCTGCCCCTTCCCGCCGCTATACTCCGCATCCGCATTCGGCATTGACGGACAAGGGTGACGGGAACGTCGCAGCCAGCGTGTTTCAGGAAGAAGGAATGACCTTATGAGCTCAAGCAACGCGACCATCACGGTGAACGACGGCAACAACCGGCAGGTTGCCATGCCGGTGCTGCCCGGCACGATCGGACCGAGCGTGGTGGACGTGCGAAAGCTCTACAACGAAACCGGGCTCTTCACCTACGATCCGGGCTTCACCTCGACCGCGAGTTGCGAAAGCAAGATCACCTATATCGACGGCGACCAGGGCGTGCTGCTGCATCGCGGCTATCCGATCGAGCAGCTTGCCGAGCAGTCCACCTTCCTTGAAGTCTGCTATCTGCTGATGAAGGGCGACCTGCCCAGCAAGGCGGAGTTCGAGAAGTTCCAGAAAGACATCACCTACCATACGATGCTGCACGAGCAGATCAGCTTCTTCTATCGCGGCTTCCGCCGTGATGCGCATCCGATGGCGGTGATGGTTGGCGTGGTCGGCGCGCTCTCGGCCTTCTATCACGACAGCACCAACATCGACGATCCGCATCAGCGCATGATCGCCTCCTACCGGCTGATCGCCAAGATGCCGACGATCGCCGCCTGGGCATACAAGTATTCCGTCGGACAGCCCTTCATCTATCCGCAGAACCATCTGAGCTATGCGGAAAACTTCCTGCACATGATGTTCGCGGTCCCCTGCGAGAGCTACAAGGTGAACCCGGTACTGGCGCGGGCCATGGATCGCATCTTCATCCTGCATGCCGATCATGAGCAGAATGCATCGACCTCGACCGTCCGCCTCGCCGGCTCGTCGGGCGCCAATCCTTTCGCCTGCATTGCCGCCGGCATCGCCTGCCTGTGGGGCCCGGCGCATGGCGGCGCCAACGAGGCCGTCCTGAAGATGCTCGAGGAAATCGGCTCGGTCGAGCGCGTGCCCGAGTTCATCAAGCGCGCCAAGGACAAGAACGATACCTTCCGCCTGATGGGCTTTGGCCACCGGGTCTACAAGAACTACGACCCGCGCGCCAAGATCATGCGCCAGTCCTGTCACGAGGTGCTCGACGCGCTGGGCGTGCGCAACGAGCCGCTGCTCAAGCTCGCCATGGAACTTGAGCGCATCGCGCTCGAGGACCCCTACTTTGTGGAAAAGAAGCTCTATCCGAACGTGGATTTCTATTCCGGCATCATTCTGCGGGCGATGGGCTTCCCGACCTCGATGTTCACCGTGCTCTTCGCCCTTGCCAGGACGGTCGGCTGGATCGCGCAGTGGAACGAGATGATCGAGGATCCGGCGCAGAAGATCGGGCGCCCGCGCCAGCTCTATACCGGCCATGACAAGCGGGATTATGTCCCGCTGGCCAAGCGTGGCTAGCCGGGGCCGCATACGTATCGCCGGCCTGCCGACCCCTCCGGTGGCGGAGGGGCGGCAGGCGGTCCGGCTTCGCATCTCACCGCCTGCCAACGATAACCCGACGCCCGCGGGGCTGGTGCTTCGGCGCGTGCTGGTCTTCGGCCTGCTGATCCTGCTGGCGGCCGCCGGCTATGTGGCCCTGGGCTGAGCGGGGCAGCCCGGACTGCGGACGCCGCCGCCTCAGTTCCGTTCGATCAACTCGACCTTGTATCCGTCCGGATCCTCGATGAAAGCGATGACGCTGCCGCCATGCTTCATCGGGCCTGGCGGCCGTGGGATCTTCACGCCTGCCGCGCCGAGTGCCTCGCAGGTCCCATAGATGTCGGGCGTGGCGATGGCGACATGGCCGAATCCTGTGCCGATCTCGTAGGGCTCCTCCCGCCCCCAGTTGTGCGTCAGTTCGAGCACCGTGGTCTGCGCCTCGTCGCCATAGCCGACGAAAGCCAGGGTGAACTTCCCGTCCGGATAGTCGCGCTTGCGGATCAGCTTCATCCCGAGAAGGTCGCAATAGAAATGCAGCGAGCGGTCCAGGTCGCGCACCCGGATCATGGTGTGCAGCAGGCGGAACCTGGCGCGGATATCTGGCGCGATGGCCGTGGTCATGCGGGGGTCTCCCTCTTTCGTTCTTGCCGGAGGCGGCGATCCTACACTGCTTCGGCGGTCCGCAAAACGGCGCGCGCCGCCAGCATGGAGGGCGCTTCGCCCGCCTCCGCCCGCAGCCGCGAAAGGGCGAGCTCGCCGGCCTGACGCTGCGCCGCGCGCTCTTCGGGCGAAGCGAGGAGCCGCTCCAGCGCCGCGGCGAGCCGGTCCGGCCGGCAATCGTCCTGCAGGAATTCCGGGATGGCCGCTTCTTCGGCAAGCAGGTTCACCAGGCTGACATGGGGCACCTTGATCAGGCGGCGCACCGTCCAGGCGGTCAGGGGATGCAGGCGGTAGGCGATGACCTGGGGCAGCCGCGCCAGCGCCAGTTCGAGCGACACGGTGCCCGAAGCGGCAAGCGCCGCATGTGCTGCGGCCATGGCATCGCGCTTCTCGGCCTCGCCCTCGACGACGATTGTCCGGACCGGCCAGCGCGTCACGGCGCGGCGTACCTCGGCGGCGACCGGATGCAACGAGGGCAGGAGTGCGACCAGATCGGGATGGCGCGCCCGCACCCGCTCTGCCGTGGCGGCAAAGACCGGGAGCAGTCGGCGCACCTCCTGCGCGCGCGAACCGGGCAGGAAGCAGACGGCGCAGGCCGCCTCGCCAAGGCCGTGACGGGCGCGGAACGCTGCGCCGTCGCCGCTGCCGGCACCGCTCTCCAAAACCGGATGGCCGACATGCTCGCTGGCCAGGCCGTGCACGGCGAACAGCTCGGGCTCGAACGGCAGGAGCGTGAGTAGCCGGTCGAAGAGCCGGGCGAAGGTCCGCGCGCGCTCGGGTCGCCAGGCCCACACGGTCGGCGCGACATAATGGATGAAGGGAAAGTCGGCGCCGGTCAGCCGCTCGGCCAGCCGCACCGCGAAGCCCGGACTGTCGATGGTGACCAGCGCGTGCGGGCGCGCTGCGCGGATGGCGGCACTGGTCTCCGCCAGGCGCCGGCGCAGCCGCAGCGCGCGCGGCAGCACCTCGACCAGACCCATGACGCTCAGCTCCTCATAGGGAAACAGGCTCGCCAGCCCCTCGCCCGCCATGCGCGGCCCGCCGACACCGAGGAACCCAACGCCACCCGGCGCGAGGCGACGGAGCGAGGCCATCAGCCGCGCGCCGATCTCGTCCCCCGAAGGCTCGCCCGCCACCAGCGCGATGCGAAGCGGACCGCTCATCCATCCAGCTCCTGTTCGCTTGCGCCGAATACGAAGAGACCGGCCTCGTCTGCCGCGCGTGCGGTTTCCTCGGGGCCGATCACCAGCGCCGCACTAGCCGCGACGACCACGCCGGCGAGCCCGGCGGCGGCGGCGCGCGCCACCGTGTCCGGCCCGATCGCCGGCAGATCGAGGCGCGGATCCTGCCCCGGCCGCGGACGCTTCACCAGCACCCCGCTGCGCTGCGGACCGGCTGGCGGGGTGCGCGCCAGCAGTGCATCCGTCCCGGCAACATCTTCGACACCGAGCAGCCGCCCGGCGCGCGCGATGGCGCCCTGCCCGCGCTGCCGCCGGCCCTGCCGCAGGGCCGCCGCAGCCGCCAGCCTGACATCCATGAAATGCTCTGCCCTCGGAGAAAGCCGGCCAAGCGCTCCAGCGCCCGCCAGCAGTTCGGGAGCGAGCGCCTGAACGCCCTCCAGCACGAAACCCTCCCCCTCGACGACCTTCGCCAGCAGATCGAGCAGCGCCCCGTCGCCGCGCAGCGCCGCCAACATTGCGCCGGGCAGGACGCGCCGCCCGAGCCGGTCGCGGATCAGTGCCGCAAGGTCCGGCCGCGGCAGGTGACCAGCCAGAACAACACGGCGGCAACCCGCCTCGCGCAGAAGGGTGGCGATCCGGGCCAGCGCCAGCGCCGGCATGGGTTGGCCCGGCCAGCGCGAGAAATCATTGGGCGAGGCCACGCCATCGAGCGTCACGATAAAGGGCGCGAGCCCGCCGCGTTCGGCCGCCTTGGCCAGAAGGCGCGGCAACGCTCCGCCGCCGGCGACGATGCCGATGCGCTCAGGCTCCCGCGCCATCGCGCCCGGGCTGGCAAAGGCCGCGGGACGAGACGCCGCGGACGAAATCGACCAGTTCGCGGACCGGCGCGCTGTCGGGCCAGCGCGCCATCACTTCGTCGAGCCGCTCCTGCAACGTGGCCTGCGGCAGGAATAGATTGCGGTAGGCCTCCTGCAGATCGCGGATCGCCTGCCGCGAGAATCCATGCCTTCGCAGGCCGATCAGATTGAGGCCGGTCAGGAAAGCCCGATTGCCCTGCACGGCACCGAAGGGGATGACGTCCTGCTCGACGCCGGACAGGCCGCCGATCATCGCATGCCTGCCGACGCGCACGAACTGGTGCAGGGCGGCCAGGCCGCCGACGATGGCATGATCACCAATGCTCACATGGCCGCCGAGCGTCGCCTGGTTGACCAGGATCACGTCCTCGCCGAGCCGGCAGTCGTGCGCCACATGCGCGCCCGCCATCAGCAGGCAGCGCGGCCCGATCTCGGTCAACATGCCGCCGCCACGGGTGCCGGGATTGATGGTGACGTGCTCGCGTATCACGCATGCCTCGCCGATCACCAGCCGCGAGGGCTCGCCGGCATATTTGCGATCCTGTGGCACATGTCCAAGCGAGGCGAAGGGATAGACCCGCGTCCGTGCCGCAATGTCGGTGCGCCCGGCAATGCAGACATGGCTCTCCAGCCGCACGCCAGCGCCAAGTGTCACCTCCGCTCCGACGACGCAGAAGGGACCGACGAAGACATCCTCCGCCAGCACCGCGCCGTCCGCCACCACGGCGCTTGGATGCACCATTCGCGCCATGACCGCCCCGCCCCCGCGCCGGGACGCTCAGCCGGCGACGATCATTGCCGTCATCAGCGCCTCGGCCACGAGCTGTCCATCCACCTTGGCCTCGCAAGTGACCTTCCAGACCAGGCCACGCGCGCGTTCCTTCTTCACGTGCAGGTAAAGGCGGTCGCCGGGCTGAACGGGCTTGCGGAACTTCGCATTCTCGATGGCCATGAAATAAACCAGCTTGCCCTTCATCTCGTCGCCGAGAGAGAGGATCGCGAAGACCGCCGCCGTCTGCGCCATCGCCTCGATGATGAGCACGCCCGGCATCACCGGCTGGCCGGGGAAATGCCCCATGAAATGCGGCTCGTTGAAGGTGACGTTCTTGATCCCGACCGCGCCTTCGTCGAGCACGATGTCCTCCACCCGGTCGACCAGCAGCAGCGGATAGCGGTGCGGCAGGATTTCGAGGATCTTCAGGATGTCCATGGCCTCGAGCCTGACCGGGGCCTGCTTGCTCTCGTTCATCGTCAGTTTTCCCTTCTGCGTGCGAGCCGCCTGAGCAGGACGATCTCGCGAAACGACGTCTGGCTCCGCTGGGCCGGACTGCCGAACCAGGTCTCTCCTGCCGGCACGTCCGTGGCAACTCCCGACTGCGCGGCGATGCTTGCCCCTGGCCCTATGGTCAGGTGCCCGGCAATGCCGGCCTGACCGCCGAGCCGGGCGAACTCGCCGATGCGACTGGAGCCGGCGATGCCGACCTGCGCCACCAGGATCGCGCCCCGGCCGATCCGCACGTTGTGTCCGATCTGCACCAGGTTATCGATCCACACATTCTCGCCGATCACCGTATCGCCCAGGCTGCCGCGATCAATGGTCGAGTTGGCCCCGATCTCGCAATCGTTACCTATGATGACCCGGCCGAGCTGGGGCATGCGGAGGTGGCGATGCCGGTCGGGCACGAAGCCGAACCCGTCCTGGCCGATACGCGCGCCCGGATAGACACGCACCCTGTCACCGAGGCGGCAATGATACAGGCTGGCATGGGCACCGATATGGCAACCTTCGCCAAGCTCGACCTCCGCGCCGATGACCGCGCAGGGGCCGATGACAGAGCCCGCGCCGATCGAAACGCCTGCCTCGATCACGGCGCCGGGCGCGACATGGACGCTTGCGTCGAGCGAGGCGGTTGGGTCGATGTGCGCCCCGGGGGCAATCCCCGGCGGCGGCCGCACTTCCGGATGGAACGCGGCCGCTGCCAGGGCAAAGGCCCGGTAGGGTTCTGAAGAGATCAGGCAGGCCGTTTCGGCAGGCGCGAGATGGATATGGCTCTCCGCAAGAATGACCGCGCCGGCGCGCGTCGCCGCCAAGGCCTCGCGATAGCGCGGATGATCGTAGAAGCCAAGATGCTCAGGTCCCGCCGTCTCGAGCGTCGCCACATCCTCGATCAGGCGGGCGCCGTGTCCGGGATCGGCGATGCGGCAGCCGATTGCCGCCGCGATCCGGTCGAGGCTGAAGGGCCCGCCGCCCGCGACCTGACGCCGCGCCACCATGCCTCATCGCCGGGGCTGCGCTGGCGCCGCTCCTCCGGTAGCCGCTCCAGGAGCCGCGCCGCCGGCCTGCACGCGCACGCTTGGCAGCCGCTGGTCGAGGCGGCGCATCGCCTCTTCGCTGATATTGAGCGAGGCATCCATCAGCAGCACCTGCGCCTGATCGAGGATCACGGTAAAGCCGCGCTCCTTCATGATCTGCTCGACCACCTGCTGGATCACTCGCAGGATCTGCTCGCGCGCCTGCCGCTGGGCCTGGTCGTAGGCGCTGTTGCGCTGCTGGACGATGCCCTGCGTCTCCTGCACCCGGCGCTGGAGTTCGCGCCGCTTGGCATCCACCTGCTCCGGCGACATGGACGCCCGCGCCCTCTCCAGTTCGTTGTTCTCCACGCGCAGCCGCTCCTCGAGCTTCGCCACCTCGTTTTCGTAGCGCACGCGAAGGTCGGCAAGTTGCTGCGACGCCGACTTGCCCGCTGCCGACTCGCGGAACAGCCACTGCATGTCGACGATGCCGACGCTGGTCACTGCTGGCGCCGCCGGCGCGGCCGGCGCCGACTGCGGCGCGGCCGGGCGGGCCGGCTGCTGCTGCGCCACGGCCGGTTCGGACAACATCAGCACCATGGCCGCCAGCAGGGCGGGAACGCCCCGGAATCGCGTCAAACTCAGGATCGAGATCATCATGTCCTCAAAAATAATCCTGCCACGCATTAGAAGCGCGTGCCGAAGGAAAAGCGGAAAATTTCACGCCGGTCCGGCCGTTCTTCCAACAAAGGTACGGCCAAATCAAGGCGAATGGGCCCGAATGGCGAACGCCAGGAGACGCCAACGCCGACCGTAGCACGTAAATCGCTGGAATCGAACAGCCCCGGACCACTGGCATCGATATCCCACAGGCTGCCGGCCTGGCTGAACACCCGCCCGGCCACCCCAAGTTCCTGTGGCAGGCCAAGCGGAAACTCCACTTCCGCCGTGCCTACATAATAGATGTTGCCGCCGAGCGCATCGCGCGTGCCGATATCGCGCGGCCCGATGCCGCGCTGGCGGAAGCCGCGAAAATTGTCACCGCCGACAAAGAAGCGGTTGTTCACGTCCACATCCTGTCCCAAGCCGATGACATAGCCCGATTCGACACCGAGGCTGAACACGACGCCATCCACCACCGGGAAGTAGCGCACGCCAGCCAGGCTGTTGCGCAAGAGGCGGATATCCCCGCCCAGACCGGCGAAGTCCTGGCCGAAGCGGATGATGTGCCCCTTGGTCGGCTCGAGACGGTCGTCGCGCGTGTCGTGGGTCAGCCGATAGCCGACCTGCGAAGTGATGGTGAGCCCCTCTTCCTGGCGGATGAAGCGGGAGGTGCGGGAATTGACGTTCGAGATGTCATCGGCGCGGATCGTATAGCTCAACGAGGCGGACAGGAATTCCGTGATCGGGAATGTCGTCCGCAGCGCGCCGCCGGTTGAGTCCAGATCGAAGCCCGAAAAAGTCTGGAAGTCGAGGCGACGCTTGAAGAGATCGAAACCGGCGGCGAGTTCGCGATCGAGGAAGTATGGCTCGGTGAAACTGAGATCGATCTGCTGGCGGCGGCGCGAGCCCGATAGAGAGGCGCGCAGGTCCTGGCCGCGGCCGAGCAGATTGCGCTCGCGGATCGTGATGTCGGCGATGATCGCGTCGGTGGTGGAATATCCGGCACCGAAGGAGATTTCGCCGGTCGAGCGTTCCTGCACCTCGACGTTGATCACCGTACGGTCCGGCGCGCTGCCCTGGACCTGGTTGACCTCCACCTTGTCAAAAAAGCCAAGGCCGCGGATGCGCGCACGCGAACGCCGCAGCTTGGCGGTGTTGAAGGCATCGCCCTCGGCAAGCCGGAATTCGCGCCGGATCACCTCGTCGATGGTGCGAACATTGCCGGTGATGTTGATCCGCTCGACAAAGACGCGTGGGCCCTCGTTGATCACATAGACGATGCCGATGCGCCGGTTCTCCCGATCCCGGTCGACCTCGGGCCGCACATCGACGAACGCATAGCCGAGCTTGCCGAGCTCGAACGTGATGTTCTCGATCGACTTCTCGATCTCCTCGGCATTGTAGGTGTCGCCCGGCTCGGTGGTGAGCTGCTTCATCAGTGTGGAGACCGGAAGATCCTTGATCTCCGAACGGATGTCGATGGCGCCGAACTTGTATTCCTCGCCTTCCTCGACGGTGAAGGTAAGAAAGAAGGCATCCTTCTCCGGCGTCAGTTCCGCCACCGCGGAGACGACGCGGAAATCCGCGAAGCCGCGCGTCAGATAGTAGCGGCGCAGCAGTTCGCGGTCGAAGGTGATCCGGTCGGGATCGTAAGTGTCGTCGGTGGTGAGGAAGCGATACCAGCGCGATTCCTTCGTGGCGATGGCCGATGTAAGGCGCGAATCGGAAATCCGCTCATTGCCGATGATGCGGATCTTCTCGATGCCGGTCACCGCACCCTCGTTGATCTCGTAGACGAGGTCGACGCGGTTCTGTTCGAGCTGGATCACCTTGGGTTCGATGGTGGCCGCGAAACGGCCGGACCGGCGGTAGAGCTGCGCCAGCCGCTGGACATCGCTCTGCACCCGGGCGCGGGTATAGACCACGCGTGGCTTGAGCTGCACTTCCGCCAGCAGCACCTCGTCGGAGAGCTTGCTGTTTCCCTCGAAGGCGATGCGATTGATGATCGGATTTTCCACCACCCGAACCAGGAGGCGGTCGCCCACGCGCTGGATGCTCACATCGGCGAACAGGCCGGTGGCGAACATCGCTTTCAGGGCCTGGTCGACGCGGGCCGGGTCGAACGGCTCGCCCGGCTGCATCTGCATGTAGGAACGCACCGTATCGGCCTCGATGCGCTGGTTGCCTTCGACGAGGATTTCCTGGATGACCCCGCTCGGCACCGTGCCGAAGGCACCGCCCGGCGACACCGCGCCGCCGCCGCCTCCGCCGCTGCCACCGAATACGCCGCCCGGCGCGATCTGCGCCCGCGCCCCGGGCGGTACCAAGGCCAGCCCGAGGACCAGCATTGCCGCCGTCAGGGCGAGCACCCTGCCACCACCTGCGCGCCTCCGACTGCTCCCCCCGGGCGGTCGCATCAGGTCCGGGCCGTCACGAGAAAAGGCTGGTGACGAACGAAATGACCCGCAGATGGACCAGATCGTTCCAGGTGGCGAACAGGAAGATGCCGAGCACGACCGCGAGACCGAAACGGAAGCTGTAATCCTGCGCCCGCGGCCCGACCGGGCGCCCGCGCAGCGCCTCGATCCCGTAGAA
>JAHCJQ010000074.1 GCA_026126215.1 Alphaproteobacteria bacterium
CGGGCGAAAGGTCCCTGACGAAGATCACCTTGCCGTCACCCTTGCGGTAGAAGTCGGGCAGTTCCGCCGCGATGCGGTAGCCATTGCCGAGATAGAAGGCGCGGGTCGGCGCGTAGCGCCCGGTCGAGGAGGTGTCCACATGCACCTGAATTGCGCCGCGCCGGCGCATCTCCTCCTCCGCCCGCCGCAGGATCTCCCGCCCAAGGCCCTGTCCCTGCCGCTCCGGATCGACCGCAATCCAGTAAAGGTCCCAGGAAGTCTCCGAACCCGGAATCGGCCCGAAACAGGCATAGCCCACGAGCCGCCCCGCCTGTTCGGCGATGACGAAATCGTAGCCTGATCGGCGGCCCTTCGCGATCCGCTCCTGCGCCAGTTCGGCTGCGATCTCGATCTCCTCCGGCGAGAACATGCCGGTTGCCGCCACTAGCCGGCGGATCGGCTCCACATCGCGCTCGCGCACAGCCTCGCGCCAGACCAGGCGCGCTGCCTCCGCGCGCAGGGAAGGCGGCGGGATCCTGCGGGCCCGCGCGCGCTCTCCCGCCTGGCCCTCGGCCAGCCCCAGAAAGAACTCGCGCGCGTTGATGCCGAGCGTGCGAACCCGGTAGCCACCCTCCTGGACGACGAGCGAGGGATAGCCACTCTCGCCGATCATGCGGCCGATCTGGCGGAAATCGGCGGCCTGGTTGGACCAGGTGCCGGTAGGATCGCCGCGCGCCGTGTCGAGACCGAGCGCCACCACGAGAAAGGCCGGACGGTGCCGCTCGATGCGGCGCAGCGCGATGCGCAGCGCCTCCCGGTACTGATCGGGCGTGATCGTCTCCGGCAGCGGCAGGTTGAGGTTGTAGCCGGCGCCGGCGCCGCGGCCGGTCTCGTCGCGGAAGCCGCTAAAGTAAGGATAGGCGAAACTCGGATGGCCATGGATCGAAACGGTCAGCACATCCGCCCGTTCGTAGAAGATATCCTGCTGGCCGTTGCCGTGATGATAGTCGATATCGAGGATCGCCACCCTGCCATAGCGGGCCAGGTAGTTGGCGGCGATGGCCACGTTGCAGAGATAGCAGAAGCCGCCGAACGCCCGCCGCTCGGCGTGATGGCCGGGCGGTCGCACCAGGGCATAGGCGGCCGGCGCGCCGTTAAGGACTTCGAGCGCCGCCGTCAGGCAGCAATCCACCGCATGTCGCGCCGCCGGCCAGGCATTCTGGTTGAGCGGTGTGAAGGTATCGATACACCAGTAGCCGGCCAGCACGGAGCGTTCCTTCGGCCGGCGCGCCGGATTGCGAATCGGAAAGACGTATGGGTAGACGGACTTGCGCGGCGGCGTCTCACGGCAGGCCGTTTCGATATACTGCAGCAGCCCGGCATCGTGCACCTCGCGGATATGCCGGTCGGGAAAATGCCGTGCCGGAACGCGCTCGAAGAGACCGGTCTTCTCCAGTTCCGCCAGGATCACCGGCACGCGGACCGGCGCCTCCACATAGCCACGGTCGCGGACATGGTGGATGTCGTGCCGGTCGTTCACCAGTAGCGGAATCCTGCGGCTCGCAGGCACTCCGGGCAGCACCTGCGGCTCCACGGCGTTGCGCGTATAGCGCGGCACGCGCAAGGCAAAATGGCCGTCGCGGATCGAGGCTTCGACTTGCGCCACGTAATCGGGCGGGCAGATCGCGGCATACTTTCCGGTCAGGATCGCGTGCACGATGCGGCGAAGCTGCGCCGCGCGCGGCAGTCCGAAACGGCCGAGTCCGTCGAAGACCAGGTGCGGCATGTTGAGATCGCCCGGCCGGATCGGCAGCTCATAGGCCGTGCCCTCGATGGGCAGCGCGCGGTAGCGTTCGTAGAATTTGAGGCGCTGCGCATTCTGCCGTCGCACCGCCGGGTCGGGACAGAGCGCCGGATCGTCCGGCAGGCATTCGAAATAGAGCCCCTGCGAACCGATCGCCGCCGCCTCCTCGCGCATGCGTTCATAGAGCGCCCCGCCGACGCCGGAGCCGCGGCGCGCCCCGGGCGCGGTGGAGATGAGGTCGAGGAAGGAGAATTTGAGCGTCGGATCGTGCAGCAGCAACGCCATCGCACGGATGCGGCCGGCATCACCCTCGGCGACGTAGAGTTCCGACACGAAGCCATGCTTGAACGGGTTCTCGAGCTGATCCGGAAGCTTCGCCACATCCTCCGGCGCAAGGCCCGGAAACTGGCTGCGCATGATCGCCTGCGCCTCCTCGATCGCCGCCCGGTTACCCGGACTGCGCGCATCGCCGATCCGGCGGATGCGGATCATTCAGGCCGCCTGCCGCCGCGCCGCCAGCGCCGCGTCGAGGATCAAACGGACCATTGCCGGGTAATCGAGGCCGGCGCGGGAAGCCGCCGCAAAGAATCCAGCGTCAGGCGTCAGGCATGGATTGAGATTGACCTCGAGGATCCATGGCTGGCCGGCGCCATCGACGCGGAAGTCGACCCGTGCATAGCCCGTGAGGCCGAACAGCGTCCAGCATTCGAGTGCTAGCGCGCAAAGCCGTTCGAGCAGCGGATGATCGGTCGCGGGAAAATCGAAGCGGCGCGGCGTATGATCGTAGGCAAAGCTTCCCGCCAGCCATTTCGCTTCGTAATCGACGATGTGCGGCCGCTCCGGCGGGAAGTCGATGAATTCGATCTCCGCCGGTGGCAGGACCCGTGGGCTCCCCGCCTCCTCGATCAGGGACAGATTGAATTCCCGCCCCTCGATGAAGCTTTCGGCAAAGAACCGCCCGCCATGGCGGCGTTCGCGGCGGCCGATCTCCGCCGCGGCGCCCGCTCCCGACGTGACCGAGGCGGCATCGATTCCGAGCGAGGCATGCTCTGTGTCCGACTTGACGATGACCCGCCCCGGAAGCCGGTTCGCTGTTCCGGCCTCTACCCAGGCCGGCGTCGGGAGGCCGGCGGCGGCGAGGTGCCTCTTGGTCCCGGTCTTGGAGAGTGTCGTCGCCCAGGCGGCGGCGCCAGCGCCGGTGTAGCGCAGGCCGAGATTGTCGAGCATCAACGGAACCATCAAGGCGAGCGCGCAGTCGCCCCGCAGCGCCTCGACCAGGTTGAAGACCGCATCGGGTCGGCGCCGGCCGAGCGCCTCCAGCACGCCAAGATCGAAGTCGAGATGCATGATTTCGGTGGCGCAGCCGATATCGGCCAATGCCTGTGCGACCGCTTCGGCCGCCGCGCGGGTATCGGCCTCGTCCGGTCGGTCCGCCGCCGCGCCATGGATGACCGGCACGAACGGCCGGCCGCTCATTGCGCCGCCTGAGCCCGCCATGCTTCCGGAGGAGCCAGCCGGTAGCGCCGCATCGCCGACTGCATGATCTCCCCGATCAGCCGGTCATAGGTCCAGCCGGCCTGGCCGGCCAGGATCGGCAGGTCGGAATGGGTCGGATGCAGACCGGCCAGCGGATTGGCTTCGAGGAACTGCGGCCGGCCCTTGGCGTCGCAGCGCAGATCGAGTCGGCCGGCATCGCGGCAGCCGAGCGTGCGATAGGCCGCAAGCGCAATGGCGCCGGCCTGGCGGGCGACGAAATCGTCCGCCAGCCGATAGGTGACGCGGCTTTCGCAAAATTCCTTGTTGTCGAGGGAATAAACCTCTGCCTCGGCGCCGGCGCCCAGCAGGATCTCGAGCACTCCAATGACCCGCGCCTCGGCCCCGCTGCCGGTCAGGCCCACTGTGAACTCGCGACCCGGGAGAAACGGCTCGGCAATGACCGGCTGCCCGAAGCGCCCGATCAGCGCGCGCGCAACATGGCGGAGTTGTTCGCCGTCATGCACCTTGGAGGCGTTCGAGCAGCCCTTGCCGGTTCCTTCCGCCACCGGCTTTACGAAAAGCGGGAAGCCGAGATCGCAGGCAATTGCGTCATCTTCGGATTCGATCAGCCGGAAAGGCGCGGTCGGGATCGCGGCCTCGCGCACCAGACGCTTGGCGACCGCCTTGTCCAGCGCGACCGAGAGGGTCAGCGGGTCGGAGAACGTGTATGGCTGGTCGAATGCCTCCATGAGCGCAGGCGCCTGTGCCTCCCGTGCGCGCCCCCGAAGCCCCTCGGCGATATTGAATACGAGGTCCCAGCGCCCCCCGGTCACCAGCCTCTCGGCGAGCCGGCGGACATGCCCGATCCGTTCGACATGGAAGCCGAGGCGCGTCAGCGCCGCCGCGAGTTCGCCGATCGTCTCGGGCGAATCGAATTCGGCCAGGGCCTCCTCCGACAGGCCAAGGCCGCGATAATCGTCCCGCAGGTCGTAGACCAGCCCGACGCGCACCTTCAGCTCCTCTGCCCGTCCCGGTCCTGGCCGACCGTGCCGCCGGGATCGGGGTAGCGGTAGATGCCCCCCTCGTAGTTGCGCAGCAGCAGATCGTCGCCGTCGCGTCCGACGATGTAGTCGGGCATGAGCGGGATCTTCCCGCCGCCGCCCGGCGCATCGATGACGTAGGTCGGCACCGCGTATCCCGTGGTATGGCCGCGCAGGCCCGCGATGATCTCGAGGCCGCGGCTGACCGGCGTGCGGAAATGCGCCGAGCCGGTGATCGGGTCGCACTGATAGAGGTAATAGGGGCGGACCCGCCGCATGAGCAGCCCGTGCATGAGGGCGGTCATGGTCGGCACCGAATCGTTGACGCCCCTGAGCAGCACGGTCTGCGCCCCGAGCGGGATGCCGGCATCGGCGAGGCGGCCGAAGGCTTCGGTCACCTCCGGCGTCAGCTCCGATGGATGGGTCGCATGCAGGCTGAGCCAGACCGGGCGATGGCGCCGGAGCATGCGCACGAAGGCGCGCGTGATGCGCATCGGCAGCACGACCGGCACCTTGCTGCCGAGGCGGATGAACTCGACATGGCGGATCCGGCTGAGCCGGCCCAGCAGGTAGTCGAGCTTGTCGTCGGCCAGCGTCAGCGGATCGCCGCCGGAGATCAGCACGTCGCGGATCTCGGGATGCGCCTCTATATAATCGAGCGCCCGGTCCCACTGCCGGGTGGAGAACTGGTATTCGCCACCGGGTTCGCCCACCATGCGCGAGCGCGTGCAGTAGCGGCAATAGGTCGAACAGAAGCCCGTGGAAAGGAACAGCACCCGGTCCGGATAGCGGTGCACCAGGCCCGGGACCTGGGTGTCATGGTCCTCGCCGAGTGGATCGTCCGCTTCGCCGGGCAGGCGCAGATACTCGTCATTCACGGGGATATGGGTGCGCCGCAGCGGTTCCGCCGGATCCTCGAGCCCCATCAGGCTCGCATAGTAGGGCGTGATGCCGACCGGCAGCGAACCGCGATGACGGCTTACCGCCTCGCGCTCGCCTTCCGACAGGCGGAAGACCCGCTCGAGCTGTGCCAGGCTGCGGATGCGGTTGCGAAGCTGCCAGCGCCAGTCCGACCAATCGGCCAGCGTCGCGTCCGGATGGAAACGCCGGCGATAGGCCCGCGCCGCCTCGCCATGCGGGAAGCGCTCGGCGACCGCGCGCACCGCCGAACGGACGAGCGGTGGCGGCTCTGTCGCTTTCGTCAGTGTGTCTGGAGTGAGTGTCGGGAAAGAAATGATCGCTGCGGCTGCGCCGCAACCTGGCGGTTCCACGTTCTCCGCCTGAACTTCCTGATCCATGCTCGAAGCACGTTTTTCTGCGGTGCGGGCGAACATCGCGCGACTATCGCCGACTCGGATCTCGCCCATCCGCGCTTATTCATTTGTCCAAAGCCGCAAAGGTTTCAAGAGGGATTTTCCGGAATGATGCGATTGTCACGGGAAGATGAGGCAAAGTCGCACCGTCCGGCGCCTGCCCCCGCTGGGCGTCGGTCGCGCGCCATCGTAACCTCGGGCGGGAGGACCATCCGATGCACCGACTCGATCCGGCGCCGCGCAGCTATCCGCCCTTCGTCTGGCTGGTGCGACGCGCGGCCGGCTTCGGAACCGGTCCGGCCGGCCCGGGCAGTGCCGCCGAGACCGAGGCATGGCTCCTCGGCGCCGCCCTCCATGAACGTGACATGGTGGCGCTCTTTGGCGGCCTGATCTCGCGCCTCATCGCCTGCGGCCTTCCGCTCGAACGGGCGAGCCTTCATGTCGGCACGCTGCACCCGCAGCTTCTCGGCTTTGCCTGGAACTGGAGCCGCTCCGATGGCCTGGTCGACGAAGTCTGGGCCGGCGGGCAGGCGCGCGAGGGGCCGAGCTATACGCGCAACCCTCTCTTCGACGTGATCGAGCATGGCCGCGAGGTGCGGGCGCGGGGCGACGATCCGCAGGCTCTGGCGCGCTTCCCGCTGGTGGCCGAGCTGGCGCGGAGCGGGATCAGTGAGTACCTCGCCCTGCCGATCGGCGGGGGTGGCGGCCAGCACAATGCGGCCACGCTGGCAACGCGCCGGCCAGGCGGGTTCCGCGACGAGGAGATCGCGGTGCTGCGCCGGATGCTGGCCCTGTTCGGCCTGCATGTGGAGCGCCATATCGCCTGGCGCATTGCCGGCAACGTGCTCGAAGCCTATCTCGGGGCGGCAGCGGGCCGGCAGGTGCTCGAAGGCGCGATCAAGCGCGGATCGGGCCGGCCGATCGGCGCGGTGATCTGGGTCTCCGATCTGCGTGGATATACCGACCTGTCCGACCGGCTGAAAGCGCCGGACATGCTGGTTTTGCTCAACCACTACTTCGAGCTGCTGGCCGGCGCGGTGCTTGCCCGGGGCGGCGAGGTGCTGAAGTTCATGGGCGACGGGCTGCTTGCCGTCTTCCCTCTCGATGGCGAGGGCGGCCCGGTTGGGGCAGCCGCAAGGGCCCTGGATGCCGCGCGGGAAGTGCTGAGGGGACTGGCGCGCTTCAACGGCGGCGAGGCGCCCGCCGACCTGGCGCGGATCGAAGGCTGGTGCCCGCTCGGCACCGGCATCGCCCTGCATCTGGGCGAGGTCTTCTTCGGCAATGTCGGCGCGCCCGAACGCCTCGATTTCACCGTCATCGGCCCGGCGGTCAATGTGGCAAGCCGCATCGAGGCGCTGTGCAAGGGGCTGGGCGAGCCGGTCCTGCTGACCGCGCCGGTCGCGCGGCTGCTCCGGTTGCCGCTCCGCGACCTCGGCCGCCACCGGCTGAAAGGCGTCGGCGAGCCGGTCGCGGTCTTCGCGCCGCTGGCGGAGCGCGCGGGCTAGCCCGCTGCCTGGGCGAGGAGCCGCTCGTAACCGTCGGCCAGTGTGCCGAGGGCGGCTTCGCCATCGCCGCGATAGGATGGGCCATGCATGAGCGCCAACGTGCGCGGCCGCAACTCCGCCAGCCGGCGGATGGTGGGGACGGTCGCAAGGCCGAGGCTCGTCGCGTGGAACATCCCCTCCGCCGCCAGCGCCGGGCCGACGATGTCGCGTTCGGTCACGGCGCCATCGTCCCCGACCTGGGTAAAGAGGTCGCCGCAGAAAAGCGTGCCCGTCGTCTCTTCGTGAATGAGCCCCGCCTCCCAGCAATGGGGCACGTGCGGCGTGTCGAGATAGCGCACGCGCCGGCCGCCCAGGTCGATCACCTCGCCGTCGGCAAGGGTTCGCGGCGGCCGGTCGGCCAGATCGTTGAGCGAGACCGAACAGCCGATCGCACCATGCACGATCTCGGCCCGTGGCGCCGCGGCGAGCCAGGCATTCATGGCGCCGCATTCGTCGGCCTCCACATGGCCGAAGGAGATCCAGCGCAGGTCCTCGAGGCGGATCAGACGGGCCAGCGCCGTCGAGACGAGGGGGAAGATCGCGCGCATGCCGCAATGGAAGAGCAGCGGCTGTTCGGCCCGGATCAAAAACTGGTTGAAGGTGAAGCCCGCAGGCGGCGCCACCTCCGGCACGAAGGTGGAGAGGCGGAATATGCCGTCGGCGATTTCGTCGATCCGGGTCTGCATGGACGGTGTCCTCCCTTCAGGGGGCTTTGGCGGCGAGATGGTTCAGGATCAGCCGCGCGAGCTGCGAGGCGGCGGCCTGCGTATCGAGTCCCGTGCGCTGCAGCGCCCGCAGCACCGTCACGTCCAGCACGGCGGCGGCGAGCTGGATGGCGGCCTCGTCCGGCCGGGCCGGCTCCAGCGCCGCGCGAACGAGGGAAAGACGCTGCGCCGCCTCCATCTCGACGAACGCGCGCAGTTTCGGAAAGAGGTGCTGATCGCAGCGCACCCGCTCCAGGGCGGGCAGGCGGTCGAGAAAGCCGAAGAGCGCCCCGGCGAGACGATGCACCCTTGCTTCCAACTCCTCGAGCCCATCGAAAATCTCGGGCCCCGGCGGCGGCAGGGTGGCGAGCGTATGCCGCCCGCAGGCTTCGATCGCGTCGTCGTAACTCGGGAAATGGTGATAAACGGTGCCGACACTGACGCCGGCGCGCTGGGCAATGTCCTTCATCGAAGTGGCGGCGATACCACGCTCGGCATGAAGGGCCTGGGTCGCCGCGACGATGCGCCGGCGCGTTTCCGCCGCCGCGTCGCCCCGCCTGCCCTGCCGATAGGCCCTTCTGGTCATGACTGACTTTATATTGATTGACTATTCATTCAATTAAAGCCCGGCATTGGCGACCTGTCAAGCCCGGTGCCGATCTGGTAGGTCTGCGGCAAGGAAACGAGACTTGGGGCAGGACTGGCGGCATGGATGTCGAGCTCGAGCTGGAACACCGGATGCTTGCGGACCTGGTCCGCCGTTTCGTCGAAGAGGAACTGATCCCGCGCGAGCCGGCGGTGCTGCGGCGGGAAAGCGAGGGGCGCGGCATCGCGCTCGAAGGCGAGGACCTGGCGGCGGTGAATGCCAGGGCGCGGGAGCTTGGCCTCTGGGGCCTCGACATTCCGGCGGAGTTCGGCGGCGCCGAGCTGCCGGCGGTGGCCATGATCGGCCCCTTCGAGGCGATCGGGCGCACGATCGTCCATTACGCGATTCCTCCGGATTCGCCCAACCTGCACATGCTGGCCGCGGTGGCGAACGAGGAGCAGCGCCGCCGCTACCTGGAGCCGCATGCGCGCGGCGAGACGATTTCGGCCATCGCGATCTCCGAACCCGGCGCCGGTTCCGATCCGGCCGCCATGACCACCCGGGCGGTGCGCGATGGCGGCGACTGGGTGCTCAACGGCCGCAAGATCTGGATCAGCAAGGCGGCGGAGGCCGACTTCACCATCGTCATGGCGCTCACCGACCAGACGAAGGGCGCGCGGGGCGGCATCTCCGCCTTCATCGTCGATCGCGGCACCCCTGGCTTTCATGTCTCGCCGCCGGTGCCGATGCTGGGCGGACGCTTCACCCACGAGATCGCGCTGGAGGATTGCCGGATTCCGGCGCGCTGCCTGCTGGGCGAGGAGGGCAAGGGCTTCGCGCCCATGCAGAAGCGGCTGTCGATCCGTCGCTTGCAGATGGGCGCCTGGTGCGTCGGCATGGCCGAACGCGCGCTCGAGATCATGACTGGACATGCCGGCCAGCGTTCGACCTTCGGCAGCCTGCTGGCCCGCCGCCAGGCGGTGCAATGGTGGATCGCCGACGCGGCGACGCGGATCCATGCCAGCCGCCTCATGGTTTACGACGCCGCCCGCAAGGTCGATCGCGGCCAGGACGTGCGCACCGAGCTTTCCATGATCAAGGTCTTCGTGCCGGAAATGGCGAGCGAGGTGGTGGATCACGCCATGCAGACCCTGGGCGCGCTCGGCGTCAGCAAGGAGATGCCGCTGCATCTGATGGCGGCCAAGCTGCGCTGGATCCGCATCGGCGAGGGCCCGAGCGAGATCCACCGCTGGGTGGTGGCGCGCGGCCTTCTCGGCGAGGCGGCAAGCGAACGGGGATGAGCGATCCTCTCGCCGGCTATGCCGCCGCGGCACCCGGGCTTGTCGAGCGTTTCGAGGCGGTCGATCCGGACATCCTCTTTGCACCGGTGCGCGACCTTCTGCCGGAACTGACCATCGCCGACGCAAGCCGCTCGGGCCTTATCCTGCTGCGCCGGGTAGAGGCGGACTCGGTGCCGCCCGGCAACCGCGCGATGGGCGTCCGCTGGACCTGGCTGGCTTTCGGAAAACAGCCGTCTAACACGTCCGCTTGACCCGACCGCCTGGAGCCGCCTGGTGCGGCGCGCAGACAACCGACGTAGCGGCTGCCGGTTTCCCGACAACGCGCCGGGCCGCCGGCAGCCGTTCCGGGCCTCAGACCGGCTCCCTAGCCAGGATCACGCCATTGTGCTGCGCGAGGAACTGCATCAGGCGCTCGGCATAGTCGGCGACCACGGCGCCGGCGACCGAAGGGCGAGCGGCGAGCGCCCTCCGCCACGCTTGCACCTTGGGGAGCGCCGCGAATACGCCGAGATCGCGAATCCGATCGAACACGTCGAAATAGCGAAACACCGGAGCAAATGCGGCATCGACGAGCGTGAACCGATCGCCCGCGAAGTAGGGGCCTCTATCGAGCACGGCCTCCACCCGGGCGAACTTGTCCTTCAGCGTCGCGACCTTGCTGGCGAACAGCGCCCGGTCGCCGGTCGTCTCGACCGTCCAGATATCCGCCAGGATCGAGGAAGCAAACTCGATCCAGGCCCGATGCTTTGCCTTGGACAGCGGGTCGGCGGGGTGCAGCGCCGGGCCTTGGGTTTCCTCGATATATTCGGCGATGACGGCACTCTCGAAGAGGACTTCGTCATCGACCTTCAGAAGCGGCACCTTGCCGAGAGGCGATATCGCCTTGAACCAGTCCGGCTTGTTGGCGAGATCGACATCTATACGCTCGTAGGGCACGTTCTTCTCGCGAAGAACGATGGCCGCACGCTGGACGTAAGGGCAGAGATCGAACGATACGAGCGTGAGTGGCTTGCTCATGCGACGCTCCGAAAGAGGAGGGGCCGAGAGCGCCGAAGGGCATAGGCGCCTTCGCCCAGCAGCACCTGAACGCCGGTAAGGAAGGTGAGGTAAAGGGGGTATTCCCAGCCACCGTTCTGGTAGCCGAACATCCAGCCGTTGCCCCAATGTGCCCAGGTCGCGCCGGCCAGGATCGGCAGCAGGATCAGCGACACGAGACGGACCTGGACGCCGAGGACCAGAAGGACGCCGCCGATCACTTCGAGGGCGAACACGACGTAGGCAAACCACTCGGGCAGGCCGATGGACCCGAAATACTTCGCGGTGCCCGGGAGCGTGAAGACAAAGAGTTTCAGGAGCAGGCTGTGGGCGATGAACATGGTACCCAGCGCCACGCGAAGGACGAAGGCGGCGAGTTCCGTGGCGCGATCTTGAGATGACATGAGACATGGTTCCATTTTAATGCAGATGCATCTATAATGATGCAATTGCATCCAATGTCAAGGTCAATGCAAATGCATGGAGATGTCTGCATGGTTGCGAGCCGGGAGTTACCATCCGAGGGTGTCATCAAGGTCTGGGCTCGCCTCTTGCGTGCGCAGCGCGTGGCGCTGACCGGTGTCGAGGCGGACCTCAAGACCGCGGGCGTCCCGCCGCTCGCCTGGTACGATGTCTTGTTCGAGCTGAAAAAAGCCGGCGAAGGTGGCCTGAGGCCGGTGGAGCTGGAAGGCCGGTTGCTCCTGGAGCAGCACAACATCTCGCGTCTCGTCGATCGCCTGGTGGTGGCCGGTCACGTGCACCGGCGCCCCTGCCCCACGGATCGCCGCGGTCAGGTTCTGACCCTGACCGAGACCGGACGCAAGATTCTGCGCACCATGTGGCCGGTCTATGCGGGGGCCATTCAGCGCCATGTCGGCAGCAAGATCGGGACGGACGAAGATGTCCGCGCCCTCTCGCTGCTGCTTGAGCGGTTGATGAGCACGCGGGAGCGATAAAATCCTGAAAGAAATACAGCTATTCCCGGCAAGCCGGGGCGCCAGTTTTCTGCCGGTGGGCGCCCCCGATCCTGTCCGGTCGTTGGCCCCACGGCAGCCGCGACCGCCTGTGGCACCTGCCCGCCCAGCACTTGCCGCATAATCCGCTCTCGAACATCCGCGGGCAGACGGGCACGCTCGTGGATGTCCACTTGGCTCCCCTTCGTGGAATCACTAAGGCTTCGACACCTTCGGCTTCCTCGACCGGTGTCGAATGGACAACCTGTTGATCGCCCACATCTAGGCTTCTTCGACACGGAGAATGACCGCGTCGAGCCGACGCCAAATCCCTTCGCCCCGGAGAAGATGTAAACCATCTCTCCGGTATCCCGTGTAAACCATGTCCCGGAATGGACCCCTGGCAGGGTGGCGCGCCGGGGAAGATTCGAACTCCCGACCCCCAGATTCGTAGTCTGGTGCTCTATCCAACTGAGCTACCGGCGCATCCGGCACGGACCTTGAGGTCCGGCAAGGCGGGCAAACTACTCAAACCACGGCACCCTTGCAAGGGTGTTGACGTGCTGCCACGGCGGTGGCTGAAAATCGTTGTGAGCGAATAATTTACCACCGGAAACCCTTGTGGCGCGGATTTTTGATGGGCTACACTCCTGCGGGTTTGGCTCATCCGAAGGGGAACGCCCGCTTTCCTTGCATGGAATGCGGGTGGGGGCTCCCGGCGACGCCGCGCCACAACAACGAAACCACAAGAATCGCAAAGAGTTGTAGCGGTATGGCCTCTCGGACTTCCAAGGCAAGCATGATCGGACTGGCGCTTCTGCTGGGGGGATGCTCCTACGCGGCGGACGTGCTGTTCCCGGGCTCGGGCGAGCAGCCGCAGCCCGCCTCCGCGCCGCCGCCCGCCGCCAGCGCACCACCGGCGCCGCCCGCGGACGCCGCGTCGGCCCAGGTCGCCGCCGATCCCTCCGCACCGCCCGCGCCACCGGCCCCGCCGGTGCCGCCGCCGGTGCCCGGCCAGCCACCGCTCGGGTCGAGCCAGTTCGTGCCGGCCCCGGTCACCCCCGGGCAGCCGACCGGCACCTTCGTCGGCCAGAAGGTCGGGCAGATGCGCCAGGAGCTGGGGCAGCTCCAGCAGGTCGTCATCCAGCGCAATGGCACCCTGCAGCAGATCCGCGGCGCCGCCGTGCAGAGCGCGCAGCGCTATCACGGCACCATCGCCGCCGTGACCACCAGGCTGCAGCTCGGCACTACGCCCGGCAATCCGATCCTGGTGGCGCAGTGGAACCAGGCGCAGTCCGACCTCGACCGCCTCGCCTCCGATATCGGCGCCATGAGCAGCCTTTCGAACGAAGTGGCGGCCGATGCCGCCCTCTCCTCCTATCTGCTCGACGCCGCCAAGGCGACCTACGGCATTTCCGGCGCCATCGACGAGGATCACCGCCAGCTCGCCGTGCTCGAGGACGAGACCAACCGCACCGTCGTCCTGATCGACCGGCTGATGAACGAGCTGACCCAGGACGTGGCCCGGCAGAGCGCCTATGTGGCGACCGAAAGGGCGAACCTCACGGCGCTTTCGCTCGCCATCAAGAACGGCGAGCTTTACGGCGTCAGCCTGACCAACAAGGCCTACAACGTGCCCGGCGCCCAAGCCTTCGGCGCCGGCCCCGGCGGCACCCAGCCGCTTGGGCAAAGCCGCGCCGCACTGGCCGGCGGGCGTCAGCCGCTGGTGGTCATCCGCTTCGACCGGCCCGACGTCGCCTACCAGCAGGCGCTCTACAACGCCATGGCGCGCACGCTGGAACGCCGGCCGGATGCGAATTTCGACCTCATCGCCATCGCCTCCGCCCAGGGCCAGCCGGGCCAGACGGCGAGCAACCAGAACCAGTCGCGGCGCAACGCGGAACGGGTGCTCAGGACACTGACCGAGATGGGCCTGCCGCCGAGCCGGGTCAACGTGACCTCGACATCGAGCCGGGAAGTGGCGACCAACGAGGTCCACCTCTACCTGCGCTGAGCAAGCGCCGGTCCGGCCGGCCTCAGCGCGCGGCGAGCGGCAGCATCAGTTCGCGTCGGGCTTCGCCCACGATACGCCAGGCGCCACCAAGCGCCAGCGCCGCCATCACCGCCGCCACGGCCAGATCGGGCCAGCCCGTGCCGGTACCGAACACGCCGGCCGCCGCCGCCAGCACCGCAAGATTGCCGAGCACGTCGTTGCGCGAGCAAATCCAGACCGAGCGCATGTTGGCATCGCCCTGCCGCCAGGCATAGAGAAGCGCCAGGACGGCCAGATTGGCGAGCAGTGCCAGAATGCCGACGACGCCCATCACCGGCGCGGCCGGCACCACGCCATTGGCCATGCTCCACCCCGTGGCCAGGATCACCCAGAGGCCGAAGCCGCCCATGGTCAGGCCCTTGAGCAGCGCCGCGCGGGCGCGCAGGACCGGCGCCGAGCCCAGCACGGCGAGACTGATCGCGTAATTGCCGGCATCGCCGAGGAAGTCGAGCGCATCGGCCTGCA
>JAHCJQ010000075.1 GCA_026126215.1 Alphaproteobacteria bacterium
ACGCGGTCCGTTGAACTTGGTGTAGCGGCTGAGCGTCGAGAGGATCCAGTCGCGGTTCGTGTGGTAGACCGTGACGCGGTTGGCAAGGCGGGGCAGTTCGGAGAGTTCCAGTTCATCCTCGAACGAATCATCGTCCTCGTCCGCCGCCGCCAGGATGATCTGGTCGAAGGTGCGCCTGAGGCGGTTGGGGTCCCTGTCCTCGACCGGCATGGAGAAGAGCGCGGGCAACCCCTCAAGCAGCGGCGCGGTATCCGTCGTCGATTCCACCGGGACGGGCGCCGGCGTCCTGTCGGTCGCCGGGAGCTGCATCAACGCCTGCACGGCGTGGCGCAGCGCATAGTTTCCCATGCTGTGCACGATCAGGTGAATCGGCTGGCGGCAAACCTGGCTGACCGCGAGCCGGTCGATGTAGTCGTAAAGGATGCGCATGGTGCGCGCGATGGCCGTGCCCGATGCCCGCGCATTGCCCCGGTCGTGGAGATAGTCAGCATAGGGAAGCGGCAGGCCCACCTTCGAGCCGCGCGATGGCCAGGTGAAGGAGAAGAGGTTGGCATCGACCCCGTAGAAGCGGCCGATCGCGGCCGCGCGCTCCATCGCGTCGCCGAAGGAGTTCGAGAAGCCATGGATGATGGCGAGCGTCTGGCGGCCATGGCCGAGCATGTCCTTCCTGAGCTGCTCGAAAATCGTCCGGCTGCCCCAGACCGGCGTCTGGCCATAGAGCTGTTCCGGCGCGACGAAGAGCGTCTCGGGAAGCATGCGCGTCTTGCCACTGCGGCTTACCTCGACATCGACCGAACCGAATCGCACGGCCGTTCCATCGATCGGGCCCAGGCCGGAGCCGAAGCCCACGATCCGGGCCGGATCGCGCGGATCCACGTCCGGCATCCGATTGGTCGCGAAATAGATCGTGGTCCTGCTCATGACACGCCTCCATGGCTTTGCGAACCCGGCGCGGTCCCAGTCTACTCAATCGGAGGGGTCATGACTTCGCATCGACCAGGCGCCTGACGCAGAATGCCTCCAGCTCCTTGTCGGCATTGACGATGCGGCCGGCAAAGACCAGGCGGCAGATCCGCTCCGCCTCGTCCTTCCCGCCGGTTTCTCCGTCTCGCCGATAGTCCGGCGAGGGGGCCGGCGCCTCGCGCATGACGCGGGCGCAATATTCCTTCAACTCGGCACTCGCGTTCTTCGCCTCGCCAGAAAGCACTGGCGCGCAGGTCCGCAGCCGTGCCAGTTCCAGCTCGCTGACGCTTCGGCGCGCCCGCTCAGCCATATTCTGCCGATTGGCAAGGATGGCCTGCCGGATGCCATCCCTGCGGCAATACTGGCCGAAAGCGGAAAGAGCGCGGATCTGGTAGATCTCTTGTATGCTGTCGAAAAGTTTCGCAAGGGCAAGTTCCTTGGCGTCCACTTTCTCCTCTAGAGCCATTAGTAGTTGTGGAGACTGTGACTGTATAGGTTGTCGCTTCGCCTGTTGAAGCTCGGCGCGCGCCGCTGCTATTTCCGAAATCGAGCTATTGATCTTTTTCTCCCATTCGTCTCTCGGCAGGATCGATTCCCGCAAGTTCACATCGAGCGTCGAAATGCAGGCATCCAGCAGCACGCCGGATTCATCCTCGGTGAGAAAGCCCTGCTGGAGGGCCACGAAGTCCGGCCCCTGCGCCGTCCCCCGTCCCGTCAGCGAAAGCGATCCGGGCGCCTGAAGCGCAACCGCGCTCGCGCCGGCGGTGGCATGCAGCGTGGCCAGGGTGGCGAGGATGAAGGCCTTGTTGGTGGCCTCCAGGCGCGCATCCCGCTCCTCGGACTCGGTCTTGGCCACCCGCTCTTTGGCCTTCGCGATTTCCTCGTCCGAGCCGGGCTTCTTCTGGAGATCCGCAAGGTCGGATTTCGCGGTGTCGAGTTCCTTCTTCTTGTCTGCGTGTTTCGTGTTGGCGGCGTCGTACTCCGCCTTCGCCTTGTCGATAGACTCAGGCGTCGCGGCCGGCAGGTTGGAAGCGTTGGCGGTGCCGCCGATCGCGGCGAGACCGCGGCCGAAAGCACCGGCGCCCATCTCCGCGAGAAGCATGGTGACCATCTTGCGGTCGAGCCTCGCGAGACGAAGCGTGTAGGTGGTCGTCGAGACCGCACCGTTCATGTAGGAGCGGCAGAGATCCGCAAGCTCGTCGCGCAGGAGCTGGATCGTGGCCAGCCGCTCGCCAAGCTGCGCCAGACTCTGCGCGGATGCGTGCGCCAGCGTGGCCGTGCCTTGCGCGCTCGTCCCGCTCTGCTGGTTGACCGCCGCTTGGAGGCTGGCGGCGATCGAGTCCGAAATCGCCTTGGCGACGTCCGGGCTGGGCTCCACGCAGATCACCCGGTTCGGCGTCAGGCGGCCGAGGAACTCGTGTTCCTTCACATCGGAAACGCGAACATTGACGATGGTGCGGACCCCCGCATCGGTCGCATAGGAATTGCCCCGTTCGTAGTTCATTCGGCCATAGGACTGGCCGATTTCCGAAAGCTGCAGGTACTTGCAGCCCGAAAGCGCGGACACGATCAGCAGCGACGCAGCGATGGTGACGGCCAGCCTGGACATGACGTTCCCCCCGCATCGGACCAGTGGCAACCATGCATCATAATACCTTAGGTTGTAATTCTGTCCATTATTATCTTGATTAGTATCATGATGAGAATAGTTACCGAAATTAATACAAATACGTTCTCCTGAGACGCGACCTACAACACATACTCGCAAGAGAACTTATGCCCGGCGGAATCCCGAAGCGTCCGAACGCGCAAGGGGGTCGAGAGAAAATTCCTATTGCACTGCAATATCGGCGGGCAGATGCTCCCGCGCCATGCTCGATCTTAGGCCGGTCCTGTTCAGCGTCGGCGTCCTTTCCGCAATCCTTGGCCTGACCATGCTGATCCCGGCAGCGCTGGATGCGGCGGATGGCAATGACGACTGGCAGGTCTTCGCGCTCTCGGCGCTGCTGACCCTGTTCGTCGCCACCGCGATTATGCTGGCCACCGGCCTGCCGCCGGAGCGCGGCATGCGCGTGCGCCAGGCCTTCCTGATGACGAGCCTGAGCTGGACGCTGCTCGCCGCGTTCGCGGCCCTGCCCTTTTCCTTTTCGGGCCTCGGTCTCTCCTATGTCGACGGATATTTCGAAGCCGTGTCCGGACTGACCACCACGGGATCGACCGTCATTGTCGGGCTGGAGAAGCTGCCGCGCGGATTGCTGCTCTGGCGCGCCATGCTGCAATGGCTGGGCGGCGTCGGCATCATCGTTGTCGGCATCGCCATCCTGCCCTTCCTGCGGGTCGGCGGCATGCAGCTCTTTCGCGCCGAATCGTCCGACCGTTCGGAAAAGGCCCTGCCGCGCGCAGCCCAGGTCGCATCGGCGATCACCACCATCTACGTCACCTTGACCCTCGCCTGCATCGCCGCCTACTGGGCCGCCGGCATGAGCTTCTTCGATGCGGTCTGCCATGCCTTCGCCACGATCTCGACCGGCGGCTATGCCAATTACGACAGCTCCTTCGCCGCCTTCGACAGCCCGCTTATCGAATGGATCTGCATCCTGTTCATGCTGCTGGGCACCGTCACCTTCACGCTCTATGTCCTGGCCGCGCGCGGCCGGCCCGGAGCGCTCTGGTCCGACGCGCAGGTGCGCATGCTGCTGGCCCTGGTCCTCCTCGCCAGTCTTGCGCTGGCGGCCTGGCGTCTCGGCGGGGAGGCCGATCTTGGCCTGCATCAGGCGCTGCGCAGCGCTTTCTTCAGCGTCGTCACCGTCGTGTCGACCACCGGCTTCGTGACCGAGGATTACAGCGCCTGGGGCGGCTTCGCCATGCTGCTGTTCTTCATCCTTCTCTTCTCAGGCGGCTGCACCGGCTCGACATCGGGCGGTGTCAAGCTGTTCCGCTTCGCCGTGCTGTTCGGCGCGATGCGCCGCCAGTTCTTCCGGCTGACCCACCCGCACGCCGTCCATGCGACGACCTTCAACGGCGTTCCCGTGCCCGACAGCGTCGTCTCCGCGGTGCTCGGCTTCTTCTTCCTTTATGGCGTCACGGTCTTCGCGGTCGCGCTGGGGCTCGGCCTCATGGGCCTCGATTTCGTCACCGCGCTGTCGGGGGCCGCCACGGCCGTCGGCAATGTCGGACCTGGCCTTGGCCCAAGCATCGGGCCGGCCGGCAATTTCGCCGACCTGCCGGACGCGGCAAAGGTTCTGCTCTCCTTTGCCATGCTGCTTGGCCGCCTCGAACTGTTCACGATCCTGGTGATCCTGACGCCGGAATTCTGGCGCGCCTAACCCCTGCGAAGCAGGGCGCGGGCCTCGGTCAGTTCCGCGAGGATCGCCTTGAGGCGCCTGCGCGCCTCCGGCCCCAGCATTTCGCCCGAGGCGGCGGTCGCAGCCGCTTCCTGCTCCGGCCGCGCGGGCTGCCCCTGCACCTCAGTTCCCCGGCCATTGCCGGAGCCGGCCGCCGGCTGCTGGCGGGCCGCCTCGCGGAACGCAGCTCGGGCGCCGGTTTCCCTGAGGAGCCGCTGCACGCCCTTGATCGTGTAACCCTGATCGTAGAGCAGGTGCCGGATATGGCGCAGGATGTCCACGTCCTGCGGCCGGTAGTAGCGGCGGCTGCCGCCGCGCTTGAGCGGCTTGACCTGCGGGAAGCGCGTTTCCCAGAACCGCAGCACGTGCTGGGGCACGTCGAGTTCGGTGGCCACCTCGCTGATGGTGCGGAAAGCGTCGGCCGATTTCTCCAAGGTCCGCTTCCCCTTGCCAGCGGCGCCGACCCCCGTCGCAGCGCCTTCGTCCGCCATCACGTACTGCTGCTGCTCGGCTGTTGCGGTTGCTGCTGTTGCTGCTGCTTGCGGCTGTTGAAGGCGGCATTGATCCGGTCCTTCAGCACGTGCGAGGCACGGAAGACCAGGACACGGCGCGGCTGGATCGGCACTTCCTCTCCGGTCTTGGGATTGCGCCCGATGCGCCCGCCTTTCGAGCGGACCTGGAACGAACCGAAGGACGAGATCTTGACCGTGTCGCCCTGCGCCAGGCATTCGGCGATCTCGTTCAGCACGGTTTCCACGAGATCGGCGGACTCGTTACGCGACAGCCCGACCTCCTGATAGACCGCCTCGCTCAGCTGCGCACGCGTGACCGTTGCACCAGCCATCGGCCTTCTCCCCCTGCAATAACTGAAGGAAAAGCGTAACGGGGCACAGGAAAGCCGTCAATATCAAAGGGATAGGCGAAGAATTTGAAGTGGGGCCTGTTCCTGGCCTACCAGCGCACCAGAGCCGAGCCCCAGGTGAAGCCACCACCCATCGCCTCGAGCAGGAGGAGTTGCCCGCGCTGCACGCGGCCATCCTGCACCGCTTCGGCGAGCGCCAGAGGGATCGAAGCGGCCGATGTATTGCCATGCTTCGCCACGGTGAGGACAACCTTTTCCATCGGCAGGCCGAGCTTGCGCGCCGTCCCGTCGATGATCCGCTTGTTGGCCTGGTGCGGGATCAGCCAGTCGATGGCCGATGCCGGAAGATCCACCGCCGCCAGGGCCTCGTCCACTACCTGCGCGAGATTGACCACGGCATGGCGGAAGACCTCGCGCCCCGACATGCGCAGATGCCCGACCGTCTGCGTCGTGGAGGGGCCGCCATCGACATAGAGCAGGTCGTGATGGCGACCGTCGGAATGAATGTGGGTGGTGAGGATACCGCGATCGGCGGCATCGCCCGCGCCCTCGCCCGCCTGAAGGATCACGGCGCCGGCGCCATCGCCGAACAGCACGCAGGTATTGCGGTCGGTCCAGTCGAGGATGCGCGAGAAGGTCTCAGCGCCGATCACCAGCGCGCAGCGGGACTGGCCCGCCTTGACGAAATTGTCGGCAACCGCCAGCGCATAGATGAAGCCCGAGCATACCGCCTGCACGTCGAAGGCCGCGCCGCCCGTCATGCCAAGCCGCGCCTGGACCTTGGTCGCCGTGGCCGGGAACGTGTTGTCAGGCGTGGCGGTGGCGACCACGATCAGGTCGAGATCGGAAGCCGAGACGCCGGCATGTTTCATCGCCGCTTCCGCCGCCCGGCAGGCAAGATCGGCGGTGGTCTCGCCTTCGGCCGCGATGTGGCGCTGACGGATGCCGGTGCGCTCGACGATCCATTCGTCGGTGGTCTCCACCAGGCGCGCGAGTTCGTGGTTGGTGAGGATGCGTTCCGGAAGATAGGAGCCGCATCCGGTAATCAGCGAACGGATGACAGTCACGATAAGGCTGCTTTCAGGTCAGAAGTGAAGCCGGCCTGGAACTCGGCAAAATCCGAGGCGATGCGCTCCGTCAGCCGGTCGCTCGCCATGTCGATCGCGACGCCGATGGCATTGGCGAAACCGGTCGCATCGGTGCCGCCATGACTTTTGACGCAGATGCCATTCAGGCCGAGAAAGACGCCGCCATTGTACTGTCGCGGATCCATCCTGTCCCGCAGGGCCCCCAGGGCCGGCCGGGCGATGAGATAGGCAAGCTTCGTCGCCCAGGACAGGCGCATCACCGAGGCAAGGGTCCCCGCCATCAGCCGGGCCGTTCCCTCCATGGTCTTGAGCGCCACGTTGCCCGTGAAGCCATCGGTCACCACGACATCGACCGTTCCCTTGCCGATATCGTCGCCCTCGACGAAGCCGACGAAATCGAAGGCGAGTGCCGGCGCGGCGCGCAGCATGTCCGCGGCATGGCGGAGGGTTTCGTTCCCCTTCATATGCTCCGAGCCGACATTGAGCAGCCCGACCGTCGGGCGCATCCGCCCGAGGACCGAATGGGCGAAGTTCGCCCCCATCACGGCGAACTGCACGAGGTTGCTGGCATCGCACTCGACATTGGCGCCGAGGTCGAGCATCACGGCCTCGCCGTTCAGCGTCGGCACGAAGGAAACGATCGCCGGCCGGTCGATGCCCGGCAGGGTGCGCAGCACGAACTTGGCAATCGCCATCAAAGCGCCGGTATTGCCGGCGGAAACAACGCCCGCCGCACGACCTTCATGCACCGCATCGATGGCAAGCCGCATGCTGGAGTTGCGGCCCCGCCGGAGCGCCTGGCCGGCCTTCTCGTCAGGCGCCACGACTTCGTCGGTATGGACGATCTCCGAATGCTCGCGCAGCTTCGCATGACGTGCGAGCAACGGGAGCAGCCGCACCTGATCGCCGAACACCAGGAACCGCACATGAGGATGCCGGTTCAGCGCGATCGCCGCCCCCTCGACGACGATTTCCGGCGCATGGTCCCCGCCCATGCCATCCAACGCGATGGTGAGTGCGGCGCACACCAGGAGACTTCCGGACCCTAGAGCTTGCGGATGCCTCAGGCCTGCGCGGTCGCGCTCACGACCTCGCGGCCATCATAGTGGCCACAGGCGCCGCAGACATGATGCGGCCGCTTGAGTTCGCCGCAGCTCGGGCACTCGACATGCGCCTGGGACTTCAGGGCATGGTGGGAGCGCCGCATGTTGCGCCGGGATGGAGAGGTTTTCTTCTTCGGAACAGCCATGGCTCTTTCTCTTGCTACGATTCGGACGGCGTGCCGCCCGGTTTGCGATCGGACCCGCCAGAAAGGATTGCGGGCTTCTCTTACTTCTTTTCCTTCAGCTTCGCCAGTACCGAGAATGGCGTCGCCCTATCCCCGGCACCAGATCCTTCCTCCCCTGCCGGTTCGGACGGCAACCGGGCACCGGGGCGCCGCGGATAGGGGTCGAGCGCCAGCGCGAGCTGCTCCGCCGCCGCCTCGCCCAGATCGATCCGTCCCCCGACGATCGGATCGGGCGGATCTTCCTCGGCAAGGTCCAGCTCCAGCTCCGTGCCCGCCGGGGCCAGCTCGCCTTGCGCTTCCTCGGCATAGAGCAGGACCGCCCTGTCCGCCAGGGATGCAGGCACCGGCTCCAGGGTCACGACGCAGGACTGCACCACCCTGGCCTGCCAGTCCAGCACCGCCCGGACCGGCCCGCCGGCGATGGGCCGCGACACCTCGATATCGGCGCGCAGTTCATCGAGCGCGATCAGGCCGAACCGCCGGGCCAGGGCCTGGCGCTCCGCCTCGTCGGCGAGGATGGAGAGCCTCAGGCCATCCTCTCCCAGCCGGTCGACTTCGACGAGCCGGCTGAACTCTGCCCTTGGCGCAGATGCCGCCACGTCCAGACCCCTGATATTGCCGAAGGATGACGCTAGCCGGAAATCCGGAGCGGGGAACATAGTGGCAAGGTTCCACATGGTCAACGCCCTTGCGCCGGCGCCGCGCCGGCCTCCGGCGGCGCACCGAAGCGGACATCCCCTGCCATGATCGCCACGTCCGGCTGCCCGGCCAGCGCTTCCGCCTCCCGCCGCAGATAGAGTGCCAGCGCCGGCAACGCGTCGGCAGGCGGCTCCGCTGTTCCGAATACGTTCCTGCGCAGGGCGGCCTGGGCCTCGTCGTCCGGCCCGGCAAGCGCCCCTTCGTAGGCGGCGATCCGGCCATAAAGACCGCTGGCCATCGCCTTCACCCGTTTGCCGACGCCAAGATCGCCCACGCCCATTTCGCGCAGGTTCTGGTCCATATCGGCGAACATGACGTCGAACAGCGCCTGCCCGAGCCGCCTTCCCGGCTCGCCGGCCGCCCGCAGGCGGCGCAGCACCAGAAAGGCATGCAACGAGATCATCTCGAAACGGCCATCGAGGCTGTCTGGCACACCAAGCCCGGCATAGAAGCCCGGCTGGCGCGCCTGCCCGACCAGCGCAACATAAAGCCGATGCGCCGGATCGAGGTACGGATCGCGCCGCAACAGCTTGAAAATATTGAACATCCTTTGGCTCCAAGGCGTCGCCCGACGCCGGTTGACATGCCATGGCCCCGGTGCAATCTTCGCGGGCGGATACGCTCTAGCCGCTGGGCCAGTCCGGGTCAACTCTCGCCCGCAACGGAACCGAAGGCGGCGTACCGGAAACCATGTGGGACATCGCGCGCACCATGGGCCAGAAAGCCATCTTCCCCGCCGCCCTTGCGCTGCTGCTGGTCTCCAGTCTTGCCATGGTTGGCTGCGAGACACGCCAGGAAACGCGCGGCTATCGCTTTGACGAAGAGCGGCTGGCACAGATCAAGGTCGGCACCTCCTCGCAGGACGAGGTGCTGGAGATACTTGGCTCGCCATCGAGCCTCAGCACCTTCAGCGAGCGCAACAACACTTGGTATTATATCGCCAGCAACTCGGAGGCGTTTGCCTTTTTCCGCGAGGAGATCAAGGACCAGAAGGTGGTGGCGATCGACTTCGACGAGAATGGCCGCGTCGCAGAACTGCGCCGCTATGGCCTTGAGGACGGCGTCCAGGTCAAACCGGTCGGGCGGGAGACGCCGACGCGCGGCAAGGAGCTTGGCGTGTTCGAGCAGTTCTTCGGCAATCTCGGCCGCTTCAACCGCGGCTCGCTGCCCGGTGCCCCCGGCTCCCCGGGGCTCCCCTGATCCTGCCCGGCTGAAACGCATCGCCCTCCCTCCGGTCTCCCGGAGGAAGGGCGAGCAGGTCCCGGCCTTGCGGTCCGGTCAGTGCGCCAGGATCGCCAGCAGCAGCAACGCCACGATGTTGGTGATCTTGATCATCGGATTCACCGCCGGTCCGGCGGTGTCCTTGTACGGATCACCAACCGTGTCACCGGTCACGGCCGCCTTGTGAGCGTCCGAACCCTTGCCGCCGTGATGGCCGTCCTCGATATACTTCTTCGCGTTGTCCCAGGCGCCACCGCCAGCCGTCATGGAGATGGCGACGAAGAGGCCCGTGACGATGACGCCGAGCAGCATGGCGCCAAGCGCGGCAAAGGCATCCGGCCGGCCGGCAATCAAGCTGATGACGAGGAACAGCACCACCGGCGAAAGCACCGGCAGCAGCGAGGGAACGATCATCTCACGGATCGCGGCCCGCGTCAGGAGATCCACCGCCTTGCCGTAATCGGGCTTTGCCTTGCCCTCCATGATGCCCGGGATCTCCTTGAACTGCCGACGCACCTCGACCACCACCGAGCCGGCGGCACGGCCGACCGCGGTCATGCCCATGGCGCCGAACAGGTAGGGAAGCAGGCCACCGATCAGCAGGCCGACCACCACGTAGGGATTGGAGAGCGAGAAGTCGATCTTCACGTCGGTGAAGAAGTACTTGAGGTCCTCCGTATAAGCGGCGAAAAGCACCAGCGCGCCGAGGCCGGCCGACCCGATCGCATAACCCTTGGTCACGGCCTTGGTGGTGTTGCCGACCGCATCGAGCGCATCGGTCACCTTGCGCACGTCCTTCGGCAGATCGGCCATCTCGGCGATGCCACCCGCATTGTCCGTCACCGGGCCGTAGGCGTCGAGCGCCACCACCATGCCGGCCAGCGCCAGCATCGTGGTCACCGCGATGGCGATGCCGAACAGGCCGGCCAGCAGGTAGGTGGCGATGATGCCCGCGACGATGATCAGCGCCGGCAGGGCGGTCGCCTCCATCGAGATGGCGAGCCCCTGGATGACGTTCGTGCCGTGACCGGTGGTCGAGGACTGCGCCACGCTGCGCACCGGGCGGAACTCGGTCGAGGTATAATATTCGGTCACCCAGACGATAAGGCCGGTGACAACCAGGCCGACCAGGCCGCAGAGATAAAGGCTCAGGCCGGTGAAGGTCGTGACGCCGGCCTTGAACTCCGTGCCGAGGCCGAGCACGAGCGCGGTAAGCGGCAGAAGCGCCACAGCCGACAACACCGCCGTGGCGATGAAGCCCTTGTAGAGCGCACCCATGATGTTGTTGCTCGGACCCAGGCGCACGAAGAAGCTGCCGACCACCGAGGTGATGATGCAGATGGCGCCGATCGCCATCGGATAGAGCATCATCTTCGCCGCGAGCGCCTGATCGGCGGCGAAGAAGATGGAAGCGAGAACCATCGTCGCCACGATGGTCACTACATAGGTCTCGAACAGGTCGGCTGCCATGCCGGCGCAGTCGCCGACATTGTCGCCCACATTGTCGGCGATCACCGCCGGATTGCGTGGATCATCCTCGGGAATTCCCGCTTCGACCTTGCCCACCAGATCGGCGCCGACATCCGCGCCCTTGGTGAAGATGCCGCCGCCGAGACGGGCGAAGATCGAGATCAGGCTGGCGCCGAAGCCAAGTGCGACGAGCGCGTCAACCACCTCGCGGCTGGTCGAGCCGGTGGAAATGAGAACCGCGTAGTAGACGGACACGGCGAGCAGGGCGAGGCCGACAACCAGCATGCCGGTAACGGCACCGGCACGGAAGGCGATGGCAAGACCCTCCGCGAGGCCGGTGCGCGCCGCCTCGGCGGTACGGACATTCGCCCGAACCGAGACGTTCATGCCGATATAGCCGGTCGCGCCCGAGAGCACCGCGCCGATCACGAAGCCGATCGCGACCTTGAGACCGAGGAGCAGGCCCAGCACCACGCAAATCACCACGCCGACCAGCGCAATGGTCGTGTACTGCCGGTTCAGATAGGCCTGCGCGCCTTCCTGGACCGCGGCGGCGATCTCCTGCATGCGCTGGTTGCCGGCGCTCGCGCTGAGCACCGAGCGCGACGCCCAGACGCCATAGAGCAGCGCCACCACGCCGCAGAGGATGGTGAACCATAAGCCTGTGTTCATTGTTGATGACCCTCGAGTTTGCGCTTGCTGGTGCGGCCAGACCTGGGACGAATCAGGAACGGACGACCGGGCATGAAAATCCGCGCGTATATGCCAGACTTGCCAGGGTGACGCAACCGGCTTGGCGGCTTTTGCCCGGATCCGCTGGCGATTCCCTCGCTAATCGGCGGCGCTCGCCCTTGCCGCCGCGCGGCGGCCGAGCAGATACCAGACCACCAGCGCGCCCGACGCGAGGATAAAGGGCGCCGCGGCCCAGTTGATCGTCTCCCAGCCGAAATGGTGCAGCAGATGCCCGGACAGCAGGCTCGCCGTCGCCACCGCGCCGAACACCATGAAATCGTTGGCCGCCTGGGTCTTGGCTTTCTCCACCGCGTTGTGGGTCGAGGTGAGCAGGGTCGTGCCGCCGACGAACATGAAGTTCCAGCCGATGCCAAGCAGCGTCAGGGCAACGAGGAAATGCAGCCAGCCGGTGCCCGAAAGGGCGATGGAGATGGCCAGCAGGTTGAGCGCGACGCCGGCGAGGATGATGGTCAGCACGCCGAAGCGCTGGATCAGGCCGCCGGTCACGAAACTGGGCGCGAACATGCCGATCACGTGCCACTGGATCACGGTCAGCGCATCGTCGGTCGAATGGTGATGCCCGACCATGGCAAGTGGCGTCGCCGTCATCAGCAGGTTCATCATCGCATAGGCAATCATGGCGCTGCAGGCGGCAACGACGAAGGTCGGCTGGCGCATGACCCGCCCGAGCGGGCGTTCCGGCAGCTTCAGTTCCATGGCAGTGGGCCTTGGAATGTTGATCCCCTGCAGCAGCACCAGCGCCACGAGGCAGAGCCCCGCCGCCGCGACATAGCAGCCGAGAAACAGCGCATCGGGGACCAGATCCTTGGTCCATTTGGCGATCTGCGGTCCAAGAAAGCCGGCGACGACGCCCCCTGCCATGACCAGTGATATGGCGCGCGGCCGGAAGCTGTCGGAGGCCACGTCCGCGGCAGCGAAACGATAATACTGGCCGAACGCACTGAAGCTGCCGACCAGCAGCATGGAAAGGCAGAACAGCCAGAAATCGACCTGCGCGATGGCCAGCGCCGCGAGCAGCGCGCCGGCCACGCCGATCAGCGTGCCGACGCTGAAACCGGCACGACGTCCTATTCGCTTCATCAGCATCGAAGCGGGAATCGTGGCGATGGCCGTCCCGGTCACCACGGCGGTCACCGGCAGCGTCGCCAGCGACTTGTCGCTGGCAAGGTTGAATCCGACCAGCCCACCCAGCGAGATTGATATGGTCAGCGTGCTGTTGAGCAGCGCCTGGCAGACGGCAAGGATGGCGACGTTGCGGCGCGCGAGATGGTCGTTCTTCATGGCGCGCGTACATTATGGGCGCGCCAATGCTTCCACAAGCGCTCAGATCATCAGGCGGATCACCCGGTGGAACAGCACGTCTTCCACGATTTTTGGTCCGAAAACCCGTTCGACCTGATCGCTCAGGCGTCCCTTGAGCTGATCGAGATCGATAGCATCAGTGCCGGCCTGGCCAGCGAGCGGGTGGCTATTCACGTTGCGCAGGAAGGCATCCCGCAGGCGTGGCATCATGTTGTTTACCGCCTCGCGGTGCTTCTCGTCGCTGATCTGCAGGCTGATGGTAACCGAATAGACGTAGCGGCGGTTGTCGCTGCGGAAGACGGGGACGTTGATCGGCTCGACCGGCACGTAGGAAATCTGGCGCGGTGCCGCTTCGACCGTGGTTTCCTGCTGTGCCGCCTCGGCGGCGCCATTTCCGCCGCCGACGAAATAGAATGCGGCCCCGCCGCCAGCTCCGACCAGCGCGAGAACCGCCACTCCGATTCCGATCAGTTTGCCAGCCGCCATCGCCCGTTCCCGTCCTTCTGAACGAGGGCGAAGGATGAAGCGAGAACCTTAACGGGATGTAAGAGAAGATGGTTACCGGGGAAAAGACCTCTCAGACGGACGGTTCCGATACATACATCACCTCGTAACCCAGGCTGCAATCGGAGGTGACGGCGGGCCGCGCTGCCGCATCGGCCCACAGGCTGAAGCGGCAGACTTCCCAGCGGTCGGAATCCAGCGCGGTCACGTGGGCAAAAAGGCCAGGCTGGGTCATCGCCGCCTGGTGCAGTTCCGTCTCGCGCGCGCGCATTTCAGCAAGGCTCGAATCTTGCGAGACCTTGTCGATCTCGTAGCAGGCGAAGGTGGGACGCACCTTGCGGTCACCATGGCCGAACTGCATCACGCTCCAGTGGCGCACGCGCGGGCGTCCAAAGGAATCGATCACGCCGGCGAACAGGTTGCCGAAGAGAAACTCGCGCATCGCGTCATGGCTGCGCCAGACATAGAAAGGCGCATACGTGCGCAGCTTCTCGTCGATCAGAAAGGACTTATGCGCCAGTCCGGGCAGACGGTCGAATAGCGGCCCCCGCTCCCTGACGCGCTGGCGCAGTCGCTCGACCGGATACTCTGCCGGAAGACGGACGGAATACTGCATTGCCATCATGTCGGCTCACTCTCGCCCGGCACCGCGCAGGCATTCAACAGCGAAATCTGCATGAATGCCATGCGACCCCGATCAGAAATGCCGATA
>JAHCJQ010000076.1 GCA_026126215.1 Alphaproteobacteria bacterium
TCAGCAGGGTCACCTTCGACCTTCCTCCCTCGCCCGACTGCGGCTTTGCTATCATGCCCGGCGATTCGGGCCAAGGGTCGGCTCGTACCGGCAATTCACCATGGGGGAGAACGCATGTACAAGCCCTTCGACCTGACCGGCCGGACGGCCCTGGTCACCGGCGGCAATGGCGGGATCGGCTTTGGCATGGCCAAGGCCCTGGCCGAGGCCGGCGCCGACGTGGCGATCTGGGGCCAGAACCCGGAAAAGACCGAGGCTGCGCGCCAGAAACTGGCTGCAACGGGCCGGCGCATCGTCGCCCTGCAATGCAACGTGGCCGATGAGAAGGCGGTCGAGGCGGCATTCACGGAGACGGTGCGGCAACTGGGCGCCGTCGATGCCTGTTTCGCCAATGCCGGGGTCTCGGCGAAGCCGACGCCCCTGCTCGACATGACGGCGGAAGAATGGCGCCGCGTCCTTTCGGTCAACCTGGACGGGCTGTTCTTCACCTTTCGCGCCGCCGCGCGGCATATGAGCGCGCGCGGACAGGGCGGCACGCTGGTTGCCACCGCTTCCACTGCCGCCATCGAGGGCGCGGCGCGCAACAGCCACTATGGCGCCAGCAAGGGCGCCGTCACCTCCTTCGTGCGCGCGCTTGCGGTCGAACTCGCGCGCTATCGCATTCGCGTCAACTCGATCCTGCCGGGCTGGATCGAAACGGAGATGACGGCGCGCGCCTTCGGCGACGAGAAGTTCCGCGGCAATGTCATGCCGCGCATTCCGGCGCGACGCTGGGGAACCTGGGACGATTTCGGCGGCATCGCCGTCTATCTGGCGAGCGACGCCTCAGCCTATCATACCGGCGAGGCCATCGTGATCGATGGTGGCTACACCAAGTTCTAGAGCCGGCGCACCTGCATCTGCACGACGCCTGCCACCACCATCAGTCCGCCGACAAGCTGCAGCCAGCTCATCGGCAGACCCAGCACCGCCGCGAGGCCGACGGCGATGATCGGCGTCAGGTTCACGTATAGGCTGGCGAGCGGCACGCCGAGCCGGCTGACGCCGAAATTCCAGCAGGGCACCGCGATGGCGACGCTGCCCCAGCCGATGGCAAACAGCATCAGCCATTCAGGCCCGGTCGGCCAGGCACGCACCGGCTCTGTCAGCCCGACCGGCAGCAGGACGATATAGGTGGCGAGCAGCCAGCACATGCAGGCGACCGAAGTCAGGGCCGAGAGGCGCACCTGGCTCCAGCCAAGCGGCGCGATCCATTCCTGCGCCTTCATCGAGTACCAGGTCCAGCTGAGCTGGGCCACGACCAGCAGGATCTCCCCGCCGCGGAAGACCAGGCCATCGCTCGCCGGCCGGACCGCCCCCATCAGCACCAGCGCCGCGCCGGCGACCGCGAGGATGATGGCCAGCGGCATGCCCTTCTCCACGCTCTCGCCGTACATGATCCGCGCCATGAGCGAGGCGATGATCGGGCCACAGGAGAGCACCACCGCCGCCGTCACCGGATCGGACAGCTTGATGCCGACGGAATAGAGGCTGGTGAAGCCCGCCATGCCGGCACCGAGCATGAAAATCCGCCGCCAGGGCACATGGCCGCGCGCGAGCCGGCGACCCTCCCGCCACAGCACGAAGGGAATGAGCGCCAGCAGCCCCAGTACGTAACGCCCGGCGGTGACCGCGATGGCATCGTGCCGCGCCACCAGCAGCGCGGTGAACGGCACCATGGCGCCCCACAGCAGGACCGTCACCATCAGACCGCCGCTGGCGACCAGCGCCTCGGCTCCCTTGGCCCGCCCTTGCCCCTGCATCATGCAGAGTCACTTCCGGTGTCGTGAAAGCCAGCGATCGATATGCACCACCCGGTCGGCGCCAAAGAAGGTCTCGCCATCGACCACGAACCATGGCGCCCCGAACATGCCATGCCCCACGGCGAGTTCGCCGGCCGCAAGCAGGCGCGCCTTGGCCTCCCCGTCGGCGAGCGCGGCATCCAGTTCCGCCGGCCGGACGCGCAGGCCCTCGCAGATGCCGGCAAGGTGCGCCGGCTCAGCCACGTCCTCGCCCTCGCCCCAGTAACGGTGATAGACGGCCAGCGCAAAGCGCCTGGCCAGAGCCTCGTCCGTCGCGGCAAGCCGGTAGAACATGAGCCGCGCCAGCTTCGCATCCAGCGGCCAGGTGCGCGGCGAGGTGATCGGGACGCCTTCCAGTTCCGCAAAGCGGACCCAGTCGCGGCGCATGTATTCGACCTTCTGCCGGGGCAGGTTGTCGCGGCTCACGCCGATCGCGCGCCAGACATGAAACAGCGAGACCGGTAGCCAGCGAACCTCCCGGCCATGTCGTTCGGCAACCGGCTCGATCAGGTTGGCGGCGATATAGGCATAGGGGGAGGAGAACTCGAAGAAGAAGAGGATCGGTTCCGCCACCTTCACCAGCCTCCCCGCGCCAGCCACTGATCCACCATCTCGAGACGGTCGGCGCCCCAGAAGGGCTCGTCACCGACGAAGACGAAGGGAGAGCCGAAGACGCCGCGCTTTCCGATCGCCTCGTCTGTCACCTGCTTCAGCTTCTCCTTGATCTCGGGCTTCTGCGTGCCTTCCAGCATCGCCGCCGCGTCGATGCCGAGGCCCGACGCGATCTCGGACAGGACCGCATTGTCGCTCACGTCCCGGTCCTCGGCGAAGAAGGCCTTGTAGACGCCAAGCGCGAAGCGGCGCGCCAGGCCCCTGTCCTGCTCCGCCAGCCAGTAGAAGGCCCGCGCCGCGGTAATACTGGAAATGGGGAAGCGCGAGGGCATGCGGAAGGGAATGCCATGCAGCCGCGCCGACCGCGCGAAATCGTGTTTCGAATAGTCGCCCTTGAGCGGGAACTCGGTGAGCGGCTTGCCACCGGTCAGCTTGAACGTGGCGCCCAGCATGAACGGCCGCCACTCGACCTCCCTTCCATGCTTTGCCGCGATATCGTCGATGCGGCAGGCGGCGATGTATCCATAAGGCGATGAGAAGTCAAAATAGAAGTCCAGCTTGCCGGCCACGGCCACTCCTCCTCTGCTGCGCCGGAAAAGACCCTAGAATGTTTCAATTGCCGATGGAAGGCCCTCACCCCGGCCCTCTCCCACTTGCGTGGGAGAGGGAGATGCGTGAAGCCCTCTCCCACGCAAGTGGGCGGGGGAGATGCGTGAAGCCCTCTCCCACGCAAGTGGGAGAGGGTTGGGTGAGGGAAACAGCGAGCCCTCTCCCACGCAAGTGGGCGGGGGAGATGCGTGAAGCCCTCTCCCACGCAAGTGGGAGAGGGTTGGGTGAGGGAAACAGCGAGCCCTCTCCCACGCAAGTGGGCGGGGGAGATGTGTGAAGCCCTCTCCCACGCAAGTGGGAGAGGGTTGGGTGAGGGTCTAGTCTCCCCGCCGCCTACCCTTGCCCCGGCGCAGCCACCTCGCCCGCATGCGTTCCTGCACCCGCCGCTTGAGTTCGGCCATGGTCACCCGCCGGTCCTCGGGCTCAAGTTCGACACCGACCATCTTGACCTTGCCCTTCGCGACCTCGCGCACGATCAGCTCGATCAGCCCAAGCGAGACCCGGTCGCCGACGCCAGGCCGGTGTCCGATGCGACGGTTCATCAGCTCCGACAGGGTCAGCGCGCGTTCATCCTCGTTCAAGGTGAATGAATAGAAGCTGGCAAGCTGCCCGGCCTGCATCTCGCCGCTGACCGTGAACTCGCCAAACACCTCGTCGGTATCGGCCCGCGCATCCACCCGCTTGCGTGCCGCGAACAGCGTGTCAAGCGCGTGGAGCTGCTCGGGCGGCGCCACGCAGAGAACATAGTCGCCGGGTTCCAGGCGCTCCAGGTTCTCCCGGTTCTGCACCACGCCCTCGCGGATCACGGACAGGATGCGCACGCGGCTCGGCAGATGCAGGTTGGCGAATTTCTGCATCAGGGCCGGGCTGTTGGGTGCCACGCGATAGCCGGCGATGTCGCGGTCGTAACCCGTCAGCGCGTCGAAATCGAGACGCGAGGCCTCTTCCTGCTGGGGCAGTTCGAGCTTGAGCAGGCGCGCCGCCGGCCCCACCGTCCAGCCCTGGACGACGAGCGAGGTCAGCACGACCACGAAGGCTACGTTGAAATAGGTAAAACCGCCCGGGATCTCCGCGAGCACCGGCAGGCTGGCAAGGAAGATCGGTACGGCACCACGCAGCCCGACCCAGGAAATGAACAGGACTTCCTCGCGCGAAAAACGGAAGGGCAGCAGGCAGATAAAGACCGCGAGCGGCCGCGCGACAAAGATCAGCACCAGGGCGATGCCGATGGCCGGCAACAGATCGGCAAGCAGAAAACGCGGCGTGACCAGCAAACCCAGCATGAGGAACATGCCGATCTGGCACAGCCAGGCCAGCCCGTCGAAAAAGCGGTTGATGACGATGGCGGCGCGATGCTTGCGGTTGCCCATGACAAGGCCCGCGAGATAGACCGCGAGGAACCCGCTCGCCCCCACGAGCTGCGCCCCGCCGAAGATGGCGAGCGCCGCCGCCGCCGCCACGATCGGATAGAGACCGGCGGCGATCTCGATCCGGTTGATCAGGCGGACCAGTGCCAGGCCGCCACCCAGCCCGATGACGGCTCCGCCAAAGAGTTGGACGGCGAACTGGGCGGCGATCTCCCAGCCGAGAAGCCTGTTGCCGAACGAAAGCAACTCGACGCCGATTACGGTGAGAAAGACGGCCATCGGATCGTTCAGGCCGGATTCCACCTCGAGCGTGGCATTGACCCGCTCCTTGATCTCGGTTCCGCGCTGATGCAGAAGCAAAAACACGGCGGCGGCATCCGTCGAGGCGATGGTGGCGCCCACCAGGAAACCACCGATCCAGTTGAACCCGAGAAAGAGCATGGCTGCCGCACCGCAGATCACCGCCGTGAGCAGCACGCCGATGGTGGCCAGCCCGATGGCGGGCGCCGCCGCCAGCTCGAAAGTCCGCCGCTTGGTGCGCAGGCCGCCATCGAAGAGGATGACGGCGAGCGCGATGGAACCGAAGGTGTAGGCGACGCCGAAATCGTTGAAGCGCACCTGCGCCACGCCATCCTCGCCGGCAAGCATGCCGAGGCCGAGGAAGACCAGCAGCAGCGGCGCGCCGATGCGCGTGGAAAGCATGCCGAGCAGCACGCTGCCCAGGACCAGAAGCGCGCCGAAGAAGATGAAATGCTCGCCGCCGAAATGCACGCCGGTCAGCATCGATCGCGCGCCCCGTCCGGCGCCATGATCCGCCCGCTCACGCCAGGGCCCGCGCGATCACCAGCTTCTGAACGTCGCTGGTGCCTTCGTAGATCTGGCAGACGCGCACGTCGCGGTAGATTCGCTCGACCGGAAAATCGCTGAGATAGCCATAGCCACCCAGTGTCTGGATGGCATCGGAACAGACCCGTTCGGCCATTTCCGAAGCGAACAGCTTGGCCATGCTCGCTTCCTTGAGGCAGGCCTGGCCGGCATCCTTGAGCCGCGCCGCATTGAGCACGAGCTGACGCGCCGCCTCGATCGCGGTCGCCATATCCGCCAGGCGGAAGGCAACTGCCTGGTGATTGATGATGGCAGTGCCGAAGCTCTGGCGCTCCTTCGCGTAAGCCAGCGCCGCATCGAAGGCCGCCTGCGCCATGCCGACCGACTGGGCGGCGATGCCGATACGGCCGGATTCCAGGTTGGCGAGCGCGATCCGGTAGCCCTCACCCTCGCCACCCAGCATCATCTCCGGCGGCACGCGCGCCTCGTCGAGAACGATCTGGCAGGTGTCGGAGGCTCGCTGGCCAAGCTTCTTCTCGACCGAGGCCACCTTGTAGCCCGGACTGTCGGTCGGCACGAGGAAGCAGGACATGCCCTTCTTGCCCGCCTCCGGGTCGGTAACGGCAAAGACCATGGCCACGCCGGCAATGGAACCGGAGGTGATGAACTGCTTGGTGCCGCTAATCGACCATTGATTGCCGTCGCGTCGCGCCCGGGTGCGGATCGCCGCCGCGTCCGAGCCGGCCTGGGGTTCCGTCAGGCAGAAGGCGCCGATCATCTCGCCGCGCGCCAGCGGCGCAAGGAAGCGGCGCTTCTGTTCCGGCGTCCCGTAACGTTGCAGCGCGGCGCAGACCGGCGAATTGTTGACCGACATGATGGTTGAGACGGCGCCGTCGCCTCCGGCGATCTCCTCCAGCGCCAGCACGTAAGACACGAAATCGGTGCCGGCGCCGCCATGTTCTTCCGGCACCGTCATGCCGAGCAATCCTAGTCGGCCCATCTCGTCCAGCACCTCGCGCGGCAGGCGCGCCTCGCGATCCCAGCGGGCCGCCTCCGGTTTCAGGCGCTTCGCCGCAAAGTCCCGCGCCATGTCGCGCACCATGCGCTGATCCTCGCTGAGCAGCCGTTCGCTCATGCGCGCTTCCTCGCCGTCACCTCGATTTCGATCTTCATCGCCGGTTCGATGAGCTGGCAGATTTCCGCCGTGGCAGCCGGGCGGGCGCGCGCGAAATATTCCCCGAATATCGGCGCCACCCTGGGAAAGTCAGCCGCGTCGGGCAGCAGATAGCGCACCCGCACCACATCGTCGAGGCTTGCCCCCGCCTCCGCCAGCGCCGCCTGTATGTTGCGGAAGGTCTGGTGCGTCTGCTCGACCACGTCGGCGGCGATGGTCATGCGGGAATAATCGTAGCCCGTGGTGCCGGACACGAAGATCCACTCGCCATCCACTACCGCGCGGCTGTAGCCCGCCAGCGCCTCGAAGCTGGAGCCCGACGAAATCAGCCGTCGTCCGCTCATGCGCCGACCTCGAGCGCGATGGCCGTGGCTTCGCCGCCGCCAATGCAGAGCGAGGCGATGCCCCGCTTCAGGCCGCGACGCTCCAGGGCCGCAATCAGGGTTACGATCAGCCGCGCGCCGGATGCCCCGATCGGGTGGCCGAGCGCGCAGGCGCCCCCATGTGGATTGACCTTCTCGTGCGGCAGGCCGAGATCCTTCATCGCCGCCATCGCCACCACCGCGAAGGCTTCGTTGATCTCGAACAGGTCGACCTCACCCGCCTGCCAGCCGACCTTCTCCAGCAGCCTGGAGATGGCGCCGACCGGGGCGGTGGTGAACCAGGCCGGCGCCTGGGCATGGCTCGCATGGCCGCGAATGACCGCGCGCGGCACGAGGCCACGCCGGGCCGCTTCCGAGCGGCGCATCAGGACCAGCGCCGCGGCGCCGTCCGAGATCGAGGACGAGTTCGCCGCCGTCACCGTCCCGTCCGGGCGAAAGGCCGGGCGGAGGGCCGGAATCTTCGCCGGATCGGCCCGCCGCGGGCCCTCGTCGCTCGCGATTTCCACCGCGCTCCGGCCCCTCGGCTTGAGCGGCGCGATCTCGGCGGCGAAGGACCCATCCTCGCCCGCCTTGCGGGCGCGGCGGAGGGATTCGATCGCATAGGCGTCCTGCGCCTCGCGCGTGAACTGGTAGGCCTGCGCGGTATCTTCCGCGAAAGTGCCCATCAGCCTGCCCCGGTCATAGGCATCCTCCAGCCCGTCGAGGAACATGTGGTCCTTGACCTCGCCATGACCGAGGCGCAGGCCGCCGCGCGCCTTGGGCAGCAGGTAGGGGGCATTGGTCATGCTCTCCATGCCGCCGGCCACCATGATCCGGTTGTCGCCGGCCAGCAGGAGGTCATGCGCCAGCATGGCTGCCTTCATGCCGGAACCGCAGACCTTGTTCAGCGTGGTGCAGCCGACCGATTCGGGAATGCCGGCTCCGAGCGAGGCCTGGCGCGCCGGTGCCTGGCCCAGCCCTGCCGGCAGCACGCAGCCCATGATCACCTCGTCGACATCCCCGGCGCCGATGCCGGCGCGGCCAAGCGCGGCGGCAATGGCATGCGCGCCCAGTTCCGGAGCCGCGAAATCCTTCAGTTCGCCCTGGAACGCGCCCATCGGCGTCCGCGCGGCTCCGACAATGACGATCGGATCCTCGGTCATGGCCATTCTCCTGCCTGATCAGCAGGATAGTAGCGCCTTCCCTCGCGAATTGCAGCAGCCGAGCAGCCGACTCAAGGTAAAATGGCGGCGCCCGAGCAAGGAGGATAGGTGCCATGGCCGAGCCGCAGGAGAAGCCGCTGCCGCCCTTCGTGACCCACGAGGTGTTCAACCAGCCGCCCCCGCTCGAGAACTACAACCTGTTCCGAACCGACCGGGCCCTGACCCAGGCGGTGGAGCGGGAGGGCGCCGCCTGGGCCGTGGACGGGCTCATGGCGGCCGGCGAGGAATATGGCCGCGCCGAGACCATCGAATGGGGCCTGCTCGCCAATCAGAACCCGCCCCGGCTTCATGCCTTCGACCGGTTCGGCCGCCGCCGCGACGAGGTCGAGTTCCACCCCTCCTACCACGCCATGATGGAACTCGCCGTGCGACACGGGCTGCACGCGGCACCCTGGGGCGAGCCCAGGGCCGGCGCCCATGTGGCGCGCGCCGCCGGCGTGATCATGGCGGTGCAGATCGAGGCCGGCGTGCAATGTCCGATCACCATGACCTACGGCGTGGTCCCTGCGCTGCGCCGCCAGCCGGACCTGGCGGCCGAGCTTGAACCCAAGCTCTTCTCCCGCCGCTATGATCGGCGCTTCCGGCCGGTGGCCGAGAAGCACGGCATGACCATGGGGATGGGCATGACCGAGAAGCAGGGCGGTTCGGACCTGCGCACCAACACCACCCGCGCCATGCCGGCCGGCGCCGGCGGCCCGGGCGCGGAATACCGGATCGTCGGCCACAAGTGGTTCTTCTCGGCGCCCATGTGCGACGCCTTCCTGGTGCTGGCGAACGCGCCGGGCGGGCTGTCCTGCTTCTACCTGCCGCGTTTCACGCCCGATGGCGAGCTGAATGCGATCCGCATCCAGCGCCTCAAGCCCAAGCTCGGCAACTGGTCGAACGCATCCTCCGAAGTCGAGTTTCATGGCGCCTATGCGCGGCTCGTGGGCGAGGAAGGAAGGGGCATCCCGAACATTATCGAGATGGCGACCTATACAAGGCTCGACTGTGCCCTTGGCACCACCGGCCTGATGCGCCAGGCGGTCGCCCAGGCGCTGCACCATGCCGCCCATCGCAGCGCCTTCCAGCGCCGGCTGGTCGACCAGCCGCTGATGACCAACGTGCTGGCCGACCTGGCGCTCGAGCAGGAGGCGGCGACGGCGCTCGTCATGCGGCTCGCCCGCGCCTTCGACCGGCAGGGGAACGAGAAGGAAACGCTGTTCCGCCGGCTGATGACGCCGGCGGTCAAGTTCTGGATCTGCAAGCGCGGCCCGGCGCTTGGGCCGGAGGCAATGGAGGTGCTGGGCGGGGCCGGCTATGTCGAGGAAAGCATGATGCCGCGCCTCTATCGCGAACTGCCGCTCAACTCGATCTGGGAGGGCTCGGGCAACGTCATGTGCCTGGACGTGCTGCGCGCCATGCAGCGCGAGCCGGCGGCGCTCGAAGTCTTCATGGCGGAACTGCGCCAGGCGAGTGGCGGCGACCGCCGGCTCGACCGCGCGATCGACGCGCTGGAGAGCGAGTTCTTCAATCCGACCGCGATCGAGACCCGCGCCCGGCGGCTGGTCGAGCGCATGGCGCTGCTCACCCAGGCATCGCTCCTGCTGCGCCATGCGCCCGGCGTGGTGGCGGATGCCTTCATCGCCTCGCGTCTCGATGCGTCCTGGTCGGGCGCCTTCGGCACCCTGCCATCCGGTCTCGATCTGCGCGCCATCGTCGAGCGCGCCATGCCGGCCTAGTTCAGGCGGTTTCCTCGAACAGTTCGCGGCCAATCAGCATGCGGCGGATTTCCGAGGTGCCGGCACCGATCTCGTAGAGCTTGGCATCGCGCAGCAGCCGGCCGGTCGGGTAGTCGTTGATATAGCCGTTACCGCCCAGGAGCTGGATCGCATCCAGCGCCACCTGGGTCGCCTTCTCCGCCGCGTAGAGGATGGCCCCGGCCGCGTCCTTGCGCGTGGTCCGGCCCTGGTCGCAGGAGCGCGCCACCGCATAGACATAGGCGCGGCAGGCATTCATCGTCGTGTACATGTCGGCAATCTTGCCCTGCACGAGCTGGAAGCTGCCAATCGCCTGGCCGAACTGCTTGCGCTCGTGCACGTAGGGCACCACCACGTCCATGCAGGCCTGCATGATGCCGAGCGGTCCGGCCGCCAGCACCGCGCGCTCGAAATCGAGGCCGCTCATCAGCACATTGACGCCGCGCCCGACCTGCCCCAGTACGTTCTCCGCCGGCACCTCGCAATCCTGGAACACCAGTTCGCAGGTGTTGGAGCCGCGCATGCCGAGCTTGTCGAGCTTCTGCGCCGTGGAGAAACCCTTGAAGCCCTTCTCTACCAGGAAGGCGGTGATGCCGCGCGGGCCGGCCGCCGGATCGGTCTTGGCATAGACCACCAGGACATCGGCGTCGGGGCCGTTGGTGATCCACATCTTGTTGCCATTCAGGATGTAGCGGTCGCCCTTGCGCTCGGCGCGCAGCCGCATCGAGACCACGTCCGAGCCGGCGCCCGGCTCCGACATGGCGAGCGCGCCGACATGGCGGCCGCTGATCAGCTTCGGCAGGTAGCGCCGCTTCTGTTCCTCGCTGCCATTGCGGCTGATCTGGTTCACGCAGAGATTGGAATGGGCGCCGTAGGAGAGACCGACCGAGGCCGAGGCGCGGCTCACCTCCTCCATGGCGATGCAATGTTCGAGATAGCCGAGGCCGGCGCCGCCATGCTCCTCGGACGCGGTGACCCCGAGGATGCCGAGATCGCCCATCTTCGGCCAGAGATCCATCGGGAACTCGTTGTCGCGATCGATGGCGGCGGCGCGCGGCGCGATCTCGTCGGCGGCGAAGTTCGCCACCGACTGGCGCAGCATGTCGGCGGTCTCGCCAAGGCCGAAATCCATGTTGTAGTTCTGGTTGGGGATCATGTGTCCTCTTGCCTCCCGGGGCGATGCGATGTCCAGACTAGGGGATCAGCCGCCGTTGCTGAAGACCTCCGGCGTATCGGGGCGGCCGGCAAGGCGGATCCAGGTGCCGAGGCCCTTCGCCACGGCCGTCCGCCGCCCGGCCTGCTGGGCGAAGACATCCATCTCGACCACGCTCAGGGTCCGCCCGCGCCGCACGACACGGGCCTCGGCGAGCAGCCGCTCGCCCTGGGCCGGGGCCATCAGGTTCATCTTCAGTTCCACCGTCATCACCGAATCCTCGGCGGCGAAGAGCGAATAGGCGGCATAGCCCGCCGCGCTGTCGGCGAGCGCCGTCAGGATGCCGCCATGAAAGAAGCCGTGCTGCTGGGTAAGTTCCTCGCGATAGGGGAGTTCGAGCCGGCAGAAACCCGCCTCGATGGTGCCCATCTCGGCGCCGATCAGCGCCATGGCCTTCTGGCGCTGGAAGCTGTCGCGGCAGCGCGCGGCGAAATCCGGGTCGCGGGGCTCGAATGGTCGCATGGCAGCCTCCCTCTCGCCTCGGAGGATAAGGCGCGACTAACCATAGATGAAGCTCTCGCTTTTGAACTCTCCCATAGCTAGCCTCTATGGCATGAACCTGACCGCGCTGCGCGCCTTCGTCGCTGTCGCCGAGACCGGCAGCCTGACCCGCGCCGCCGGCCGGCTGGATCTTGCCCAGCCCTCCCTCAGCGTCGCCCTGCGCCGGCTCGAGGACCAGCTCGGCCAGAAGCTGCTGGAGCGAAGGGCGCGCCGCACCGACCTCACCCCCTTCGGCCATGCTTTCCTGCCGCGCGCGCGCCGCATGCTGGCGGAGTTCGACCAGGCGCGGGCCGAGGCAAGGGCAGTGGCAAGGGGGCCGCGCCGGCTCCGCCTCGGGCTGCTGCCCACGCTCCCCAACCGGCCGCTCGGCCGGCTGCTCGCCGACTTCGCGATGGCGGGCACGGGCCTTGCCCTGGAACTGGCGGAAGCCCCGGCCGAGGGCCTGCTCGCCCGGCTCCAGCGTGGCCGGCTGGACGCGGCGCTGACCCTGCTCCCGGCCGACCCCTTCCCGTCGCGGCCGCTGTTCGGCGAACCCTACCTGCTGGCCATGCCGGCCCGCCATCGCCTCGCCAGCCGACCCAGGATCGCCATTGCCGACCTGGCTGGCGAGCCCTTCGTCATCCGCCCCGATTGCGAGGTCCTCGCCCGGGCGGAGCGGGCCTTCGCCGCCGGCGGCCTCAAGCCCTTCGTCGTCGCCCGCACCGCCCAGGAGGAGCGCCTCCTTGACCATGTGGTGACCGGCCTTGGCCTCGCCTTCGTGCCGGAAAGCCTTGCCCGCCGGCCCGACCTCGCCCTTGCCGCCATCGCCGAACTGCCGCTGCGCCGGCGCATCGGGCTGGCCTGGCGCGCGGGCGCGGCGGAACTGAGCGAACCCTTCCTCGCCTTCGCCCGCAGCCATGACTGGCTGGCCAGCGCGCCGATGCCGGACCAGCGCCTCGCTCATTGAGCCGTTAAGCATGCGGGTAAAGGCTTCCTTAAAGACCGGCCGGGCAGTCTGGAAGCTCGTTCCGGGGGAAACGAAATGCGGGGCAGGATTCCATCCGCGCGCCTGGCGCAATGCGGGTTCGAGCTGTTGCGAAATGCGGGGCGGCGCTTCGTCGCCGCCGGGCGGCGCAACCGCCGCGCCATCTGCTACCTCGACCGCGGCGAAAGCTGCCTGATCCGCACCAGCAACGACCGGCTGCTGATCAGCGGCGCCCGGCCTGGCGAACTGGCCGGCCTCGACTTCCTGCTGCTGGTGATGCCGGCCGAGGCGCGCCGCTTCGGTGAGGTCGAAGGCTATCTGCTTCCGGCCCGCCTCGCCGAACAGGCCTTGCAGGCGGTCCGGGCCGGACGCAGGGCGCCCTGGAAGCTGCATTTCGACCGGCACCTCAAGCCCGGCCATGGCTATGCCCTCATCTGGGCGGAACACCGGCTGCCGGCCAGCATCTGTCTCGACCCGGCCGCCCCGGCGGCGGATAGAGCGCCGGAGCGCGCGCTCAGCGCCTGACGGCGCCCCCGCTCCCCTGCCCGGCCTGGTGGCGCTGCGCCTGGACCACCGCCACCGCCGTCATGTTGACCAGGCCGCGCACGGTGATGGAGGGCGTCACCACATGGGCCGGCGCATCGAGCCCGAGCATGATCGGCCCCACGGACAGGCCATCGGTCACCACCTTCGCGAGGTTGAAGGCGATGTTGCCCGCATCGAGGTTCGGCATGACCAGCAGGTTGGCGGAACCCTGCAGACGGCTGTTCGGGAAGGCGCGGTCGCGGTTGGCGCCGGAGAGGGCCGTGTCGGCCTTCATCTCGCCCTCGACTTCGAGTTCCGGCGCGCGCTCCACGAGGATGCGGAGCGCCTGGCGCATTTTCGCCGCCGAGGGGCGCTGGGAGGAGCCGAAATTGGAGTGGGAGACCAGCGCCACTTTCGGCTCGATGCCGAAGGTGCGGATCTGGTCGGCCGCCATCAGCGTGATGGCCGCGATCTCCTCCGCGTCCGGCTCGCCGGTGACATGGGTATCGACGAGGAAGAGCGAATGCCGCGGCATGATGAGGAGCTGCATCGCCGCCGGGGTGCGGACCTTCTCGCAGAGCTTGACGATGTCGCGCAGCCTGCGCAGGTGCCGGTCAAACTGGCCATAGGTGCCGCAGATCATCGCATCGGCATCGCGCCGCTTCACCATCATGGCGGCGATGACTGTGGTGTCGGTGCGCAGCACGTAGCGCGCCTGGTCGGGCTCGGTCCCCTTGCGCTGCATCAGCCGGTGATAATGGCGCCAGTATTCAGGATATGCCGGATCGCTTTCCGGATCGACGAGGCGCACGTCGCGCTCGAGGTCGATGCGCAGGCCGAGCCGCTCGATCTTGTTCAGCACCACCGCGCGCCGCCCGATCACGATGGGC
>JAHCJQ010000077.1 GCA_026126215.1 Alphaproteobacteria bacterium
AGTCATCCGGCGGCCGATCACGGTTCTCGTGCATACCCGGCACGCGGCGAACTGGACCGCGCTCCTGCGCCGGCTCGCCCCGGATGCGCTGCTGGACACGATCGAGGTGGGCGAGATCGGCCCCGATACGGCAATCCTGCTCAAGGAGCGCATCGATGCGGGCCACTGGATCGCCATTGCCGGCGACCGGACGCCGATCCATGGTGGCGAGGACTGGGTGGAGGCGCCGTTCCTCGGCGCGCCGGCGCCGTTTCCGACCGGGCCCTACCTGCTCGCGCACCTGCTGGGCTGCCCCTGCCACCTTCTCTTCTGCCTGCCGCGCGGCCAGGATCATCTGGTCTGGCTGGAGCCGTTCGCGGAGCAGGTCGAGTTGCCGCGTGGCGCAAGGCGCGAGGCACTCGCCCGGCATGCGGCGCGCTATGCAGCCAGGCTTGAGGAATTCGCCCTCATCGATCCGTTTCAATGGTTCAACTTCCATGATTTCTGGCGGGAGGAAGCCGGTGCGCGAGACTGAGGGCAGGCTCTGGGCAGAAGTGATCGTCAAGGCCGAATTCTACGATCTGGACCCGATGCAGATCGTCTGGCATGGCAACTACACGCGCTTTCTGGAACAGGCCCGTGCCGCGCTTCTGGACCGCATCGGCTATGGCTATGTGGCGATGGCGGAAAGCGGCATCGGCTGGCCGATCGTCGACCTGCGCATCAGGTATGTAAAGCCGCTCCGGCTGCATCAGGAAGTGCGGGTGCGCGCCACGCTGCTCGAATGGCAGGGCCGGCTGCGCATGAGCTACCGCATCAGTGACTGCAAGACCGGAGAAGTGCTGACCAAGGCCGAGACCGTGCAGTTCGCGGTCGATGCCAGGACCAGTGAAGTGCTGCTCGATACGTCCTTCCTCGCCGATCGCGTGCGGGCCGCCACATGACCATTGTCCGGATGCTTCTCCTGCTGGCGTGCCTGATCCGGCCGGCCGACGCGGCCCCGGAGATGCCCGACCGGCTGGAGCCCGGCACGTTCCTGGAAGGCCGCTTCCGACAGGAACGCATCCTCGCGGGCCTCGAACGCCCGCTGGTCTCCGAAGGCCGCTTCCTCGTCGTGCCCGGGCTCGGGCTGATCTGGCGGACCGAGACGCCGCTCTCCAGCAGCATGATCCTGACCGGGGCCGGAATGGACCAGTATGTCGGCGAACGGCTCGCCATGCGCCTTTCTGCCGACCGGCTGCCGGGCCTCGCGCGTCTTCACGCAGCCCTCGCGGCCGCGATGGCAGGCGAGCTTCAGGCGCTTGAGCGGGATTTCGATGTCCGGCACGAGGGATCGGCGGATGGCTGGCAGGTCAGGCTTGTCCCGCGCGTCGCGCCCTCCGCAACCCTGCCCTTCTCCGAGATCGTCCTGCGCGGTCATCGCCATGTCGAACAGGCGGAGATCGGCCGGGATGGTGGCGACATGGACCGGATCCTGTTCAGCGCGCATCGCATCAGGAAAGGCCCGCCGGATGCCGCTGATCTCGAACTCCTCTCGCGGGCAGGCCGGTGAGCCAGCGGGCGCTGCGCCTGCTCTGGGCCCTGGCGGTGCTGGCCGCCTTCGGGCACCTTGCCTGGCGCATCGCCGAGGGACCGCGCATCGGCACCGATCTGCTGGCTCTGGTGCCGCATGAGGAGAGCGACGCCGACCTTGCCGCGGCGCGGGCCCGCGTCGAGGCGAATTTAGCCGGCAGGCTTTTCATCATGGTCGGACATCCGGACGCGGCCACTGCCCGCCGCGCGGCCGGCGAGTTCGCGGAAGCGCTCGGGCGTTCGCCGCTGGTGCGCGAGGTGAGCCTGCGCGCAAGCGACGGCATGGCGCAACAGCTTGGCGCGCTCTATTTCCCGCATCGGTTCGCCCTGCTTGCCCCCGCCGATCGCGAACGTCTGCTGGCCGGTGCAGGCGAGGAACTGCGCGACCGTGCTCTGGCGCAAATCTTCGGCCTTGGCATGGTTGCCGGACAGGGCCTCCTGGCCAGCGATCCTTTCCTGCTTCTGCCAGCCTTCTTCCAGTCCATGCCCGCGCCGGCCGACGAGATGCGGCTGATCGACGGCCTGCTCACCCGCGAGGCGGACGGGCGCACCTATATCCTGTTCACCGCGCGCGCCGAAGGCAGCGCCTTCGCGCTCGGCGATCAGACTGCCCTGGTCCACCAGATCGGGGCGATCCAGCAATCGCTCGCCCAAACCCATGCGGGCCTGTCCCTGCACAGGGCGGGCGCATTGTTCCATGCCGAGGCCGGCGGGCGCAGGGGGCTGCAAGATGCGGAGCGAATCGGCCTGCTGTCGCTCATTGGCGCCATATCGCTGTATCTTCTGGTCTTTCGCCGCCTGCGCCAGCTTCTGTTCAGTTTGCTCAGCGTGGCGACCGGGCTGGGCGTTGCGCTTTCCGTCTCGTTCGCGCTGTTCGGCGAGCTGCATGTGGTGGCGATCATGTTCGGTGCCAGCCTGATCGGCGTTTCGGTCGATTATGCCGTGCACTATTTCGTCTCCGGCCTCGATGAGAGTGCCGGCGCACCCGGGGAGCGGCTGCGCCGCATCCTGCCCGGTCTCTCGCTCGGCCTCGCCACGTCGCTTGCCGGATATCTGGCGCTGCTGCTGGCGCCACTGCCCGGCCTACATCAGGTGGCGGCAATCTCCTCCCTTGGACTCATCGGCGCGTTCCTCACTGTCGTGCTCTGGCTGCCCGTGCTCGACCGCGCCGGCCAGGCGCGGCCGGCACCGGCCCTCCTCCGCCGCGCGCACGCCCTCTGGCGCCTCTGGCACGAACCAGCACGGCGCCCGGCCGGACGCGCCCTGCTGCTTGCCATCATCGCCGCCGCGCTCGCGGGATCACCGTTCCTGAGAACCAACGATGACGTGCGCCAGCTGCAATCGCTCGATCCTGCGCTGGTGGAAGAGGAAGCGGAAATCCGTCGCCTCAGTGGCCGAGGGCCCGGCGGTGCCTACTTCCTGGTTTTCGGCGAGAACGGAGAACAGGCGCTCGCCCGTGCGGAGGCGCTCGAGGCGCGCATTGCGCCGCTCCAGCGCGAAGGCGTGCTGAAGGATCTGACCAGCGCCGCCGATTTCCTGCCTTCGCCGGCGCGCCAGGCGGAAAACAGGCGGCTCGTGCGCGAGCGGCTGATCGCGCGCCATCTTGGCGAGATCGAGGCTGCGACTGGCCTGCGGACGAAGCTGGATGGCGAAGGGACCAATGCGCCCCTCGCCCTTGCCCCGGTCGCGGACCTAAATCCGTTGCTCGCCAGCCTGCTGCTCGATCCCGACGGCAGAATGCAGCTCGCCCTTCCCGGCGCGGTGCACGACGCAGCGCGCCTGCGCGCCGCGACCGCCGATCTGGAAGGCGTGCGGTTCGTGGACCCGGCGCGCGACATCAGTGGCCTCTTCGCGCTCTACCGCGAACGCGCGCTCTGGCTGGTCGCCATCGCCACGTTCCTGATCGGCATCCTGCTCGCCACCCGATACGGAATGGCCGGTGCGCTCCAGGTCATGGCGCCACCCGTCCTTGCCCTGCTTGCCACCCCGCCGATCCTTGCCCTCTTCGGTCACTCCCTCACCTTCTTCTCGGCCATGGCGCTGCTCCTGGTCCTTGCCATCGGCATGGACTATGCCCTGTTCAGTCGCGAGACCCGGCCCGGCCACGAAGCCGCGACGATGCTGGCAATTCTCGTCGCAGGCGCCACGACCCTGCTGTCCTTCGGGCTCCTTGGCCTGAGCGGTACCCTGGCGGTGCGGAGTTTCGGCACCACCATGCTCACAGGCATTACCCTGGCCATCCTTCTGGCGCCGCTCGCCGGCCGGTGGCGGCGATGAAGCGCCGCGCCTTCCTGTTCGGCGTCCTGGCCCTGCCCCTGGCAGGCTGCCTTGGCGCGCAGCCGGAGCGGCCACGGGCCACCATCGCGCCCGGCGTGCGCCTCGTCCTGCCGCCCCCCGATGCGCTGGGCCGCAGCCTGAGGGCGGTTCAGATCGTCATTGCCCGGCACGGCCCGGAATCCCTAGCACTTGAGACCCATCTGGAGATCGGCGCCGGCCGGCTCGGCGTGATCGGCCTCGATGCCACCGGACGACGGCTGGTCTCGATCGAATGGGACGGGCAGGAACTCGCCGCGCGCGCGGAACGCCTGCCGGCGGAGCTCCGCCCGGAAAACCTGCTCGCGGATATGATGCTGGTCTATTTTCCAATCACTTCGCTGTGGATCGAAGCCGATGCCAGCCACCCGGCCCGGTTGACGGAGAGTCCAGGGCGCCGGACGCTGGTCAGCGAAGGACGCGAACGGATCGTGCTGACCTATCCGGCGACGGGCGAGCGCTGGAACGGCAAGGCACTGGTGGAGAATCGTGGCTTCGGCTACGAAATCGAAATTCATTCGAGTCTCGCGCAACCATGATGCCGCTCTATCTCAATGCCCTTGGACTGGCGACGCCCTTCGGCGCCAGCAAGGCCGTGAATGCGGAGAGATTGCTGCGGCGGGCAAGTCCTGCCTTCACGCCCCGGCTCGACCCGCTGATCGGCCGCGAGATCCAGGTCGGCGCGATGGGCTATCCCCTTCTGGAACTGCCGCGGGAGGCATGGCGCTACGATTGCCGGAACAACCGAGCGCTGCTGCTCGCCCTCTCGGAGATTTCGGCCGAAGTGGATACCGCCATCCGGCGCTATGGCAGGGCGCGCATCGCCGTGGTGCTCGGCACCTCGACCTCAGGCATCGACGAGGCGGAACGCGCGCTCGCCGTGCGGCTGGGCCAAGGCGCCTGGCCCGCCAGATTTACTTACGAAATGCAGGAAATGGGCGGTATCGGCGAGTTTCTCGCCGAACATCTGCGGCTCTCCGGCCCGACCTTCACGCTTGCCACCGCCTGTTCCTCTGGCGGCAAGGTCTTCGCCAGCGCGGCGCGCCTGATCGAGGCCGGCCTTTGCGACGCCGCCCTGGTCGGCGGCGCCGACACGCTCTGCCGCCTGACCCTGAACGGCTTCAATGCGCTCGAATCGCTTTCGCGCGGACGCTGTAACCCGTTCAGCCGGAACCGGGACGGCATCAATATTGGCGAGGGCGCGGCACTGTTCCTGCTCACCCCGAAACCGGCGGAGATCCGCCTCGCCGGCGTGGGCGAATGTTCCGATGCCTATCACATCAGCGCGCCGGAACCTTCGGGCGCGGGCGCGCATGAAGCGATGCGCCTCGCGCTTGCGGATGCCGGACTGGCGCCGGAGGAAATCGACTATCTCAACCTGCATGGGACCGCGACACCGCTCAACGACGTGATGGAGGGGCTGGCGGTCGCCCGCCTCTTCCCCGGGGGCGTTCCCTGCAGCGCCACCAAAGCCATGACCGGTCACCTTCTTGGCGCGGCCGGCGCGGTCGAGGCGGCCTTCTGCTGGCTCACTCTCTCCGGCTACAATGTTGAAGGTCTGCTGCCGCCCCATATATGGGACGGCGCGCAGGACCCGGCAATTCCCGCGCTCGATCTCGTGGCGCCCGGGCGAACGATGGTCGAGAACCGCAGGCGGCACGCGATGTCCAGTTCCTTCGCATTCGGCGGCAGCAATGTCGCGCTCGTTCTCTCGCGGGAGGCATGATGCGACCCTGTCCCTATCCGCCGGCCGACCTGCTGCCGCATGCGGGCGCCATGGTCCTGATCGAGGAATCGGTCGGATACGACGAGACGGGCTTCATCGCCGCGCTGACGGTCCGCGAGAGCAGCCTTTTTCGCGTCGGGACCGGCGTTCCCGCCTATATCGGCATCGAGTATATGGCGCAGACCTGTGGTGCCTTTGCCGGCATGACCGCGCGTCGGGCCGGTCAGCCGGTACAAATGGGCTTCCTGCTCGGCACCCGGAATTTTTCCGCCGACCGCGAATGTTTCCGGATCGGCGAGCGGCTCGAAGTCGGCGCGCGGCTTCTTCTAGACGAGGGCGAGATGAGCGCGTTTGCCTGCGCCATTTCCATCGCCGGCCGCGAGGTGGCGCGCGCCCAGCTCAACCTGTTCCGACCGCGCGATCCATCTTCGTTCCTGGCGGGAGCCGGGGCATGACGTCCTGCATCATCGTCACCGGCGCGAGCAAGGGCATCGGCCGCGCCATCGCCGTACGGCTGGCACGGGACGGGCACGAAGTCGTGGTCCATTACGGCCGTGACCAGGCGGGCGCCGAGGCGACGCTCTCGGCGATCGCGTCAGCCGGCGGCAGCGGACGGCTGCTCGCATTCGACATTGCCGACCGGGCGACGGCGCATGCGGCGCTGACCGCGGAGGTCGCGGGTCACGGCGCGCCCTACGGCGTCGTGCTCAATGCCGGGATCGCCCGCGACAATGTCTTTCCCGCGCTCGAGGATGAGGACTGGGACAGCGTACTCGGCACCAATCTCGACGGCTTCTACAACGTGCTGAAGCCGCTCGTCATGCCGATGGTTCGGCGGCGGAAGCCTGGCCGGATCGTCACCCTTTCCTCCGTTTCCGGTATCGTCGGCAATCGCGGCCAGGTGAATTACAGCGCCGCCAAGGCCGGCATCATCGGGGCCAGCAAGGCACTCGCCATCGAGCTGGCGAGCCGGAACATCACGGTGAACTGCGTGGCACCCGGCTTCATCGAGACTGACATGACGCGCGATGTTCCGCTCGAGGAAGTTCTCAAGGCAATCCCGATGCGCCGCGCCGGACAGCCCGAAGAGGTCGCGGCATTGGTCAGTTTCCTGTGCTCGGAGGATGCCGGCTACATCACGCGCCAGGTGATCTCGGTCAACGGGGGGCTTGTGTGACGCGCCGCGTCGTCGTCACCGGCATGGCCGGCATCACGCCACTCGGCCTCGACTGGCCGACGATTCGCGAGGCATTCCGCGCCGGCCGCACCGGCATCCGCCGCATGGAAAGCTGGGAGCGCTATCACGGCATCAACACCCGCCTCGCGGCGCCGGTGCCGGACCTCGATCTCGAAGGCCGCTATCCGCGAAAGAAGCTGCGCACCATGGGGCCCGTGGCGCGCATGGCTGTGCGCGCCACGGAGATGGCGCTGGGAAGCGCCGGTCTTGCCGGCGACCCGGTCCTGCGTTCGGGACGCACCGGCATTGCCTATGGCTCCTCCTACGGCAGTCCCGGCCCCGTTGCCGCCTTTGCCGAACTGATGACGGAGGGCTCTTCCCGCAACATCACCGCCACCAGCTACATCCAGATGATGAGCCACACGGCCGCGGTGAATATCGGCCTTTTCTTCGAGGTCACCGGAAGGATCATCCCGACTTCGAGTGCCTGCACCTCCGGCTCGCAGGCGATCGGCTATGCCTACGAGGCGATCCGTTACGGCATGCAGGACGTGATGATCGCCGGCGGCGCGGAAGAACTCGATGCGACACAAGCAGCCGTCTTCGACACGCTCTATGCCACTAGCGTGCGCAACGACGCGCCGGACGCCAATCCACGCCCCTTCGACCGCGACCGCGACGGGCTGGTGATCGGCGAAGGCGCCGGCACCCTCGTTCTGGAGGAACGCGGGCGCGCCATCGCGCGCGGCGCAGCCATCCTTGCCGAGGTGGTGGGCTTCGGCACCAACAGCGACGGTCATCATGCGACACAGCCCAACATGCCGACCATGGCGGCGGCTTTGCGCGCCGCGCTCGACGATGCGGCCCTGCCGCCTGCCGCCATCGGTTTCGTGAGCGGGCATGGCACCGCGACCGATTGGGGCGACGTAGCAGAGGCGGAAGCCACGCGGCAGGTGCTCGGCCCCCGCGTGCCGATACACTCCCTGAAAGGCCATTTCGGCCACACTCTCGGCGCCTGCGGCGCCATCGAAGCCTGGCTTGCCATCGAGATGATGAACGAGGAGAGCTTCGCACCCACGGCCAATCTCGAGAATGTCGATCCGCGATGCGGCGAGCTCGACTTCGTCATGGGCGCGCCACGCCGGCTCGCCATCGAGCACCTGATGTCGAACAACTTCGCCTTTGGCGGAATCAATACCTCGCTCATCTTCCGCCGGACCTGATCAGGGTTCACCGGCGGCGCAGCGCCCGCCAGACCCGCTCCGGCGTAGCCGGCGTTTCCAGGTGGCGCACGCCGTGCCCTGCGAGGGCATCGAGCAGCGCATTTGCCACCACCGCCGGTGCGCCATTGGTCGGCAGTTCGCCCACCCCCTTGATGCCAAGGGCATTGTTGCCCGAAGGCGTGGCGATCATGGCGACGTCGATCCCGGGCACGTCGTCGGCTCGCGGCATCGCGTAATCCATCCAGGAAGCAGCAAGGATCTGGCCGCTTGCCCGGTCATAGGCGGCATCCTCCAGCAGTGCCTGGCCAAGTCCGGCGGCGATGCCGCCATGCACCTGCCCCTCGACCAGCATCGGGTTGATCACCGTGCCGATATCGATGGTCGTGGCAAGGCGTTCGACCTGGGCATGCCCGGTCTCCGGATCGACCTCGACCTCGCATGTCATCACGCCGCTGGACCAGCTTTCCACCCTGTCGGCAAACTCGGCCTCGCCATCGAGCCTGCGACCGTCGGCCTCGGCCCTTGCGGCAACCTCGAACAATCCGATGCGCCGGTCGGTACCGACGATGCCGAAGAAGCCGTCCGCATAGGCGATGTCCGCCGGAGCCGCCTCGAGAAACTCCGCGGCAAGGTGGCGGCCCCGTTCGATGGCTGTGATGCCGGCAAGCTTCAGCGTCGTGGAGCTGATGATCGTGGAGGACGAACCGCCAGTACCCCCGCCACGCGCGATCGTCGCCGTGTCGCCCTGGCGCACCCGGACCTTCCCGTAATCCACGCCAAAGGCTTCGGCCACGATCTGCGCGAAGGCGGTCTCGTGACCCTGGCCCTGCGATTGCGTGCCGGTATAGGCATCGATGCCGCCGTCGCCGCGGACGACGACCAGCGAGCGCTCGTCGGCGACGCCGCCGCTGCCATGCAGGTGACAGGCGATGCCGAAGCCGCGCAGGCGGCCATGCCGCGCGCTCGCCGCGCGCCGGTCCGCGAACCCGGCACGGTCGCCCTGGCGCAGGGCCTCGTCGAGCAGGCGCGGATAGTCGCCGCTCTCGTAGGTATAGCCGAGCGCCGTCCGATACGGCATGGCTTCGGGCGGCACCAGGTTGAGGCGGCGCAGTTCCACCGGATCGCGGCCGGTCTCGCGCGCAGCGATATCAATCAGGCGCTCCAGCAGCGCAAGCGTCTCCGGCTTGCCTGCGCCGCGAAAGGCATCGACAGGAACGGTATTGGTGAAGGCGCAGCGCATGGCGATGCTGATCGCCGGAATCCGGTAGAGGCCCGAGAGAACCTTTGCCATGCCGTTGGTCGGTATGCTCGGCGCGAACATCGAGACATAGGCACCGAAATTCGCCGCCGCCTCGACTCTGATCGCGAGAAAGCGCCCGGCCTCATCCAGCGCCAGCGCGATCTCCGCCACCAGGTCGCGGGCGTGGTTGTCGCTGAGGAAACTCTCCACCCGTTCGCAGACCCAGCGCAGCGGCCGGCCGAGCCTGCGGGCCGCCCAGGGGAGCAGCGCCGCCTCCGGATAGAGAGTGAATTTCGGACCGAAACCGCCGCCCACGTCGGGTGTGACCAGATGCAGTTTCTCGCGCGGCCATTTCAGGACCTTGTCGCAAAGCAGCCGATGGGGGATATGCGCGCCCTGCGAGGCGAGTACCAGCGTCGTCACGTCGCTGGCGCGATCATGTTCGGAAAAGAGCGCGCGCGGCTCCAGATAGTTGCCGAGAATGCGGTTGAAGCGCTGCGAGAGGCGGCATACATGGGCGGCGCGGGCGAAGGCACCGGCCACCGCCGCCTCGTCGCCGCGCACCCAGTCGCACATCAGGTTGCCCCGCACGCCGTCATGGAGCTGCGGCGCATCGGGGCGCAGCGCGTCGTCCGCGGCCACCACCGCCGGCAGGGTTTCGTAATCGACCTCGACCGCCTCCGCCGCGTCCCGCGCCTGGTCCAGCCGTTCGGCAACGATCATGGCGACGATCTCGCCAACATGGCGCACGCGCGTGGGCGAGATCGGCAGGCGCTCGGGCTCGCGATGGCTCTCGCCATGCCGATCCTTGATCTCGACGATCGAGGGAATATGGCCGAGCCGGTCGGCAAGGACGTCCTGTCCGGTCAGGACGGCGACCACGCCCGGCATGGCAAGCGCGGCAGCAGTATCGATCGCGCGCAGGCGCGCATGGGCATGGGGGGAGCGGAGGAAGTGGACATGCAGCGCATCGCGCGCCGCGATGTTGTCGGTATAGCGGCCCTGTCCGGTCAGGAATCGCGGATCCTCGAGCCGGCGCACCCGCGCGCCGATACCACCGGAAGACTGCCCGTCCATGCCCGCTGCTCCCCGCTGCCACGCCTCACCTTTAGCATGGTCATGGCGGCGGCAGAATAGCGGCGGACATTCCGGTCAGAATCGCCAGGAGAGGCTGAAAGCGCCGAACTTCGAATTCTCGCCCTGGCCATGAAATTCCTCGGTGCGCAGCACATGTGTATAGGCGATCCTCACATCGCCGAGGACGAAGGCAATGCCCGCCTGCAGATCGCCGACGAAGATCCGCCGATCGACGCCGGGACCGTCGCGGAAGGAATTGCCGTCGAGGAAGATGTTTCGCCCCACCACGCGGCCATCGACGCCGGCGAACAGGTACCAGCCGAACCCCGGCTGCGACCGGAAGAAGCCGGAACCCGGCAGACTGGGCTGCACGCGCGGCGGTCCATAATCGTCAGGCAGGTTGAAGCCTATCCGCAGAATCATCCCGGTGCTGCCGTAGATGAAGACATTGCCGAGTGCCGCACCCACATGTGGCGTGGCATCGACGCTGAATCCCAGAACCTCGGCCGAGGCAAGCGCGCGCCAGCTCCGCCGGTAGGTAAGCTGGAGCGCCGGCTCGTTGGCGAGCTGGCTGCGCCAGCCGCGCGGACGGTCGGCGCCGGTCAGCCGGTGCGCAGTCTTCTGCGCCTGTGCCGCCAGTGCAGCCGGCCCCACCACGCCGAGGCTGAGTTCCAGCTGGTCGAGCCGCGAACCGGTCGAGCCGATGGCGCCAATCGCGCCATAGAGCCATCCGGCGTAGGGCTGGTCGTCCGGGTCGGGAACCCGCCGCGTGATGTCGCGGGGCGCGAACATGCTCTGGCCGATGGCATACTCGATGCGGATATCCGCCGCATCGTCGAGCAGTGGAAAGGCGCGCGCCAGCGCCCTGCTCCAGGCCGGTTCCTGCCCGGCGGCGGTCAGCCACGATAGCCGGACGCCGTTCGTGTAGTGTCGATCGGTATTGGCGAACAGGTCGTTCTCGAAAACGAAATTGAACGTGCCGAGCCGTTCCTCGGCCAGCGCGCCGGACGCCGCTCCGCCCAGCAGGAGGCAGGCGGAAAGGCCGAGCCACGCACATCTGCCGCAGAAAAGTCCCATGCCCTGGTCCAGTTAACCCTTCCTGCCCGTTTAACTCAGGGATGTGGCCAGATCGGGGCAACGCCCGGCATTGTCCTATGGCGCATTCAATTCGACGGGCGCTATCTTTCCGCCATGACTGGAAATCGGTTCCGGCCTGTCGCATGGGTCGCCGCGTTGCTGTTTGCCTGGTCGGGCGGCACCTCGTCGCCGCGCGCCGAGGACGCACCGCTGGTAGCCGCCGCTTCGGATCTGCAGTTCGCCCTCGATGAAGTCGCGGCAGCCTTCGCCCGCGACACGGGCCGGCGTATCCGGCTGGTCCTGGGTTCGTCCGGCAACTTTACCCGTCAGATCCGCCAGGGCGCGCCCTTTCAGCTTTTCCTGTCCGCCGACGAGGAGTATGTCCTGGCCCTCGCGCGCGAGGGTCTGACAGAGGGCGATGGGGTCCTCTATGCCATTGGCCGCATCGCGCTGGTTGCCGGCCCGGGCGCCTCGTTCGAGCCAGATTCGGAGCTTGCCTCGCTGCGCGCCGCGCTCACCGCAGGCCGAATCGCCCGGTTTGCCATCGCCAATCCCGAGCACGCCCCTTATGGCCGGCGTGCGGAGGAGGCGCTACGCCATGCCGGCCTCTGGGGCCTGGCCGAAAAGCGACTGGTTCTTGGCGAGAACGTCTCCCAGGCGGCGCAGTTCGCGCTCTCCGGCAATGTCGACGGGGGGATCGTCGCCTATTCGCTCATCCTCTCGCCGAAATTGCGCGGCCTTGCGCCTCACGCCCTGATCCCCGAAAGCTGGCATTCTCCACTGCGCCAGCGCATGGTGCTGCTGCGTGGTGCCGGCCCAGTGGCGAGGCATTTCCATGCCTATATACAACAGCCCCCCGCCCGCGCCATTCTGCGCGAGCACGGCTTCGCGCTCCCCGGCGAGAGTGGATGAGCCGATGATTTGACCGGAGCGACGGCATGGACTGGATCGCCCTGACCCTTTCGCTGCGGCTGGCACTGCTCACCATTATCCTCCTGCTGCCGCTCGGCATCTGGGCAGGACGGCTGCTCGCCTACCGGGATTTTCGCGGCAAGGGGCTGGTCGAGGCGCTGGTGGCACTGCCGCTGGTCCTGCCGCCGACGGTCTTCGGCTATTACCTGCTGGTGGCCTTTGGCGCCGCTTCGCCCCTTGGAGCGATCTGGCAGCAGCTATTCGGTCGCCCCCTCGTTTTCAGTTTCGAGGGACTGCTGCTGGCTTCCGTCATCTTCAATCTTCCTTTCGCCATCCAGCCCATACAGCGCGGCTTCGAGGGGATCGGGGTCGAGCTGCGCGACGCCGCGGCCTGCTGCGGCATGAGCTGGTGGCGCACGTTGCTGCGCATCGAACTGCCGCTTGCCTGGCCCAGCATACTCACGGCAATGATCCTGAGCTTCGCCCACACGCTGGGCGAGTTCGGTATCGTACTGATGGTGGGCGGCAGCATTCCAGGCGAGACCCGCACCATCGCCATCGCCATCTATGACCGCGTGCAGGCTTTCGACAGCGCATCCGCCGGCCGCATGGCTGCGTTCCTGCTTGCCTTCTCGCTTGTCACCATTGCGTTGACCTTCACCTTCTCGCGCCGTTCCGGGCGCGGCAGGCGGTGAGACTGTGAACGGGATCGTGGTCGAACTGACCCAGGACGGACCGATCCCGCTCGCGGCCCGCTTCGCCTGCGCCGCCGGCGAGGTCCTCGCCCTGGTCGGGCCGTCCGGCAGCGGCAAATCGACCATCCTGCGCTGCATCGCCGGCATCCTTCGCCCGCGGCGCGGACGCGTCGCTGTCAACGGCGAGGTCTGGTTCGATTCGGAGCGTGGTGTTGCGCTCTCACCGCGAGAACGCGCCGTCGGCATGGTCTTCCAGAACTACGCCCTCTTCCCGCACATGAGCGCCATCGGCAACGTCATGGCGGCGATGGATCACCTGCCGGCACCAGCACGCAAGGCGCGGGCTGTCGAACTGCTCGGCCTGCTGCATCTGGCAGGTCTCGAAGATCGCCGCCCGGCGGAGCTCTCCGGCGGCCAGCAACAGCGGGTGGCGCTGGCCCGGGCGATGGCGCGCGAGCCGCGGGTGCTGCTGCTCGATGAACCTTTCTCGGCGGTCGACAAGGCGACGCGCCAGCGCCTCTATCGCGAGATCGCCGGGCTGCGCGAGAAGTTCAGCATTCCGGTGATACTCGTCACCCACGATATCGACGAGGCGATCATGCTGGCCGACCGCATGAGCGTGCTGCATCACGGCCGCACCTTGCAGACCGGCACGCCGGAGGCGGTGACATCGCGT
>JAHCJQ010000078.1 GCA_026126215.1 Alphaproteobacteria bacterium
GCGGCGGCGCGGCGCGACGCGCAGGCCTGCTGGGCTTCCGAGGATTTCCGGGAGGGTCAGCGGGCGCTCGCCGAGAAGAGGGCTCCTGTTTTCCAGGGCCGCTGATCTCGCGGGGGGAGTGCGAGCGCCCGCTATGGGAATTACTGGGCCAGGCGATAGCCGCCGGGCTCGGTCACCAGGATGCGCGCGTTAGAGGGATCGCGCTCGATCTTCTGGCGCAGGCGATAGATATGCGTCTCGAGCGTATGGGTGGTGACGCCGGCATTGTAGCCCCAGACCTCGTTCAGCAGCACCTCGCGCGCCACCGGCTTGTCGCCGGCGCGGAACAGGTATTTGAGGATCGAGGTCTCCTTCTCGGTCAGGCGCACCTTGCGCTTGCGCTCGGAATCGAGCAGCACCTTGGCCGCCGGCCGGAAGGAATAGGGACCAATCGAGAAGATCGCATCCTCGCTCTGTTCGTGCTGGCGGAGCTGGGCGCGGATGCGCGCCAGCAGGACGAGGAACTTGAACGGCTTGAGCACATAGTCGTTGGCGCCGGCATCGAGGCCGAGGATGGTGTCCGCATCGGTGTCCGCCGCCGTCAGCAGCACCACCGGTACCCGCACGCCATTCTTGCGGAGCTGCTTGCACAGTTCGCGCCCGTCCATGTCCGGCAGGCCGACATCGAGGATCATCAGGTCGTAGAGCTGCGAGCGCGCCAGCTCCATCGCCGTGGCGGCATTGGGCGCGGTCTCGGTATAGAACTCCCCGTTCAGGTCGAGCTGCTCCGCAAGCGTCTGGCGCAACGCGTCGTCGTCGTCCACCAGCAGAATGCGCTTCGCATTGCTCATCCCGATCTCCCGGTTCCTGGGCCGCTCCCTGACGAGTTCATGAGCCGCCATGGAGGAAGTTTCAACAGCCTGTGATGAATGGTTCCAATAACTGGCGCGCATGATTGAATTTACCCGCCCTGATTTGAGTGCGTCTAGCACGGTGCGCGAGAATTAGAGCCATCGATATTACGCTTTCGCAAGTCACGACTTGGTGATTGGCTCCGTTTCCGTCGGCCGATATGCGAGGGAACGGCGTATGTGCTGTCCGCCTCACGGCCTTTTCTTGGCGGAGACAAGCCTGCGGTCGGCCTACTGCGCGGCGGAGGAACGGGGGTCCGGTCGTGCCGCGCGCAACTTTTCGCCGAGGCGCAGATAGCGGCGGTTCTCGTCCTTGCGCTTGCCCTTGCCGACCCAGATGACGCTGCCCTCGTCGTAATGCCAGTCGATGAAGCGCCGGTGCAGCCTTCGCCACTTCATGCCGCGCGGACGCAGCCGTTCACGCCGGAACTCGAGATGAAGCAGCCGCTGGTCGAGATACCATTGCACGGGGAAGTCCGGTTCCAGCAGATGCAGCGCGATGCGCCGCGCCACGCGCCCGAGATAGGCGAGGGCGGCCGGCGAATGGCGGAACCAGATCACGCCGGCCAGCATGCGCCGGCGCGGGTCGGGGTGGCGGAAGCGGGCGCGGAAGGAAACGTCGGCGCCGGCGACGAAATCGAGCAGCTCGCCGAGCGGGCGCAGCACCAGCGTATCGACGTCGATGGAGAGCACATCGCGCCCGGTCGCGCGCATCATCTCGTGCAGGCGCAGGAAGCGCATGCTTGCATAATACGTGATGCGGTAGATCGCATCCCGGCCGGGCGCATCGACCAGCTCCTCGGTGCAGGTGAGCAGCAGGCTCGGGCAGCGCCGGCGCAGATCCTCGATCAGCGCCAGATGCGCGCGGTCCCGCGGATCGAAAATGTGCAGATGCAGCGCCACGCCCGGCGAGTGGCGTTCGAGCGAGAGAACCAGTGTCTCGTAGTAGCGCCCGAAATATTCCGGATCGCACGCGGTATAGAGCAGGAGGCGCCGGCCGAGCGCCGCGGCATCCGGATAGGCGCCGTCGATCGAAGGCAGCCTGAGATCGGCGAGGCGGACATGGCGCCGGCGCAGGCGCAGGGCCGCGTCGCGCCAGAGAAAGCGCGTCTGGTCGGCCGCGAGCCGGAGCCAGGCGAGGATCCGCTGGGCGAATCCGCGCTGCCCCGGCGTATTGATGATTGCCTTGCGAGCCGAGGTATCCATGATGGAGTTCGGTCGGTACGCCCTCTCCGGTCCGCAAGCGGACCTGCCGGAAGAAACTAGCCTGACCAGTATTGGTTGAAAACTGATAAGTAGTTTTTCTAGTGTAATAATTCGGATCAGGCCGACGAATGCCGGAAAATCCGCGCCGGGACAGGCAGAACAGGACCGAGCTGACGCCGATGATCCTGGTCTGCGGCGAGCGGTTCAGCGCCAATGTGGGCGATGGCGCCATCGCCGAGTGCCTTCTGCACCTGCTGCGCCAGCTCGCCCCCGGCCTGCTGGTCAGCGCGGTCGACCTGTCGGGCCGGCTGCGCTACGAATCCTTCGGTCGCAAGCGCCAGCGCCGGCTGTCGGTGCGCCTGTTGCGGCTGGTGCGCCGGCTGCGCCCACTGCGCCGGGCGGCGAGCATCCTGGAATGGTATCTCTCCGGCCGGCGGCGGCTGGCGGAGCGGCTTGATCCGCTGCTGCCCCATGCGGCGCTCATGGTGATCGGCGGCGGCCAGCTCCTGCTCGATACCGAACTGCGCTTTCCCCTGCGCATCGCGGCCGCGACCGGCAGGGCAAGCCGCGCCGGCATTCCCACGGCCTTTCTCGGCTGTGGCGCGGCCGCAAGCTTCTCGCCCATCGGCTGGCGGCTGCTGCGCCGGGCACTTGCCGCGCCGCTGACCTGCCATGTCTCGCTGCGCGACCAGGAATCGCTCGAGAATGTCCGCCGCGGCTTCGGCGATGCGATCCGCGTCCCGCTGCGCCTCGGCGCCGATCCGGCGATCTTCGCCGCCGAAGTCTACGGCTTTCGCCAGCGCGCGGACGCGCAAGCCATCGGGCTCGGCATCATGGCGCCGCGCCTGATGCGCCGGCGTGCCGGCGAGAGCGCCCCGTTCGCCGACGAGACCGTGCTGCGCTTCTGGGTCGGGCTGGCCGGGCGGCTGCGCGATGCCGGCCACCGGATCGAGCTGTTCTGCAACGGCGCGCCGGCCGACCGGGCTTTCCTCGCCCGTGTCGCCGGGCAACTGGGCCTGCCCGTGCCGGCGCCGCCGCGCACGGCGACCGAACTTGCCTGGCGCATCGCCGGCTTCCGCGCCATCGTCGCCCACCGGCTGCATGCCAATGTGCTGGCGCTTTCGCTGGGCGTGCCGGCCGTGGGCCTGATCTGGGACGACAAGCTGCGCCAGTTCGGCCGCCTCGCCGGGCGCGAACGCTTCTTCGTCGAGCCCGCCGAACAGACACCCGAGACCGTCGCCGCCCGCCTCGCCGAGGCGCTCGCCACGCCGCCGGACGAGACGGCGCTGGACGAGCTGCGCCGGCAGGTGCGGGAGGATATCGCCGTCATGCTGGAAGCCGCCGGCCTCGCACCTCCGGGCTAAAGCCCCATCTGGCCGAGCGCGGCGCGGGCGATGGCGCTGCCGGGCCGCGCCAGCTCCTCGATGATCGAGAAATGGTGCAGCCCCGGCGCGGCCACCTCCTCCACCGCATTCCCCGCCTTGCGCCAGGCGTCGCGGAACTCCGTCTGCTGGCGGTGATATTCCGCCGTCTCGTCGCCGCCGACACTGAGCAGGAGTGGCGGCGCGCCGGGGCGCACATGCAGGAGCGGCGTATTGCGCCGCGCCTCGGCCTCGTCCATGCGCAGCTTCTCGTTCAGGTAGCAGAGGCGGATCGGCGCGAGGTCGAAGAGGCCCGAGATGGCGAAGCCGCCTTTGAGCAGATCGCGCGGCAGGCCGGGTTCGAAGGACGGCCAGTCGGTCAGCGCCATCATCGCCGTCAGATGGCCGCCGGCGGAATGGCCGGAGACGAAGATGCGGGCCGGATCGCCGCCGAAGGTTCGCGCGTTGCGCCAGACCCAGGCCAGCGCCGCGCGGTTCTGGCGCACGATCTCGTCCATGCGCACGCTGGGACAGAGCGCGTAATTGACCACGACGAGCACCGCCCCCGCCGGCACGATGGTGCGCGCCATGAAGCCGAAATCCGCCTTGTCGAGCGCCTGCCAGTAGCCGCCATGGATGAAGACATGCACCGGCGCGCCCTGGTTCGCCGTCGTGTAGATGTCCACCCGCTCCGCTTCGGTCGGGCCATAGGCGACATCCGCCCGATGCGCGAAGTCGCGCTTGGCCCGATCGGTCTCGCTGCGGTAGCGGTCGAAATAGACCTGAAAATCCTTGATCAGCCCGCGCAGGTAATATTGCGCATCGAGCCCCGCCTGGTCGTAGTCGCGAAAGACAGCCACCATGCTCTGAAACCCCTTCTCCCGCTGAAAGCGCGGCGATGGTCGGCGCGAGGCGGCGGCGCTGTCAAGGCGCCTCACAGCTCGCCGCGCAGCTCCCAGAGTTCGGGGAACAGCCGCCGCTCGAGCGCGCCGCGCAGATAGGCGACGCCGGACGAGCCGCCGGTGCCCCGCTTGGCGCCGATGATGCGCTCCACCGTCTGCATGTGCCGGAAGCGCCATTGCTGGAACCAGTCCTCGATATCGACCAGCTTCTCCGCCAGTTCGTAGAGCGGCCAGTGCCGCGCCGTGTCGCGATAGACCGCGAGCCAGGCGGCGCGCACCGCCGGGTGGGCGCGCCAGGGCCCGGCCGGATCGCGTTCCAGCACCGCCTTCGGGATGGCGAGGCCATGGCGCGCCAGAAGCCGCACCGCATCGTCGTAGAGGCCGGGTTCGCGCAGGATCGCCTGCAACGCCTCATGGATCGCCGCGTCGTGCCGGTGCGGGGCGAGGAAGGCCGGGTCGCGCAGGCCGAGCGCGAATTCCAGCGCCCGGTAGCCGTATGACTGAAAGCCCGAGGAACGGCCGAGCGCGCCGCGGAAGGCGAGATAGTCGGACGGCGTCAGGGTCGAGAGCACGTCCCAGGACTGGATCATCTGCGCCTGGATGCGCCCGACGCGCGAGAGCATCTTGAGGGCGGGCTTGAAGTCGCCCCGGCGCAGGCAGGCCTGCGCGCCCCGCACCTCGTGCAGCATCAGCTTGAGCCACAGCTCGCTCGCCTGGTGGATGGTGATGAAGAGCAGTTCGTCATGGCATCCCGAGCGCGGCTGCTGCGCGGCGAGCAGCAGGTCGAGCCGCAGATAGTCGCCATAGGACATGCCGCCGGCGAAATCGGTATGGATGCCGGGCTCGAGCCCGCCGCCGTCGCGCTCCGTCATGGCCGCATCCTGCGCCGGGCCGGGCATATCGGGCAAGGGGCGGCAGGGCGTACCCGGCCTGGCCCGGGCAGGCCGGGAAACTCGGCCTTGCCAGCGTGCCGGGGCCGATCTACACCCCTGCCATGAGCGAGCCCACCGGACAGATCGACGCGGCCGCCCGTGCGCTGCTGCAGGCCGACCGCGCGGCGGGCGAGCTGCGGCGCGGGCGGGCGCTGCTGCTGGACGGCGAGGGCGGCGGCCTGGTCGCCGCCATCGAGGGCATCGGCGCGGCCGCACTGGAGGCCATGCGGCGCCTCGGCGATGGCTTCCTCATCCTCACCCCGCACCGCGCCGGCGTGCTCAAGGTCCGCACCGCGGTCACCGATCCGGTGCTGCTGCGCCTCGAGCCGCGCATGGACGCTCCCATGCTGCGGACCCTCGCCGACCCGACCGCGGATCTCGACCATCCCCTTCAGGGCCCCTTCGCCGCCGAGCGGACGGAGCCGCCGGAGGCGGCGCGGCGCCTGATCGGGCTTGCCAAGCGGGCCGGCCTGCTGCCCGCCGGCCTGCTGGTGCGGGCGGCGGGCGGCACGCTTGCCGCCTATGCCGAGGGCCAGGGCCTGCTCGTCGTGCCGCTTGCCGATCTCGCCGGGCTTGGCGAGGCCGGTGCCGGGCGGCTCACCCCCGTCGCCTCGGCGCGGGTGCCGCTGGTCGACGCGCCGGAAGCCCGCATTCATGCCTTCCGCCCGGCCGACGGCGCGCTCGAGCATCTCGCCATCGTCATCGGCGACCCGCCGCGCCAGCAGCCGGTGCTGGCGCGCATCCATTCCGAATGCTTCACCGGCGACCTGCTCGGCTCGCTGCGCTGCGATTGCGGCGAGCAGTTGCGCGGCGCCATCCGCGCCATCGCCGAAGCGGGCGGCGGCGTGCTGCTCTATCTGGCGCAGGAGGGACGCGGCATCGGCCTGATGAACAAGCTCCGCGCCTACCGGCTGCAGGACCAGGGCTTCGACACGATCGAGGCCAACGAACGGCTGGGATTCGAGGCGGACGAACGGCTGTTCGAGCCGGCCGCCGCCATGCTGCGCCATCTCGGCTTCGATGCGGTCCGATTGATGACCAACAACCCGGAGAAGGTGCGCCAGCTCGAGGCGGTGGGGATCCGGGTCGCCGAGCGGGTGCCGCACGCCTTTCCCGCCAACGCCCATAACGAAGCCTACCTGCTGACCAAGAAGAAGCGCTCCGGGCATTATCTTTAGGCGCCGGGCCGCCCCGGGCAGAATCTGCCGCCCCCGGGCCAACCCGCGCCGCGCAAACCCTTGAAATCGCTCGCTGCTCTCTGGCGCGATGCTTGCTTCCTCCTTTCCCATGAAGGAGAGACGCGGATGAACGTGCCCGCCATCGCCAAGCCCGCCGCCTGGTGGCCGGAAGCCTCGCATGCCCATGAAAGCCGCTGCGAAGTGGAGGATTGCCCCGATCCGAAGAGCTACTTCCTGGCGGTGCTCGATGTGGTCAACCCGCTGCATCATGTGCCCCTGATCGGCAACATTTACCGCCACTTCTCCGGCGACCAGATCTCGCCGGTGGCGCGCGTGCTGGGCGGCGGGCTTTATCTTGGCGTCGGCGGGGTGATATCCGGGGTGGTCAATGCCGCCGTCGAGACCATCGCGGGCAAGGATATCGGCGGCACGGCGCTGGCCTGGTTCTTCGGCAAGCCGGGCGAGGGTCAGGCCCCGCCCACCGCGCTCGCCGCCCTGCCGGACGCTGCTGCCCCCGCGGCCGGCCCGGCCGGGGCAAGCGAGGCACCGCCGACCCTGACCGAGGTTCCGGTCTCCGAAACGACCCAGAACGCCATGCTGGCCCAGCTTTCCGACATGGCCCTGGCCCAGGCGAGCGCCGCGCCAAAGCCGCTGGCGGAGGCCGCGCCGCTGCCGCCGGCGCCGCCCGCGTCGGTGGCCGATGGCAGGCGCTTCTTCCCCATCGATCGCACCCGCATGACCTTTGGCGGCGAGCCGCGCCCGCTCGCCCCGCCACCGCCCGGGCCGGCCGGGATGCCGCTCCGCTTCCAGGCGGGCGAGGCGGCCGGCGCTTATGGTCGCGCCCTCGAACTCTCGCGCACCCTGCGCGAGCATTACCAGCCTGCGGCAATGACGCAGCAACCCCCGCCGCCGGCGCGCTAGACTGGGCGCGGCGCCGCTTCGGCGCCTTGCCGCGGCGAGGCCGGGTTTGAACGAGCAAGACCTTTTCGGCCGGGACGAGCCCCGGCCGCCGATCGATTACCGCCCCGGCCTGTTCGCGCCGGCGGCGGCCGATGCGATCTTCGCGCGGCTCGGCGCGGAGATCGCATGGCGGCCCGAGACGGTCGTCATGTTCGGCCGCGCGCGCACGCTCGCGCGGCGCGTCGCCTGGCATGGCGATGCGGGCGCCATCTACCGTTATTCCGGCATCGCGCGGCGGCCAGCGCCCTGGACCGCGCTGCTCGGCCGGCTCCGCCGCGCCGCCGAGGATCTGGCCGGCCTCCCGTTCAATGCCGTCCTGCTCAACCTCTACCGCGACGGGCGCGAGCAGATGGGCTGGCACAGCGACGACGAGCCGGAACTCGGTCCAGCACCGGTCGTCGTCTCGTTCAGCTTCGGCGCGGCGCGGCGCTTCCTCTTCCGCAGCCGGCCGCCGCTGATGCCGGCGCGCCACGAGATCATGCTGGAACATGGCTCGGGCCTCGTCATGCGGGCCGGCTGCCAGGCCGGCTGGCAGCATGCCCTGCCGCGCATGACGCGCCTCGGCGCCCCGCGCATCAACCTCACCTTCCGGCTGGTCGGGCCGGCGGCAATGGCAGGCGCGACATTGCCCTCGCACGGCGAATCCGCGATAAACCGGTCATGACCCTGCCCGAATTCCGGCGCCAGCCCCTGATGGGCGAAGGCAAGGCGGTGCTGCTGCTGGCCTCGGCGAGCGCGGCGCGGGCGCGCATCCTGCGCGAGGCCGGCCTCGTCATCGACGTGGAGCCGGCGCGCATCGACGAGGCGGAAGTCAAGCGCGGCCTCGCCGCCGCCGGCCGCAATCCGGACGACGCGGCGACGACCTTGGCCGAACTCAAGGCGCTCAAGGTCTCGGCGCGCTATCCGGGCATCCATGTCATCGGCGGCGACCAGATGCTCTCCTGCGAGGGCGAGTGGTTCGACAAGCCCGAGGACATGGTCGCGGCACGGGCGCAGCTTCTCAGGCTCCGCGGGCGCCGCCACCAGCTCCATGCGGCCGTCTGCGTGGCGCGCGACGATGGCATCCTCTGGCATCATGTGGAGCGCGCCAGCCTGCATATGCGCGAGTTCTCCGAAGGCTTCCTCGATGCCTATCTGGAGGCGGCCGGGCCGGAAGTGCGGGATTCGGTCGGCGCCTACCAGCTCGAAGGTTTGGGCGCGCAGCTCTTCGCCCGGGTCGATGGCGACCATTTCGCCATACTCGGCCTGCCGCTGCTGCCACTGCTCGACTTCCTGCGCGGGCACGGGATCCTGACAAGATGAGGACCTTGACCGGCCGCGCCCGCCTCGCCGGCGTCATGGGCTGGCCGGTCAGCCATTCCCGCTCGCCCGGACTGCATGGCTACTGGCTGGCGCTGCATGGCATCGACGGCGCCTACCTGCCGCTCGCGGTGCGGCCGGAACATGCGCGCGAGGCTTTGCGCGCGCTGCCCAAGCTCGGCTTCCAAGGCTGCAACGTCACCGTCCCGCACAAGGAAACGGCGGCGGCGGAAGTCGATATTCTCGAGCCCTTCGCGCGGCGTGTCGGCGCGGTCAACACGGTGATCGTGCACGAGAATGGCAGGCTTGAAGGCCGCAACACCGATGGTTTCGGCTTCCTCGAGAACCTGCGCCAGGGCGCGCCTGGCTGGCGCGCCGACCGGGGTCCCGCCGTGGTGCTCGGCGCCGGCGGCGCGGCGCGGGCGGTGGTGGCGGCGCTGCTCGATGCAGGCGCGCCCGAGGTGCGCATCGTCAACCGCACATTGGATCGCGCGGCACGGCTGGCGGAGGAAATCGGTGGCGCCATCTCCGCCTATGGCTGGGACGAGGCGCAGGCGGCGCTGGAGGGCGCGGCGCTGCTCGCCAACACGACCACGCTGGGGCTGACGGGGCAGGCGCCGCTCGTCCTCGATCTCGATGCCCTGCCGCGCGCGGCGCTGGTGACCGATGCGGTCTATGCGCCGCTCGAGACCGGGCTGCTGGCGCGCGCCAGGGCGCGCGGCCACCCGGTGGTCGATGGCATCGGCTGGCTGCTGCACCAGGCGCGGCCGGGCTTCGCCGCCTGGTTCGGCGTCGAGCCGGAAGTGACGCCCGCGCTCCGGGCGCATGTGCTGGCATGATCCTGATCGGCCTCACCGGATCGATCGGCATGGGCAAGAGCGAGACGGCGCGCATGCTGCGCCGCCTCGGCGTGCCGGTCTATGACGCCGACGCCGCCGTGCATGCGCTCTATGCGCGCGGCGGCGCGGCCGTGGCGCCGATCGCGCGGGCGTTCCCGAAGGCGATCCGCAACGGCGCGGTCGATCGCGGCCTGCTGGCGGCGGAGGTGCTGGGCGACGAGGCGGCGATCCGGCGGCTCGAGCGCATCGTCCATCCGCTGGTGCGCCGCTCGCAGATGCGCTTCCTGCGCCGCGCGCGCGCGGCGAGGCGGCCGCTCGTCGTGCTCGACATCCCGCTGCTCTTCGAGACCGGCGGAGAGAAGCGCGTCGACCGCGTCATCGTGGTGAGCGCGCCCTCCACCGTGCAGCGCGCGCGCGTGCTGCGCCGGCCGGGCATGAATGCGGAAAAGCTCGCCAGCATCCTCGCCCGCCAGGTGCCCGATGCGGAGAAGCGCAGGCGCGCCGATTTCGTCATCCCCACCGGGCGCGGCAAGCGCGATGCGCTGGCGAAACTGCGCGCCGTGCTGCGCCAGGCCCGCCGCGTGGTGCCGAGGCGGCGGACTGTTTGAGCGGCCGCAGAGGCTCACGCCGGTAAACTGGGCCGGCTGCGCGGGAATTGCCCGTTCGGCGAATCCCGCCCATTCTGGCGGCGTCGGGAAAGCGAAGGAGCGGCGATGCGTGAAGTGGTGCTGGATACCGAGACGACCGGCCTCGATCCGCTGTCGGGGCACCGGCTGGTGGAGATCGGCTGCATCGAGCTGTTCAACCACCTGCCCACCGGGCGCATCTACCAGACCTACCTCAATCCCGAGCGCGACATGCCGACTGCCGCCTTCGAGGTGCACGGCCTTTCGGACGAATTCCTCGCCGACAAGCCGCGCTTCGCCGAAGTGGTGGACGATTTCCTCGCCTTCATCGGCTCCGACGAGGAGGAGCGGCTCGTCATCCACAATGCCGAGTTCGACATGCGCTTCATCAATGCGGAGCTGACGCGCCTCGGCCGCGCCATCATCCCGATGACGCGCGCCGTCGACACGGTGCGCCTTGCGCGCCAGAAGTTTCCCGGCGCGCAGGCAAGCCTCGATGCGCTTTGCCGGCGCTTCGGCATCGACAATTCCGCCCGCACGAAGCATGGCGCGCTGCTCGATGCGGAACTGCTGGCCGAGGTCTATCTGGAGCTGGTGGGCGGCCGCCAGCCGGGCCTGGTGCTGGGCCAGGCAGGCAGCGCCGGCGGCGGCGGGCCGCGGCGCGAATTCCGGCCGCCACGCCCGCACGGGCCGAGCGCGGCGGAACTTGCCCGCCACGAGGCCTTCATCGCCCGTTTCGTCAAGGATGCGATCTGGCAGAAGGGCTGAAGCCTTCCGCATTGTGCGGAGGGGCCATCCGTGCTAGCGGTTCCGCTCCCCTTTCCCGATCTCCGGAGACCCAGTTCAAGATGAGCGGAACCGACGCGGCCCCTTCCGGCGGCCAGGCCCCAGCCCCGCAGCTCGCGATCAACGCGCAGTACGTGAAGGATTTCTCCTTCGAGAGCCCGAACGCCCCGCAGAGCCTCATCCCCGGCGCCAGCGCGCCGCAGATCGAGGTCAACGTCGATGTGGGCGCCCGCTCGCTGGCCGAGGAAATGTTCGAGGTCACGCTGACCTTGCGCGCCACCGCCCGGCGCGAGGCCGAAGGAGCGCCGGAGCCCGAGACCGTGTTCGTCGCCGAACTGGTCTATGGCGGCCTGTTCACGCTGCGCAACATCCCGCAGGAGCAGCTCGAGCCGGTCTGCCTGATCGAGTGCCCGCGCCTGATCTTCCCCTTCGCCCGCCGCATCATCGCCGATGCGACCCGCGATGGCGGTTTCCCGCCGCTGATGCTCGAGCCGATCGATTTCCTGCAGCTCTACCTGCGCCATCGCCAGGGCCAGATGCCGGGACAGGGACAGCCAAACTGACGCAGTCCCTCCCGTTTAGGGACATTCACCGGCTTGCAGCGGGCGCAGACGGACATATCTCTAGGCGCAAGGACGCCGGGGCGGGTCGCTGGACCTGGGCGCCCCGGCGGGTATAGTCTGAAACAGGCGGTTCTCCCGGACGCCTTCGGGGCGATCGCAGGCGGCGCCATCCCTGGCGGGCTTCATCTTCCGGTTGAATGAGCATGGGCGACGGTTTTCAGTTCATCGATATCATCCTGCTGGCCATGATCGCGGGCTTCATCGTGCTCAGGCTGCGGAACGTGCTCGGCCGGCGCACCGGCTTCGAGCAGCGCCGCCCTCCGGCGCCGCCGGGCGCGCCGGCGGAACCGGCGGAGGACAATGTCCTGCCGCTGCCCGACAGGCGCAAGCTCGAGCAGGCGCAGAAGATGCTCTCGAGCGGACCCGCCGCCGACGGGCTGTCGCGCATCAAGCAGGCCGATGCCCATTTCGATCCGGTCGATTTCATCGCCGGAGCCAAGTCGGCCTACGAGATGATCGTCGGCGCCTTCGCCCATGGCGACACCTCGGCGCTCAAGCCGCTGCTCAGCCCGGACGTGTTCCAGAGCTTCGCCGGCGCCATCGCCGAGCGCAACGCCGCCGACCAGACCCTGACCTCGACCATCATCGCCATCAAGTCGGCCGATATCGTCGAGGCCGATATCAAGGGCCGCGTCGCCGAGGTCACGGTCAAGTTCGTCTCCGACCTGATCAACGCCACCCATGACGCGACCGGCAAGCTCATCTCCGGCAGCACGACCGTGCCGGAAGAAGTAACCGACATCTGGACCTTCGCGCGCGATTTGCGCTCGAGCGATCCGAACTGGACCCTGGTGGCGACCTCCGCCCCGGCCTGAAGCCAGCCATGCGCACCACGCCTCGCATCAGGCTGGTCTGGCCCCTTCTCCTCCTGCTGGTCCTGCTGGTTCAGGGCTGCGCCCCGCCGGCGCCGCCACCCGACCGGCTGGTGCTCAAGCCCGCCCGCTTCGCCGACCTGCAAGGCTGGCGCGAGGACCGGATTGCCGAGGCGCTGCCGGCGCTGGCCCGTTCCTGCCAGGCGATCGCGCGCCAGTCCGGACGCGATCTCGGCCTGCTGGGCCGCGCCGAGGAATGGGCCGGGCCCTGCGCGCGGATGCAGGCCATCGCGCCGGGCGACGATGCGGCGCTGCGCGCCCTGCTGGAGGCCGAATTCGTCCCCGTAGCCGCCGCCAACAACGAGCAGGCCGAGGGCCTCTTCACCGGCTATTATGAGGCATCGCTGCGCGGCAGCCGGCGCAAGGCGCCCGGCTTCGAGGTGCCATTGCTCGGCCGGCCGGCAGATCTGGTGATGGTCGATCTCGGCTTGTTCCGCGACCAGCTCAGGGGCCAGCGCATCGCCGGGCGGGTCAATGAGGGCCAGCTTCGCCCCTACGAGACGCGCGCGGAGATCGAGACCGGCGCGCTGGCAAACAAGGCGCCGGTGATCGCCTGGGTGTCCGATCCGGTCGATGCCTTCTTCCTGCATATCCAGGGTTCGGGTCGTGTGGAGCTCGCGGAAGGCGGCGTGCTGCGCGTGGGCTACGCGGCGCAGAACGGCCATCCCTATTTCGCCATCGGCCGGCGGCTGATCGAGCGCGGCGCGCTCACGCCCGAGACGGTCTCCATGCAGACGATCCGCGCCTGGCTCGCCGACAATCCGGGCGAGGCGGCCGCGCTGATGCGCGAGAACCCCTCCTTCGTCTTCTTCCGCGAGCTTTCCGGCGAGGG
>JAHCJQ010000079.1 GCA_026126215.1 Alphaproteobacteria bacterium
GATCGTCGCGCGCGGTCACGCACCGGAACATGCCTGCCTCTATGGCGAGGACCTGGGCGTGCTGATCTCGGGCGACCAGATCCTGCCGCGCATCACGCCCCATATCGGCGTCTATCCCGGCGAGCCGGAGGCGAATCCGCTGTCCCAGTATCTGGACAGCCTGCCGCTCTTCGAAGGGTTGCCGGAAGCGACGCTGGTCCTGCCCTCGCACGGCGATCCGTTCCGCGGCCTGCATGCGCGGCTGGCGCAGCTCGCCCATCACCACGACCACCGTCTGCTCGCCCTGCTCGCCGCTTGCGCCGAAGGAGTGACGGCGCGGGAGTTGCTGCCCGTGCTCTTCCGCCGCGAACTCGACGATCGCAGCATCTTCATGGCGCTGGGCGAGGCGCTGGCGCATCTTCATCTTCTGGAATGCAGCGGCAAGCTGACGCGCACGAGAGGTTCTGATGGCATGATCCGGTTCCGGCGCAGCGCGCGCTCGGAAGCTGCGGCCTGAGGCGCGCTTCGGACGGCCGGATCGGGGAGGGCAAGGTGGGAGAACTGATCACCAGCATCGAAGGCGGCGTGGCCACCATGGTTATGAACCGGCCGGAGGCGCGCAACGCACTCTCGGATGGCATGCTGGCCGGCATGCATGAGTTCCTCGCCCGGGTCGAGCGCGACGAGGCGGTGCGCTGCGTAGTGCTGAAAGGCGCGGGCGAGCATTTCATGGCGGGCGGCGACGTGAAGCGATTCGCCGCCATGGCCGGCATGGCGCCGGAGGAGCGCCGGCGGCATTTCGAGGCACGGATCCATGCCAACCTGCATCCGGTCATGTATCTGATGCGGCGCATGCCAAAACCGACGCTAGCCGCCATCCAGGGTGCCGCGGCCGGCTTCGGGCTCAGCCTGGCGCTGGCCTGCGACCTTGCCATCGCGGCGGACAACGCCTTCTTCACGCTGGCTTACGTGAACATCGGCACAAGCCCGGACGGATCGGGAACCTACCATCTGGCGCGCGTGGTCGGCATGCGCAAGGCGCTCGAGATCGCCTATCTGGGCGATCGTTTCGATGCACGCGAGGCGGAGCGTCTCGGACTGGTCAATTTCGTCGTTGCGGCGGCGGAGTTCGAGGCGGCGACGGCGCGGCTGGCCGGCCGCCTTGCCAGCGGCCCGACGCGCGCCATGGCCAATACCAAGCGCCTGTTGCAGGCATCGCTCGACCGCGATTTCGAGGCCCAGCTCCAGGCGGAGGCACTGAGCTTCGCCGATTGCGCGACCAGCGAGGACTGGGCGGAGGGGGTCAGGGCCTTTGCCGAGAAACGGCCGCCGCGCTTTCAGGGCCGCTAGGACGGCAGACGTTTCGGGGAGGGACGGTCGATGGCAAGCCTCAAAGGCAAGACGATCTTCATCACCGGCGCGAGCCGGGGTATCGGCAAGGCGATCGGCCTGCGCGCCGCGCGGGATGGCGCCAACATCGTCATCGCGGCAAAGACCGTGGAGCCGCATCCGAAGCTCCCCGGCACCATCTACACCGCCGCGTCCGAAATGGAACAGGCGGGCGGCAGGGCGCTGGCGCTGGCCGTGGATGTGCGCGAAGAGGCGGAGGTCGAGGCGGCGGTCGAAAAGGCGGTGGAGACCTTCGGCGGCATCGACATCCTGGTCAACAATGCTTCCGCCATTTCGCTGACCGGCACCCTGCAAACGCCGATGAAGCGCTACGACCTGATGCACCAGATCAATACGCGCGGAACCTTCCTGTGTTCGCAGAAATGCCTGCCGCACCTGCGCAAGGCCGCCAATCCCCATATTCTGAATCTCTCGCCGCCCCTCAACATGGAGGAGCGATGGTTCGCTCCCCATGTCGCCTACACCATGGCCAAGTTCGGCATGAGCCTTTGCGTCCTCGGCATGGCCGGCGAGTTCCGGGCGGAGGGGATTGCGGTCAATGCGCTCTGGCCCCGGACCGCCATCGACACCGCGGCCATGAACCTGCTGGGCGGGCAGGAGGTGCTGCGGCGCTGCCGCAAGCCCGAGATCATGGCGGATGCGGCGCATGTCATCCTTACGAAACCCGCACGCGAGTTCAGCGGCAATTTCTGTATCGATGACGAAGTGCTGGCCGCCGCCGGCGTGAGCGACTTCTCGGTCTATCGCCATGACGGGGTGAGCGAGGCCGAACTTCTGCCCGACTTCTTCGTCTGAGTCCGGGGCATCCCGGCGTCGGCCGGCCGGCTTGTTCCGGCGGCGGCCTCCGGCATGTATATTGAGGCGGTCCAACCCGGGCGCGAACGGGTGGATGAGGCATCACACAAGGAGCCCATGATGACCGAACGGCCCTGGCTGAAGCACTACCCGGAGAACATCTCCTGGGACGTGAAGCTGCCCGAGAAGCCCCTTTATGCATTGCTGGAGGAAGCGGTCAGCCGCTTCCCCAACAATCCGGCGCTGGACTTCCTCGGCCGGACCTACAGCTACGCCGACCTCTCGGCCCTGACCGACCGTGCGGCGAAAGGTTTCCAGGCTCTGGGGGTGACCAAGGGCGTGAAGGTCGGATTGTTCCTGCCCAACTGCCCGCAGTTCGTGGTCTGCTATTACGGCGTGCTCAAGGCTGGCGGCACGGTGGTCAATTTCAGCCCGCTCTATTCCGAACCGGAACTCAAGCACCAGATCGAGGACAGCCATACCGACATCATGGTGACGCTGGATCTCAAGCTGCTTTACCCGAAGATGCGCAGCATGCTGAAGACCAGCCGGCTGAAGAAGCTGGTCATCGCCAACATGCAGGAAGTCCTGCCCTTCCCCAAGAACCTGCTCTTCCCGCTGGTCAAGCGCGCGGACATCGCCGAGGTCGCCTGGGGCGAGGATCACATCCCCTTCAAGAAACTCATCGCCAACGACGGCAAGATCGCCCCGGTCAAGATCGACCCGCGCGAGGACATTGCCGTCCTGCAATATACCGGTGGCACGACGGGCGTCTCCAAGGGCGCCATGCTCACCCATGCCAATCTCTATGCGAATACCCTGCAGGCCGGGATGTGGTTCACCGGGCTCGAGCCGGGCAAGGAGCGGATGATGGGCGTGCTGCCCTTCTTCCATGTCTTTGCCATGACGGTCGTCATGAATCTCTCGATCCATGTCGGGGCCGAGATCGTCATGCATCCACGCTTCGAACTGATTCCGGTGCTCAAGGACATCACGCGCAAGAAGCCAACCCTGATGCCCGGCGTGCCGACCATGTTCACCGCGATCAACAACCTGCCGGAAATCTCGCAGTATGACCTTTCCTCGCTCAAGGCCTGCCTGTCGGGCGGCGCGCCGCTGCCGCAGGAGGTGAAGGCGAAGTTCGAGGAACGTTCCGGATGCAAGCTGGTCGAAGGCTTCGGCCTTACCGAATGCTCGCCGATCGCAAGTTGCAATCCGCTGTTCGGCGTCAACAAGACCGGCTCGATCGGCCTGCCACTGCCGGGCACCGAGATCATCATTACCGACCGCGACAATCCGGACCGGGTCCTGCCGATCGGTGAGGCCGGCGAGATCTGCATCGTCGGTCCGCAGGTGATGAAGGGCTACTGGGGCCGGCCGGAAGCGACCGCGGACACGATCCGCGGCGGCCGTCTGCATACCGGCGATGTCGGCTACATGGACGAGGAGGGCTACACCTTCATCATCGACCGGATGAAGGATCTCATCCTGTGCGGTGGTTTCAATGTCTATCCCCGCCATGTGGAGGAGGCGATCTACCAGCATCCGGCCATCGCCGAGGTGACGGTGATCGGCATCCCGGACGATTATCGCGGCGAGAGCCCGAAGGCTTTCGTCAAGCTCAAGGAGGGGCAGAATCTGGCTGCGGCGGAGTTGCTCGACTTCCTGCGCGAGCGGCTGGGCAAGCACGAGCTGCCGACGGAGATCGAGTTCCGCGCCGAATTGCCCAAGACGATGATCGGCAAACTTTCCAAGAAGGAGCTGGTCGCCGAAGAGAAGAAGAAGTACGAGGCGCGGAAGGCGGCTGCGGGCGGCGCTGCCTGAAGCGGGCCTTCGCCGGCAAGCTCAGGCGGCGGCGCGGCGTAGTCCGAGCCGCCGCCAGACCTCGGTCAGCGAATGGACGAGGTGGGCCATTTCCGCATCGTCGTGCAGCGGCGTCGGCGTGATGCGCAGCCGTTCGGTCCCGCGCGGCACCGTCGGGTAATTGATCGGCTGGATGTAGACCGCGTACTCGTCGAGCAGCAGGTCGCTCGCCGCCTTGCAGAGACCGGCATCCCCCACCATGACCGGCACGATGTGGCTGACCGAGGGCATCACCGGCAGCGCTGCTTCCGCAAGGAGGCGCTTCAGCCGTGCCGCCCGCTCCTGGTGGCGCTGGCGCAATTCGTCATGTTCGCGCAGGAAGCGGATCGATGCGGCGGCACCGGCCGCGATCGCCGGCGGCAGCGCGGTGGTGAAAATGAAGCTCGACGCATAGGAGCGCACGGCATCGACGATGGCCGCGCTCGCGGTGATGTAGCCACCCATCACGCCGAATGCCTTCCCCAGCGTGCCTTCGATGACGTCGAGGCGCTGCATGACGCCGTCGCGCTCCGCCACGCCCGCACCACGCGGACCATACATGCCGACCGCATGCACCTCGTCCAGGTAGGTCATGGCACCGTAACGTTCGGCAAGGTCGCAGATGGCGCCAATGGGGGCGATGTCGCCGTCCATGGAATAGACGCTCTCGAAGGCGATCAGCTTGGGGCGCACCGGATCTTCCGCCCTCAGCAGTTCCTCCAGATGCGCCACGTCGTTGTGGCGGAAAATCCGCCGCTCGCGGCCGGAATGGCGGATGCCCTCGATCATCGAGGCATGATTCAGCGAATCCGAGAAGATCGCCACGTTCGGCAGCAGCTTGCCGATGGTGGAAAGGCTGGCTTCGTTCGATATGTAGCCCGAGGTAAAGACGAGCGCCGCTTCCTTGCGGTGCAGTTCGGCCAGTTCACGCTCCAGCAGCGCCAGGGGGTGGTTGGTGCCGGAGATATTGCGCGTCCCCCCGGCGCCGGCGCCATGGCGGTCGATGGCGGCCTTCATCGCTTCGAGAATTTCCGGATTCTGCCCCATGCCAAGATAGTCGTTCGAGCACCAGATGGTGACCTCCGGCTGGCCGGGGCGCGAATGGTTGATGGCGCGGGGAAAGCGGCCCTGGATGCGGCCAAGTTCGGTGAACACGCGGTAGCGCCGCTCCTGCTTGAGCGCCGCCAGCGCATCGGCGAAAATCTTCTGGTAATCCATGCTTGCCGCTCCGAACCCCCTGGCAGGCCGGCCCGCGAGGTCGACCGCAATCAAATCATGATAGCAACTGACGCGCCCGGGGTTAACTGAAAGCGACCGACTAACTCCTTGGCGCTGCTACGGCAAATCGTCGCGGATCGCCGTCGGTTCGCAGCCGGTCGTTGCCTCGAGACCGGCGGCGATCCGCTCGCCCACGGCGCCGCCATCGCCGGCCAGCCGGTGTGCGATGACAGCCTTCAGCGCGTCGATATGGGCCGCGATGACGTCCGGCGAATTCTTTTGCTCCTTCAAATACTTGCACAGGGACCCGGCAATCCGCGTAACCAGTGGATAGCCGAAGGTGCTGCCTTGGCCCTTGGCGTCATGGGCGGCGGCGAACATTGCGGAGATGGCCTGGGCATCTTGCTCCGGGCCGCTGCCGAGGTGCGAGAAGCCCTGCTCGAGGCGGGCGATATCTGCATTCACCCACTGGATGTAATCCCGCGAAAGCCGCCGCACGGCTGCTTCCGCCCCGGCCAGAAGTACCGGGTCGAGCGTGATGTCCTGGGCCTCTGACCCTGCCTCTCGCAGCGTGCCGTATTTCGCCAACTTGACCTGCCGCCTTTCCTGCCCGCTTCACCCCACTCGCCCGGCCTGCCGCGCCGGCGTGACATGCCAAGGTTGAAGGACGTATATTAAGGGGGCGTTATTCCTTCCGCGTTTCACACCTTCATGGATGATGCCCGGCTACTTGCGCTGCTGGCCGCCGCCATTGCCCGGGGCGAAGTCGACATGGACCTTGACCGCGGCCTCGCCACCCATGTCCACAGCCCGGTAGCGAGCGAGGCGGAAGGCAATCTTCTATTGCTTGTAACCGGCGCGCCGGTCGCCACCCTTTGGTGGTGGCAGGGTCATCTTGCGGGCCTCGCGGGGGCGGCCCTCGCTGCCGTGGCGCTCAGTCTGTTCTACGGCCGGATCCTGGCTTGGCGGATGCGCAAGCGCGTGCTGCGGCAGGCATTAAGCGAGATCGACCTGTGGCGTCGGCTCTGGCGCTTTGGCGGGGTGACGCTGCGGCGTCCGGAGGACGGCGGGGCGAAGGATACGCCCGATGTCTGTGCCGCGCCGGACCAAAGCTGGCAGCGTTTCGCCCGGAAGCTGGGCGAGGGCGAAACCCGCTACTCCGCCGGATAGTGGGAGCGATCCGGCAGCGGGGCGCGATCCTCGAGTTCTGACAGCTTGCGCGCGATATACCCCGTGGGGCGCGTGAAGCGCGCAAGGCCAAGATACAGAACGGGCACGATGAAAATGCCGAGCAGGGTCGCATAACCCATCCCGCCCATGATGACGACGCCGAGGGAAGAGCGGGATTCAGCGCCTGCGCCGGTGGCGAAGGCGAGCGGCCAGGCACCGAACACCGTGGCGATCGAGGTCATGAGGATCGGCCGCAGGCGGATCACCGAGGCTTCCAGCACCGCATCTCGGATGGTGCGGCCATCATCGCGTAGCTGATTGGCGAACTCGACGATCAGGATGGCGTTCTTGGCCACAAGTCCCACCAGCATGATGATGCCGATCTGACTGTAGACGTTGAGCGTGACGCCTGCGACCAGCATCGCGCCGAGCGCGCCGGTGACGGCCAGCGGCACGGAAAGAATGATGATGGTGGGATGGATCCAGCTTTCGAACTGCGCCGCGAGGACGAGAAAGACGACCGCCAGCGCAAGCGCGAAGGTGAAATAGAGCGCGCTCGAGGATTCCCGGAACTCCCGGCTCTGGCCGCCATAGGTCACGCGCGCATCGGGCGGCAACTCCTGCTCCGCCACGCGGTCCATGAAATCGAGCGCCTCGCCGAGCGTATAGTCGGGCGCGAGGGAGGCGGTGATGGTGATCGCGCGCAGGCGGTCGACGCGGGTCAGCTCGCGGGCATTGGCGCTCTCCTCCAGCGTGACCAGGTTCGAAAGCGGCACCAGTCGCGTGTCGGTGCCGCTGGCGCGGACGTAGATGTTGGTGAGGTCCGAGGGCGCCGCCCGGTCCTGCGCGCGGCCGCGGACGATGACGTCATACTGCTTGCCGTCGCGATCGAAGGTGGTGACCTTGCGCTGGCCGAGCATCGTTTCCAGGGTGCGCCCGAGCGTTTCGATCGAGATACCGAGATCGGCGGCGCGGTTGCGGTCGATGCGCACCCGCAACTCGGGCCTCGTCGGCTGATAGCTCTTGCGCACGTTCAGCAGCCCGGGATTCTCCAGGGCGCGGTTGATGATCCGTCCCGCCCAGTCGTCGATGATGTCGTAGGCGGGGCCGCCGATGACGAACTCCACCGGCCGCGAGATGGCGCTCTGCCCCAGGCTCGGCGGGTTGACGGCGAAGGCGGAGACGCCGGGGACGGCGATGATCTTGGGAAAGATCTCGCGCACGATGTCCTGCTGCTTGCGGTCGCGCTCGTCCCAGTGTTTCAGGTTGGCGATGGAAAATGCCTGGTTGACCGGGCCGGGCCGGCCCCAACTCGGCGCCAGGATGGTCAGGATGCCGGCCACCTGTCCGGCTTCGACATAGGGCTGCATCGCCTTCTCGATCTCCGCCATGTATCGGCGCGTGTAGTCGAGGCTGGCGCCCTCGGGCGCCTCGGCGGAGACGAAGAAGACGCCGCGATCCTCGAGCGGGGCGAATTCGCGCGGCAGGTTGAAGAAGATGGCATAGCCGAGGCCGCAGGAGCCGACCAGCAGGGCAATGACGATGAGCGGCGCATTGAGCGCGCCATGCAGCAGGCGGCGATAGAGATTCGTCATGCCGACGAAGAAGCGTTCTGTCGCCCGATAGAGGAACCCCTCTTCCTTCGTGGCGTGCAGCATCTTCGAGCACATCATCGGCGTCAGGGTCAAGGCGACGAAGCCCGAGAAGAGCACGGCCGCCGCGACCGATATGCCGAACTCCCGGAACAGTCGACCGGTATTGCCCTCCAGCAGGGAGATCGGCACGAACACCGCCATCAGCACGATGGTGGTGGCGATGACGGCAAAGCCGATCTGGCGCGCACCGCGCAGGGCGGCAAGCAGTGGTGGTTCGCCTTCCTCGATCCGCCTGTGAATATTCTCGAGAACCACGATGGCGTCGTCGACCACGATGCCGATTGCGAGAACCAGCGAGAGCAAGGTGAGTACGTTGATCGAATAACCGAGTGCCGCGGTAACGATGAATGAGCCGATCACCGAGACCGGAATCGCGACCGCCGGGATCAACGTCGCTCGCCATGAGCGCAGGAAGAGGAAAATGACCCCGATCACCAGCGCAAGCGCGATGCCGAGAGCGTGATAGACTTCGTAGATCGAGCGGGCGATGAACTCCGATGAATCGAAGCGGATGACGAGGTTCATGCCCTCGGGCAACGTGCCGGATAGCTGCCCTACGGTCTGGCGCACCCCCTTCGATATGTCGAGGGCGTTCGATTTCGACTGGCGGATGACGCCGAGGCCGATGGTCGGCTGGCCGTTTGCCAGCATTTCCGTGCGGTCGTTCTCGGCGGCGAGTTCGACATTCGCCACCTCGCCGAGCCGGGTGATCGAGCCGCCCTGCTCGCGCACCACGATGCTGCGGAATTCCTGCGGCGTTTTCAGGCTGGAATCGGTGCGAACCGAGAGTTCGCGAAGCTGGCTTTCGATGCGTCCCGAGGGCAGGTCGACATTCTGCCGGCGGATGGCATTCTCCACGTCCTGCACCGTGAGGCCGCGTGCCGCCAGCGCCGCCCGGTCGAGGCTCACCCGCATGGAATAGCGACGGGCGCCGCCGACATTGACCGAGGCGACGCCGGGAATGATCGAAAAACGGTCGACCAGATACCGCTCGGCATAGTCGGTCAGTTCCAGCGTCGACATGCGATCGCTGGAAAGCGCCATCCAGATGATGGGTCGCGCGTCGGCTTCCGTTTTCGCCACCGTCGGCTGGTCTGCCTCGGCCGGCAGGCGGCTCATGATGCGCGACACGCGGTCGCGCACGTCGTTGGCCGCCGAATCGACGTCGCGCGAGAGAATGAACTCGATGCTGACCGAGGAACTTTCTTCGCGGCTGGTCGAATTGATGCTGCGAATGCCCTCGATACCGGCAATGGCGTCCTCGATGAGTTGGGTGATCTGGGTTTCGATGATCTCTGCCGAGGCGCCGCGATAGACGGTATTGACCGAGACGATGGGCGGATCGATGTCGGGATACTCCCGCACCGCCATCTGGCGGAAGCCGAACAGCCCGAACAGGACCAGCATGAGCGAGAGAACCGTCGCGAAGACCGGTCGTTTGATGGAGACGTCGGACAGGACCATGGAATGCCTCTTGCCGCGGCCGTGCCGCCGTTCAGCTCGCCGGTTTGCGTGATGGCGGGTTCGCGGCGGAAGGCACCGGGGCACCCGGCCCCACGATGCGGACCGGCGCGCCGTCGCGCACCTTCTGCAGGCCTCCGACCACAACCATCGCGTCCGGTGCCAATCCTTCCGTGACCTCGACGAAGCCGGGCAGGCGCTGGCCGATGGCGACGCGCGTGCGGTAGCTGCGGCCCTCGCGCACGACAAAGACGAATTGCTGCCCGCCAAAGGCCAGCAGCGCCTCTTCCGGCACCACGATCGCGTTCGGCTTGCGTCCGACTGAAAGCTCGACCGTGAGGAACATCCCCGGCCGCAGCGCCTCTTCGCCATTCTCGATCAGCGCCCGGACACGGGCCGAACGCGTCACCGGGTCGACGCGCGTATCCACGATGTTGACCGTACCTTCGAACTTGCGGCCGGGATAGGCGGCGGAGCGGGCGCGCACCTTGAGGCCGGGCTGGACTTCCGCCAGGTAGATTTCCGGGATCTCGAATTCGAGCTTGATCACCGAAATGTCGTCGAGCGTGGTGATGACCTCGCCGGGCCGCACCAGGGCGCCGAGGCTCATCTGGCGCATTCCAAGCCGGCCGCTGAAAGGCGCCCGCAGCACGGTGTCGCCGTATTTCGCCTGCTCGGCACGGAGCTTGGCTTCCGCGATCTCGAACTGGCGCTTCAGTTCATCGACGCGGGCCTGCGGGATGGCGCGGGATTCGAGCAGCGTCTGGGCACGCTCCAGGTTCTGGCGCGCATTCTCGCGCGCGGCGCGGAACTCCTCGACCTTGGCGCGGTTCTCCCCGGCATCGAGTTCGACCACGATGGCACCGGCCGCCACCTTCTGGCCTTCCTGAAAGCCGATTCGCTCGACCACGCCGGTCGCTTTGGCGGTGATCGCCACGGCTTCGTTCGCCATCGCCGATCCGATCGCCTCGACGACGTTGGTGACTTCGCGCACCTCGACCCGCACCGCCTCGACCGGAATTGGTTGCGCCCCGCCGCGGCCCTGCGCCTGGCCCGGGGGCGGCGTATCGGTCTGGCCGCCAATGAACGGCAGGCGGTCCCGGAAGTGCCATCCGGCTCCGGCCACGGCCGCGACCAGAACCAGCGCGGCGATCTGCGTCGACAATCTCATCGGTCACTGCATCCGGTGAAGCTAGGCGGGCGGCTATTGTGGCGCGCGGGCGGGCCGCTAAACTGCCCATGACAGGAGAAGATATATCCCCCGCGGGTGGCAGCAACTTCAATCTCTTCGAGAAACATATGTCGACCATGCTTTTCTACCACGCCGCGTGCCTGCGTCATGATACGGGCCTTGGACATCCGGAGCGGCCGGACCGGCTGCGGGCGGTGATGCATCGTCTCGAGGCCGAGGAATTCGCCCATCTTGACCGCCGCGATGCGCCTCGGGCCAGCCGTCAACAACTCTTGCGTGTGCACGATCCCGATTATATCGCGGGAATTCTGCAAGCCGAGCCGCAGGACGGGCATGTGTTCCTGGACGGCGATACGCTGATGTCGCCGGGCTCGACCGAGGCGGCGCTGCGCGCCGCCGGCGCCGTCTGCGCCGCCGTCGATGCCGTGGTGAGCGGGGAGGGGCGGAACGCTTTCTGCGCGGTGCGGCCGCCGGGCCATCACGCGGAACCGGAGCGGGCCATGGGCTTCTGCCTGTTCAACAACATCGCCATCGGAGCCATGCACGCCCGAACGGTCCACAACCTGCGCCGGATCGCGGTGGTGGATTTCGACGTCCATCACGGCAACGGCACGCAGGCGAGCTTCGCTTCCGATCCCGATCTGCTCTATGCCTCGACCCATCAGTGGCCGCTCTATCCAGGCACCGGACATCCGCGTGAACGCGGGCTCGGCAACATCTTCAACCTGACGCTCGAGCCGGAAGCTGGCTCGCGCGAGTTCCACGCCGTGGTCGAGCGCGAGCTGGTACCCGCGCTCGATGCCTTCCGGCCGGAACTGCTGCTGGTCTCCGCCGGCTTCGACGGGCACAGGGCGGACCCGCTCGCCGAACTCAACCTGACCGAGGAGGATTACGGCTGGGTGACCGCGCAGCTCTGCACCGTGGCGAACCGCCATGCGAAAGGCCGGCTGGTTTCGGCCCTGGAAGGCGGCTACGACCTGAACGCCCTCGCCAACGCCGCCGCCGCCCATGTGCGCGCGCTGATGGTGAACTGATCGCGGCTGGCGCTCACGGCATCGTCACCGCATTCGGGGCCGGACGGTGCCGTCAGGGCTCGCCTTTCGGTTGCCGCCGCCCGGCTGCCGGCTTAGACTTCCACCCCACCTCGATCCAACTGGGAGATGCGGCCCATGGCCAAGCCCGGCGCGGCGGGCGACGCTGTTCCGCCTGACATACTGGCCATGAGTTTCGAGCAGGCGCTGGCCGAGCTCGACCAGATCGTGCAGCGGCTCGAAAGCGGCCGCGTCGAACTGGAGGAATCCATCGCCATCTATGCACGCGGTGCGCAGCTCAAGCGCCACTGCGAGTCGAAGCTGAAGCAGGCCGCCGAGCGGATCGAGGCCATCGTCGTCGGCGAGGACGGTGCGGTCGGCACAAGGCCGGCTGCCATCGAGTGACGGTCCGGCGGCACGAGCGACAATCATCACATCTATCCGAGGAGCAGAACTTTGCGCGCCTTCAACGAAGCGCTGAAAGACGCCGCCCAGGCGACGGAGCGGATGCTCGACCTGTTGCTGCCCAGGGCGGAAGGCCCCGAAGCGAGGCTGATGGAGGCCATGCGCTATGCCGCGCTCAACGGCGGCAAGCGGCTGCGGCCGCTGCTGGTCATTGCCTCATCCGAGCTGTTCTCGGTCTCGCCGGTGGGCGCGCACCGTGTCGCGGCGGCGATCGAGATGGTGCACTGCTATTCCCTGGTGCATGACGACCTGCCCTGCATGGACGACGACGACCTGCGCCGGGGTCTGCCGACGGTGCATCGCAAGTACGACGAGGCGACCGCGGTGCTCGCCGGCGATGGCTTGCTCACTCTCGCCTTCGAGGTGGTCGGCGCGCGCGAGACACATGGCGATCCGGAAGTACGGGCCGAACTGGTGGTGGCGCTCGGCCAGGCGGCCGGTGCGCGCGGCATGGTCGGCGGCCAGGCCATCGATCTCGCGGCCGAGCACCAGCAGCTCGATATCGGACAGATCACCCGGCTGCAGCAGCTCAAGACCGGGGCGCTGATCGCCTTTTCCTGCGAGGCGGGTGCGATCCTTGGCAAGGCGGCGTCCACGCCCCGCCACGCGCTCAAGGCCTATGCGCACGATCTCGGCCTCGCCTTCCAGATCGTCGATGACATCCTTGACGCGGAAGGCACGGTGGAGAGCGTCGGCAAGGCGGTAGGCAAGGATGCGGCGGCGGGCAAGGCCACCTTCGTCTCCCTGCTGGGTCTGGAGAAAGCCAAGTTGCAGGCACGGATGCTGGCCGACCAGGCGGCAAAACATCTGGACATCTTTGACGCCAAGGCCGATGTTTTGCGACAGCTTGCGCATTACGTGGTGACTCGCCGCTCATGAACGACCAGTCCTCCGCCGCAAAGGGTTCCCGAACGCCGCTGCTCGACCAGATCGCGCTGCCGGCCGATCTCCGCAAGCTCCGGCCCGACCAGCTCCGCCAGTTT
>JAHCJQ010000008.1 GCA_026126215.1 Alphaproteobacteria bacterium
AAAATCAGGCAAGGGGAACCGCGCGGACAGGATCAGGCGCTTCCTCCTGGCGCTTGGCATCGGCGGGGCGGGCGGTGCGGTCTTCGCCTGGGCCAACCTGCCCCTGCCCTGGATGCTCGGCGCCATGGTGGCCACCACCATTGCCGCGTTCTCCGGGGTGCGCACGGCGATCCCGATGGTGCCGCGCCAGATCTTCATCACCGTGCTCGGCGTCATGTTGGGCTCGGCCTTCACTCCCGATCTCGGGCAGCGCCTCTTCACCTGGATCGAGGGGCTCGGCCTGCTGCTCCTCTACATGCCGGTGACGACGCTCGTCTGCTATGTCTATTTCCGCAAGCTCGCCCGGTTCGACGGCACCACCGCCTATTTCTCGGCCGCACCCGGCGGATTCAACGAGATGGTCCTGGTCGGCGAGGCGATGGGCGGCAACATGCGCGCCATCGCACTGGTCCATTCGGTGCGCATCCTGATCGTGGTCTTCACCATCCCCTTCTATTTCCGCTTCTTCAGCCCGGACTTCGCCGCCCTGGCCCCGCCGGCGGCGGCCGGCGCCGCGCTCGGCCTCGACATGGAGATGCTGGACGCCGCCATCCTTTTCGCCTGCGCCGCGCTTGGCTGGCCGCTCGCGCGCATGTTCCGCATGCCGGCAGCGCAGCTCCTGGGCCCGATGCTGCTCTCGGCCGCGGTGCATCTGGCGGGCCTCACCTCCTCCAAGCCGCCCTTCCTGCTGGTCGCCTTCGCGCAGGTCATGATGGGGGCCGGCGTCGGCAGCCGCTTCTCCGGCCTCGCCTTCCGCGACGTGGCCCGCGTGCTGGTGCTGGCGGTCGGCTCGGCCTTGCTGATGCTGGCGGTCACCGCCTTCTTCACCTGGGCGAGTTTCGGCCTCACCGGCCTTTCGGCGGACGCCGTCACCCTCGCGCTCTCACCCGGCGGTCTGACAGAGATGGCGCTGGTGGCGCTGGCGCTCGGCGTGGAGACGGCCTTCGTCTCCGCCATGCACGTGATCCGCATCGGCCTCGTGGTCCTGTTCGCGCCGCTCTTTTTCCGCCTCGTCCTGCACCGGCCGCCCTGACCCCTTGCCCCGCGCGGCGCCGGCGGGCATCCTGACGGCGCGGGCGCCACGGGAGGAAGCGATGAGCTTGCGCGGCTATCACGACATGGGTGGACAGGCGGCGGACCGGGTCGTGCCGGTCGAGCATGACTACGCGCTGTGGGAAAAGCGTGTCGATGCGATGATGGTCCTGCTCACCTCCAAGGGTCACATGACGGTGGACGAGTTGCGCCGCGGCATCGAGGGGCTGGGACCGGAAGCCTACGACCGGCTGACCTACTACGAGCGCTGGATCAGCTCCATCACCCAGGTGATGATCGAGCGCGGCCAGGTCGGCGTCGCGGAACTGGCGGAGCGCATCGCGCAGGTGAAGGCGCGCGGGGGCGCCGCCTGACATGACCGCGAACGATCCCCTCCCTGCCCGCTTCCGCCCTGGCGAGCGCGTGCGGGTGCGCGGGGGCACGGGGCCGGGCCATATGCGCACGCCCTGGTATTGCCGCGGACAAGAAGGCGTGATCGAGCGCATCTGCGGCTTCTTCGGCAACCCGGAGGACCTCGCCTATGGCCGCGACGGCCATCCCCGGCGCGCGCTCTACCGGGTGCGCTTCCGCCAGCGCGACCTGTGGCCGGACTATGCCGGCCCGGAAAGCGACACCATAGACATCGAGATCTACGACCACTGGCTCGACCCGGCGCAAGGGAGAGAGAACCATGCCGCATGAGCATGACCACCATCACGACCACCATCAGCATGGGCACGATCATCACGACCATCATCATCCCCATCCGCACCGGCCCGACCAGGACGATGGCCTGACCGACTTTCAGGCGATGGAGATCGCGCTGCGCGAACTCCTGATCGAGAAGGGCGTGCTCACCGCCGAGGAGGTCCGCCTTGCGGTCGAGGCGATGGATGCGCGCAGCCCGGCGGCCGGCGCGCGGGTGGTGGCGCGGGCCTGGACCGATGCGGACTTCCGCGCCCGGCTGCTCGCCGACGGATCGGCCGCCTGCGCCGAACTCGGCATCGATATGGGGCCGACGAAGCTGGTGGTGGTGGAGAATACCGCCGAGGTGCACAACATGGTGGTCTGCACGCTCTGCTCCTGCTATCCGCGCTTCCTGCTCGGCCTGCCGCCGGACTGGTACAAGAGCCGCGCCTATCGCTCGCGCGCGGTGCGCGAGCCGCGCGCGGTGCTGGAGGAATTCGGCACCCATATCCCCGAACGGACCACCGTGCGGGTGCACGATTCCACCGCCGACATGCGCTATCTGGTGCTGCCGCGCCGGCCCGACGGGACGGCAGGCTGGGACGAGGCGCGCCTCGCCGCGCTGGTCGGGCGCGACGCCATGATCGGCGTCGCCCTGCCCCGCCAGCCCTGAGCTGCCGCCGCCTAGCGGGCGGCGATGACGGTGATCTCCACCAGATATTGCGGCGCCGCCAGCTTCGCCTCCACGGTGGTGCGGGCCGGCACGTTCTTGCCGTCCACCCACTTCTCCCAGACGCCGTTCATCTCGCCGAAAGCGGCGATGTCGGTCAGGTAGATGGTGGCGGAAAGCAGCTTGGACTTGTCCGAACCGCATTCGGCAAGGAGCTGGTCGATCCGCCCCAGGATGCTCTCGGTCTGGCCGGCGACGCCGCCCGCCGTGTCGGTCGCCACCTGGCCGGCGAGATAGATGGTGTCCCCATGCACGACGGACTGGGCCATGCGCGGTCCGAGGTGGCGGCGGGTGATGGTCATGGGGAGCCTCCTTGAGATGTGCTTATGGGTTTCGGAAGGAGGCATTCTAGCGACCGGAAACGCCTTGCCAACCAGAGCCTTGGCCACCCCCCCGCCCGGCTCCGGCCGGCACCATGCGGGCAGGGTTGCACGGCCCCGGGCCTTGCGATAAGGTCCGCCGCCTTGCAAATCGACCCCGATGCGGAGAGGTGCCGGAGCGGTCGAACGGGGCGGTCTCGAAAACCGTTGTACCCTTTGGGTACCGTGGGTTCGAATCCCACCCTCTCCGCCAACTCACTTGCGCGAACCGAAACCATGGCCGTCCGCGCGGCCATTTTTCTTTCGCGTTCAAAGGGCTTTGCCGAATTCGGGTTTACTGCGGAGACCGGGCAGCCGTGCCCGTCGGCCCCATTTGCCGTCTCTGTCTCTTTCCGACTTAACTGCCAACACGCTCGTTAAGCGCCGCAATGCGAAAGCTTTTCAATGGGTTGTGGAAGCGGCACGACTTGACCGTTGTGACCAGGTTCTCTCGCGGGCATCCATCCTGCAATCCACCGTCAATTATGAGCGTGCTGCGTAGATGATCGTGGCAGCGCGAGCAACAATGCGTGTGTGCAGACGATTGCGCGGCGACCGCGCATCAAGAGCGGGATTGCGCTGGAGTCCTCAGTTCTTGTCAAGTGGGAGCGCGCACGGGTGGCGGTGGACCAGAGGACGTGCAAGCATCATCGGCGAGCCGGATTTAACGGCTCACGAAAGGCAGCGTCAACTGCTCAGCCTGGACATGCCACTCGGTGTCTGTACCCCTCAGACCTTTCGCTTGGCCTGGAAGTAGGAGAACAGCCCTGCGAACAGGACGGCCCCTTGGGCAAGCCGCTCCTCGTCGTCACGCGTGCCCATGGCAATGCCGGCGACGGCGGCCGCGACGCCTGCGGTCTCCTCGCGCTTGAACTTGGCGTCCTTGAGGTCGATGTCGTGGACGATCTCGGCGATCGGCCTGAGCGCCCGCTCATCGAGGCCGAAGCGTTTGGTCAGAACCTCGAAAGTGCAGAGATCACCCTCGTGCGTGAACTCCGCCTCGAACATGTCGAAGCGCAGCTCATCCGCTTTCGGCTTGTAGGTCCTGTCGGCCACGAACCGGAACCGCGCCTCGGGATCGATGAAGCGGCGAATGAGCCAGGCGCTGGCCATGCGATCGACGTGAACGCCGCGCCGCGTCACCCAGATGCGTCCCCGGTACGACTCAACCGGCAAGGGGCCGCTGTCGGCCTGTTCGGCCGGTTCGGGCGGTTGCAGCCGCGCTTCGAGCGCTGAGAGGAGCCCCTCTACGCCGCCTCGCCCTGACGCCCGGAAGAAGTCGAGCGCCGCGATCTGCTCGAACCGCTTCTTCAAGCGCCGGACTTGCGTCCTGAGCTCGCTTCGCTGCTCCGGCGAGAGATCCTCGGCCGGCAGGCCCTCCGAGAGACCGCGGATGTCATCGGCGAGCGCGGCATATTCGCTGTCGCGCGCCACGTTGAACAGTGCCTCGACCTGCTCGTCGCTGAGGCCGTCGACGAAACTCGCCTCGCAGATCGACGCCTCGCCGCCGCTTTGTTCGACCTCCTTCTGCACCCATTGGAAGTCCTCCCGCATCTGGTCGCCACGTGGCAGGACATAGACCGAATTCTTGATGGCAATCGCACCCAGCGACTGCAGCCGCCGCCAGACCTTGACGCGCAGGTAGTCGGGTTTGGGCGGGACCTGGTGGATCAGCAGGAGCCAGCGCGGTTCGGAAGCGGTCATTGTGGCAGGGCTCTTCGCTGTTGCGAAGCAGGTTGGTTCTATGATACGGTTGTATCATAAAGATTTAAGTCTTGATACGAATTTTGGAGACACTCTCGTGAGTACGATAACCCGACGCGAGACGCTGGGCGTGGCGGCAGGATTGTTCGGCGCCTGCGCCGTCGGGATCGTTGCTTCACGCAAAGGAGAAGCCGCCATGAGCGAGATCACCTCCACACCGCAGGCTCCAGCCGTCCCGCCGGCCTTTGCCGGAGCGCACAAGCCCAAGCCACTGCCCTTCGATCCCGCGAAGCTTGACGGGCTGTCCGAGCGCCTGATCCGTTCGCACTGGGAGAACAACTATATCGGCTCGGTCAAGGCGCTGAACATGATCGAGACGCGGCTCGCGGCAGCGCTCGCCGATCCCGATCTGCCGCCGGTCGTCTATGGCGGCCTCAAGCGCGAGGAGCTCCACCGCACCGGCTCGGTCGTCCTGCACGAGCATTATTTCGGCAATCTGGGTGGCGACGGGAAGACCGGCGGCGAGATCGCAGGGGCTCTTTCATCCGCCTTCGGATCAATCGAGCAGTGGGAGGCCGAGTTCCGGCGCACTGGCCTGTCGCTGGCGGGTGGCTCGGGCTGGTGCATGCTCGCCTACAACCTCCACACAAGGGCCCTGCACAACCACTGGGCCTGGGATCACATGCACGGCGCCACGGTTGGCGTGCCGCTGCTCGTCCTCGACATGTACGAGCATTCCTTTCACATGGACTACGGCGCTGCCGCCGCCCAGTACGTCGACGCGTTCATGCGCAACGTGAACTGGGAAGAGGTCGACAGCCGCTACGGCCGGGCTCTGCGGATGGCGGCGGCATGAGCGATCGGGCGGAAGCGGCGTCGGACAGCCGCAATCAACGCAACGCATATGGTCATTCTGTCTCGTTCCGGGAGGCGCTCGTCGTCTGGCTCCGGGTCGCCGCCCTCTCCTTCGGCGGGCCGGCCGGTCAGATCGCGGTGATGCACCGCATTCTGGTCGACGAGAAGAAGTGGATCAGCGAGAGCCGCTTCCTGCACGCCCTCAACTACTGCATGCTGCTGCCCGGCCCCGAGGCGCAGCAGCTTGCGACCTATATCGGCTGGCTGCTCCACCGCACGGCGGGCGGCCTCGTCGCGGGCACGCTGTTCGTTCTGCCGGGCTTCGTCAGCATCCTGGTCCTGAGCATTCTCTATGCCGGATTCCAGGAGCTTACCTTCGTCCAGGCCATCTTCTTCGGCATCAAGGCGGCCGTGCTCGCCGTGGTCGTCGAGGCGGTGCTGCGCATCGGCAAGCGGGCGCTCAAGAACGCCTACATGTACGCGATCGCCGCGGCGGCCTTTGTCGGCATCTTCTTCCTCGACGTGCCGTTCCCTCTGATCATCATCGGCGCCGCCCTGATCGGCTTCCTCGGCAGCCGCTTCAATCCCGACAAGTTCGTCGTCATCAAGGGGCACGAGCCCAAGGGGAACGGCGACGACCCGGCGGTCGACGCGATGTTGGCCGAGGGACGGCCGGACCACACGCGGCCGACCTTTGGCCGCGCCGTGAGGATCTCGGCGGTCTGGCTTTCCCTGTGGTTCGTGCCGCTGATCCTCATCGCCGCGCTTCTCGGCTTCGACGACGTCTTCACCAAGATCGGCCTGTTCTTCTCCAAGCTCGCCGTAGTCACCTTCGGCGGCGCCTATGCCGTGCTCGCCTACATGGCGCAGGAGGCAGTGCAAAACTACGGCTGGCTTGCGCCCGGCGAGATGCTCGATGGCCTCGGCATGGCGGAGACGACGCCAGGGCCGCTGATTCAGGTCGTGCAGTTCGTCGCCTTCATGGGCGCCTTCCGCGACGCCAGTGGCCTCGACCCCTTCACCGCGGGCGTGCTTGCCTCGGTGCTGGCGACCTGGGTGACCTTCGTGCCGTGCTTCCTGTGGATCTTCCTCGGCGCGCCCTATGTCGAGCAGCTCAGGGGCAACAAGTCGCTGAGTGCCGCGCTCTCGGCCATCACCGCAGCGGTCGTCGGCGTCGTCCTCAACCTCGCCGTCTGGTTCGCCCTCCACGTCGTGTTCGCCGAGGTCGAGGTCGTTCGGGCCTACGGCCTCAAGCTGCAGGTCCCGGTGATCGAAACCATCGACATTGCGAGCCTCGTGCTCGCCATCGGGGCTTTCGTCGCCATGTTGCGCTTCCATGTCGGCATGATCCCGGTGATCGGGGTGAGCGCTGCGCTGGGCACGGCCTGGTACATGCTGATGTGATGCGCTCGGGCGCCGTTTCGTCGTCATGAGCGCGAAGCCAACACGCGAGGACAGCGCCCTTCATCGGCTCTCGCCGACGACGTGCCTGTTCGCGGCCCGCGCCTTGCGGGATTTCGGCGATGGCTTCGTCGCCGTCCTGCTGCCCGCGTATCTGCTCGCGCTCGGCCTGACGCCGCTCGAGGTCGGCGTCATATCGACGGTGTCGCTGCTCGGCTCGGCCTTTCTCACCATAGGAGTCGGCTTCCTCGGGGCGCGCTACGACCATCGCCAACTGCTCCTCGGCGCCGCCAGCCTGATGATCGCGACCGGCGTGGCCTTCGCGGCCATCGACGCCTATGCGCTGCTGCTGGTCGTGGCCTTCGCCGGGACGATCAACCCCTCGGCTGGCAGCGTCAGCGTCTTCGTGCCCCTGGAACACGCGGCGCTGACGTCGGCGGTGACCGATGCCGACCGCACGAAGATGTTTGCGCGCTACAGCCTGGTTGGCGCGCTTGCCGCGGCGGTCGGCGCCCTCGCTGCGGGCGCCCCCGACTTCTTTGTGCGCATCGGGGTAGACCAGCTGACCGCTCTCAATGCGATGTTCGCTCTCTATGCGCTTCTCGGTCTGTTCGGTGGTGCCTTCTATTCCCGAATTCCAAAACGGCAGCCAGTCGAAAGGGACGCCCCGGCATCCGCGCTCGGCCCGTCCCGCGGCATCGTCATCCGGCTGGCGGCGCTGTTCAGCCTTGACGCCTTTGCGGGTGGCTTCGTGGTCCAGTCGCTGCTGGCCCTCTGGCTGTTCGAGCGCTTCGACATGTCGCTCGCGGCGGCCGGCGTCTTTTTCTTCTGGATGGGCGTGCTGTCCGCCTTCTCGTTTCCGGTCGCGGCGTGGCTGTCACGCCGAATCGGGCTCATCAACACCATGGTGTTCACGCACATCCCCTCCAGCCTCGCCCTGATGCTGGCCGCGGTCTCGCCGACGCTGCCGATCGCGCTTGCGTTCCTCTCGATCCGGGCGGCCCTGTCGCAGATGGACGTGCCGACCCGCTCCTCCTACGTGATGGCGGTCGTGACGGAGTCCGAGCGCGCTGCGGCCGCGAGCTTTACGGCAGTTCCGCGCAGCCTCGCCGCCGCCGCGAGCCCGGCCATGGCAGGGGCACTATTCGCCGCCTCCTATCAGATATGGCCTCTCCTGATCTGCGGCGCCCTCAAAATCACTTACGACCTTCTGCTGCTGATGCAGTTCCGGCACGTGAAGCCGCCGGAGGAGCAATAATCCGAGACACGCCAATACATTAATCAAATATCATTTCCGGCTGCTCCGCCCACGGCGCGAGCGCGGCGGCAGCCAGCTTGTCGAGCGGCAGCGCGGAAGGGCGGCGGTAGATCAAGAGGCGCTCCAGGACCATCGGTGAGAGATAGGCGAGCCGGATGGTGCGGCTGACGAAGGGCAGCGTCACCTGCTCGGCTTGCGCGATGTCGCTCAAAGTCGTGACCTCGCCGCGCTCCAGGCGCCGACGCCAGTCCCAGGCCCGGGCGATGGCGCGCAGGGTGCGCGGATCGGGCATCGGCTCGTCGACCGCATCGAGATCGGCCGGGGGCACAATGCGCGGCCGGCCGTTGCGGCGCTTCACCTTGAGCGGGATGACGACGCGGATGGTGGAGGGCGTGGTCATGCGGCCTCCTCGGGCTTCTGGGCCAGCATCTCGCGCACCACGGTGCCAAGGCCGTCCGTGCGCAGATCGACCGCGAGGCCGTCGGCGGTCACGGTCACCCGTTCCACCAGCAGCTTGACGATGCGGGCCTGCTCGGCGGGGAACAGCGCGGACCAGATCTCGGTGAACCGGTCTACGGCGGCGACCACGTCGCGCTCGTCGAGGTCGGGCGTTTCCCGCCGCGCCGCGGCCACGGCCTGCGCCACGATCTCGGGCGTGCGAACGAGGCGGCGGATTTCCCGCACCACCGCGGCCTCGACCACATCGGCCGGCAGGCGCAGGGGCGCCGTCGTGCCGGCCGGCTTGCGCCCGCGGATCGCGTCGGTCGACACGTAGTAGCGATAGAGCCGGCTGCCCTTTCTCGTGGAGGCGGGTGTCATCGCGCGGCCGGCCTCGGTGAAGATGAGGCCCCTGAGCAGCGCGGGCGTCCTGCTGCGCATCACTGCTCCGCGGGAATAGCCGTTGGTGGCGAGGATAGCCTGCACTTTGTCGAAGGTGTCGCGGTCGATGATTGCCTCGTGCTCGCCGGGATAGCTCACGCCCTTGTGCACCGCCTCGCCGACATAGACGCGGTTGTTGATCAGCTTGTAGACAATGCCCTTGTCGAAGGGCTTGCCGCGCTTCGTGAGCCGCCCTTCGGCCTGCAGCCCACGCACGACCAGGGTGACCGAGCCGCGTTGAATGAAGCGCTCAAAGATGTGCCGGACCAGCTCGGCCTCGGCCTCGTTGACGACGAGCTTCCGGTCCTGCACGTCGTAGCCGAGCGGCACGAAGCCTCCCATCCACATGCCGCGCTTGCGCGAGGCGGCGAACTTATCGCGGATGCGCTCGCCGATCACCTCGCGCTCGAACTGGGCGAAGGATAGGAGGATGTTGAGCGTCAGCCGCCCCATCGAGGTCGTGGTGTTGAAGGACTGGGTGACGGAGACGAAGGTGACGCCGCAGCGGTCGAATACCTCGACCAGCTTGGCGAAGTCCATAAGCGACCGGGAGAGGCGGTCGATCTTATAGACCACCACCACATCGATCAGACCGGCCTCTATGTCCGTCAGCAGCCGCTTCAGCGCCGGGCGGTCGAGCGTGCCGCCCGAGAACCCGCCATCGTCATAGCGGTCGCGCAGGAGGACCCAGCCCTCGGCCTTCTGGCTCGCGGTATAGGCTTCGCAGGCCTCGCGCTGGGCGTCGAGACTGTTGAACTCCTGCTCCAGACCCTCCTCCGTGGACTTGCGCGTATAGATGGCGCAGCGCTGCCGGCGGGGCGTGGCGAGCACGGCCGAATCCCTCATCGCTCGCCCCGTTTGATCTCGCGAAGGCCGAAGAAGCGCCAGCCATTCCAGCGCGTGCCGGCGATCGCGCGGGCGATTGCCGAGAGCGACTTGTACTTGCGTCCCTCCCATTCGAACCCGTCGCGCAGGACCGTGACGGTGTGCTCGACACCGTTCCATTCCCGCACCAGCCGGGTGCCGGCGACCGGCATGCGCGATTCGCGGAGCATCGCCTTGCGTCCCGGCTTGCCCTGCAGCTCGTCGGCAAGGGCATCGAGCAGCCGGACCGTCTCGCGGGACGGGCCACCATAGGCCAGCTCCTGGATGCGGTAGGCGAGCCTGAGTTCCAGGAAGGGCCGGCTGTTGTTAGGGGCATCCGCCCCGAACAGGCGCTGCCATTCGGCCTTGAGGTCAGCGACGCTCATCGTCTTGATGGCCGCCAGCCTGGCCAGCACCGTCGCGTCGCGACTTTCATCGTCGCCAGGGCGCGGCGGTGCCGAAGCACTTGTTCTTGCTGCTGAACTTCGTCCCATCATCATGCCTTTCTCTTCATGCGAGTGTCGGCATGACGGCGTTGGTTGGGCGAGTAGTCGAGGTAACTGTCTCCGCAGCCTGCAGATAAAGAAGTTGACTTGGCCCCGTGGAGACGAACGAGCCCGAGGCCCAGGATGCGCCCGATCTCGGCAATGCGGTCCTCCGGCGTCATCCGTTCGGGATCGATGGCGTTGGGGCCTGCAAGGCTCGGGTGCATGGAATGGAGACCGTCCGCAAAGCGATGTCGATCGCCGGACGGTAGGTGTGGATTTCACAAAACAGAAGTAAATTCAATCGCTTATCGCAGGCCCGCGCAAACAAAGGAGGCCGCGCGCACCGTCGCGCACGTAAGCGATTGACTCTTGCGTTGGCGAGAACAAAAATAGAACCCGGCTTCGCCGGATGATCACACCGGCGTGCGAAGCTACACACCGGTTGTACCAGTCCGAGCAAAGGAAAAGGGGATGAACGAACTCCCAGGGAGCGATGTTGCCGAAAGCGAGAACGATCAGGATGGCCGCCGGCCGCACCACCGCATCCTGAACCTGGAGGTGGTGGGCGGGTTTCTCGACGGCACCCGGCTCGAGTTCACCGACGGACTCAACTGCATCATTGGCGGCCGCGGCACCGGCAAGACCACGGTCCTCGAGTTCGTCCGCTACATCCTGGGGATGATGCCAGACGCTGCCGACAGCCGGCCGCGAGCGAAGGCCATCGAAGGCCACGTGCGCGGCAATCTCGGAAGCGGCACGATCTACCTCGATGTCGAGACTAAGCACGGCACCCGGTATCGCGCCGAGCGGCCATGGGGCGACGACGTCCAGGTCCTGGACAGCGACGGCGATCCGATTCCTGTGTCGCTCGACCGTGATCTCGTGTTCAAGGCCGACATCTACAGCCAGAACGAGATCGAGGAGATCGCGACCAATCCGCGGTTCCAGCTTTCGCTGATCGACAAGTTCGCCGAGGAGGCGATCCGCGCGGCCAGCGTCGAGATTCAGAAGGCTAAGCGCGCCATCCAGCAGAGCGCCACCGATCTCCGGCATCTCGACCAGCGCATCCGCGAGCTTCAGGACGTGGTCCCGGAGATCGAGGTCGTCGGCAAGCGCCTTCAGGAAATGCAGGTGGTCGAGGGCGCGGACGCGCAGCTGATCAACGCCGCGCACGCGCACAAGGCGCTGCGGACGCGGGAGACGGAGGCTGTCGCCGATCTGCGCCGGGCGGTCGGGGCAGCCGCTGCGAGCTTCCGACGCTTTGCCGACTCGGTCGCGGAGGATTGCGCGAACGCCATTGGCGACGGATTCCGTGAGGGCCCGAATGGCGACCTGTTCGAGGAGATGGAGACCGCCGTCGAGGAGTTCGTCAGCGTATTCCGGGACGCCGTGCCCAAGATCGAGAGTCGATGCAACGCTCTCACCTCACGCCTCGACGAAGTGGCGCACCGGCTTGCGGCCGCCCATGCCCGGCAGGAGCAGCAATATCGCGAGATCATCGCCCGCTCGGCGCAGGAGCAGCAGCGGGCGGCCGAGCGAGCGAAGCTGCAGCAGCGGCATCTCGCGCTGACCAAGGCGCGGCACGAGCTCGATGGTCTGCGCCAGAAGCGGAAGGCGCTGGAGGCCAGCCACCGCCAGATGAACACGAAACTGTCAGAGCTGCGCGACCGGCGCTTCGGGCTGCGCAAGGAAGTGGCCGAACGGCTCTCCGCTGCGCTCGGGCCGACCATCCGGGTGTCCATCACCCAATCTGGCGACCGTTCTGGTTATGAGGCGCTGCTGAAAGACATGCTCAAGGGAAGCGGCCTTCAGTACAACCGCATCGTCTCACGCCTCGTAGAGAGCGTGTCGCCGGAGGAGCTGTCGCGGATCGTCCGCAAGGGCGATGCCGCACGGCTTGCCGAGGATGGCGGGATTGCCGAGGACCAGGCGCTCCGCATCGTCGCCCACCTCCAGGATGCCGACGATACGGCCAAGCTGGAGACCATCGATCTGGAGGACGAGCCGCTGATCGCGCTCAAGGACGGCGCCGACTTCAAGAACTCGGCGGACCTGTCCACGGGCCAGCGCTGCACCGTCATCCTGCCGATCCTGCTGCTCGAAAGCGAGCGGCCGCTGCTGATCGATCAGCCCGAGGACAATCTCGACAACGCCTTCGTCTACCACGCTATCGTTAAGAGCCTGCGCGAGGTGAAGGCCAGCCGGCAGCTCATCTTCGTGACCCACAACCCGAACATTCCCGTCCTCGGCGAGGCGGAAAGGGTGTTCGTCTTCACCTCCGACGGCCGGCGCGGCGCCGTCTCCCACGTGGGAACGGTGGATGCCGTGAAGGAGCAGATCGAGCATCTGCTCGAAGGCGGCAAGGAAGCCTTCGTCCTCCGCATGCAGAAATACGGCCACTGAGGCGGCCGCCATGACGGAGGAGGAAGAGCAGACCCTGCTCGGGGATCTCGACGCGGACGACTGGAGCAGGGTCCGGGAGGCCATCGAGCAGGTGGGAGACTGGCTTCGCACGCAGCATGTCGATGACCTCCTGAGGTCGGAGCTCGCGTCCCGCCTCCTGCGCCTGTCGTCCCATTCCAAGTGGGAGGTCCGCAAGGCCGTCGCCCACGCCGTGCTCTTCCTCCGCCACGATGCCTTTCCCGCGGTGATCGCTCGGATCGTCGAGGATGAGAACGCCTGGGTCCGGGAGGCGGCGCGGAAGACCCTGCAACGGCGCAGCGAACTCAGCCGGGCCGATATTCATGGCGACAGCCGCGGCGACACGATCCTCGGCCTCCTCTCCGCCCTGGAGGCCCGCTACGGGCTGCGCGCGCGGCGGGCGGCGCTCAATGTCGCCGACCATCTGCATCACCGCTTTGTGCGCGAGGCGTACCACGAGATCGTTCGGATCATCTCGCCGCTCGATGCCTCGCTTCTCAACCTGGAAAAGGAGCTCCAGGGCATACCGGGTGTCCCCGACCACACGCTTCTGCATGCGCGCCGGGCCCAGGCGCGCGTGCGGCTGATCACCGAATTCCTGGACAACCTCCGGGCGTTCACGACCGAGGCGCCGGCCGAGTTTGCCCTGGAGGCTCTGGTCCCCATCGTGAAGGAGGCCGCCGAGCTTGCCCTCAGCCACGTCGAGCTTCCCACCGCCGGCATCGACGTGCGCCAGAAGATCGACGGCTCGTTGAACCTGGAAGCAAACCGCTCACGCCTGCTCCAGGCCCTCATTAACATCATCGTGAACGCCGTCGAGGCCTGCTTAAACCAGCCGCGCCGCGGCGTCCTGATCATCTCCGCCACCCCGCAGACGGATACGCACGTCAGGATCACGGTCGCCGACAACGGCTGCGGCATGAGCGAGGAGGCGCTGCGCGACTGCGTTCTGCTCTACAGCTCGGGCAAGGCCAACGGGATGGGCTTCGGCCTCCCGCTGGCAAAGAAGATCATCGAGATCGACCATCAAGGAACGCTGTCGATCGAAAGCCGTGAGGGCGTAGGCACCACTGTTACGGTGGTCCTGCCCGTAGAGCAGGCGCGTTCGGAGGACTGACTCCGATGGCCGATCGCCACATCGCTCTCATCGTGGAGGATGAGCCGGAGATGGCCGCCGAGCTTGCCGATCTCCTGCGGTCCTTCGGACACGATCACCTGCATGCCGAAACCCTGGCCGATGCCAGAGCGTGTCTCGATGGAGGCGGCTTCTGCTACGTGTTGCTCGATCTGCAAATCAAGGCGGACGGCCAATCGATCAAGCCGAGGGTGGAATCGGGAATGTCGCTCCTGCGCGAGATACGCAAGCGCTTCCCCCACCGTGGCGCCAACGACATGCATCTCATGCCGGTGCTCGTGATCAGCGGGCACGGCAAGGAACCGAAGAACATCATCAGCGCGTTCAAGGACGGCATCAACGACTTCATCATGAAGCCGCTGAGCGTCGACGGCCAGGACGTCGGCGCCAAGATCCGCCGCTGCCTGGAGCTCGCCGGCCGAAGCGACCACGACGCCTGCGAAGCGTGCACTCGTGCGGCGGCGGCCGGTCCGGCCGAGAAGCAGTACAACGGGACAGCGTTCTGGCACGCGCCCGACTACTCGGAGATTCGACTGCGTGGCGAACCCTATTACTTCACCGGCGAGATTCAGCAGGCCGCGATCCGCTTTCTCCACGCAGCGGCGCAGACGGACGAGCCATGGCGTTCGGGCAAGATCGTGCTGCAGGCGGCCAAGTCGAATGACACGAACATGCGCATGGTCAACCTGTTCGGCCGCCATCCGGCCTGGGGGGTGCTGCTGCTCTCAAACGGGCGAGGGAAATACCGTCTAAGGACCGAGTAGTCCTTCGCAAACCCGTCCATCACCGGTCCATCACCGGGCCGTTACGCCCCAGCGGCGATCCGCCGCCGGTCCTGCGGACAGCTTTACTCCCGCAGGACCATCCTCTCCGCAGGTTTTCGTTGAAGGCCGAAGGAGAGGAGCGTGACCGTCCGACATCTCACTCAGATTGAACTTGCCCAGCGCTGGCGGATCAGCCCGCGCACGCTGGAGCGCTGGCGCTGGCTCGGCCAGGGGCCGCGATATCTCAAGATCGGCGGGCGCGTCGTCTATCGCCTCGAAGATGTCGAGTCCTTCGAAGACGAGAAGCGGCAGGAGGCAGGCCGATGACGGCAGGTCTTCAGAGCCGCGCCTTCGCGGAAGCCCGCAGCGATAACTTTGTTTTCTCTCCGGTTCGCGGGCGAAACCGCGCGAAATCATTCGAATTGGTGCCCTCAGCGCGAGCCGGTATTTCAATGGGGATGAAGCTCTCCGAACCCGCCCGCACCATCGCCACCAGCGAAGCCGCGCTCCTCGGCTGGTTCGAGACGGCCCGGCCCGGCGAGCGCTTCACCTATCACGTCGGCCACCTGGCAGTGGATCGCGCGCGGGAGACCTCGGGCCTGGCCGCAGGCGCGCGCGAGGCGCTCGGCCGCATCGCCGATCGCGTCATGGCGCTGGTCGGGCAGGAAATGCTGATCGCCGCGCAGCAGCGGCTCGACGATGGCCGCATGGCCTATCTCGCGATCAAGGCGGGCATGCGCGCCGCCAGGACGTGCGCGCGATGACGGCCCGCCCCGCACTCGACGACGTCCGGCACATGCCGGTGCGCGATCTGATCGCTCTGCCCACGGAGCAGCTGGTTTGGCTCCGCCGCGAGGCCCGCGTGGCCCGCGAAACGGCCGCCCGCCTCGAGCGGTGGCTCGACGGCATCGCCCGGATCCAGGGAGGAGCATGATGGCGCTCAAGATCGTCACGGCCGACGAGCGTCTGGCCGAAGCCAACAACAAGACCACCCTCGCGATCTTCGGGCCAAGCGGTGTCGGCAAGACCTCGCTCCTGAAGACGCTGCCTGCGCGCGAGACGCTCTGCATCGATCTCGAAGCGGGCATGAAGTCGGTCCAGGACTGGCCCGGCGACAGTATCCCCGTGCGCACCTTCGCCGACGCGATCGACATCGGCTGTCTCGTCGGCGGCGTCGATCCCGCGGTGCCGCCGGACGGGTTCTTTTCGGAGGCTCACTACCAGCACCTGGCGGCGACCAATCCGGATCTGGTCCGCCTGATCGCCTCCAAGCGGATCATCTTCGTCGACAGCATCACGGACCTGACGCGCCAGGCAATGGCCTGGGCGCGGATGCGGCCGGAGGCCTTCTCGGAGAAGACCGGCAAGCCCGATACCCGCGGCGCCTACGGGCTGCTCGCGCGCGAGGTCATCGGGCTTCTGAAGCACCTGCAGCACGCGCAGGCGAAGACCGTGATCTTCGTCGGGATCCTGGAGAAGGTCACTGACGAGCTCAGCCGCGCCGTCTGGCAGCCGCAGATGGAGGGCGGCAAGGCAGGCCGCGAGCTGCCGGGCATCGTCGACCAGGTCATCAGCATGAGCTTCTTCAGTGTCGACGGCGAGGGCTGGCGGCACGAGCCCGAGCGCGGCGAGACGCGGCGCCTCGTCTGCCGCGCCGGCAATCCCTTTGGCCTCCCCGCCAAGGACCGCTCCGGCCGCCTCGACGTAACCGAGCCCCCAGACCTCGGCGCCCTCCTCTCCAAGATCAACGCGACCACGAAAGGATGAATCCCATGACCTTCGACATGAACGACGCCGAGCCCCAGAAGACCGGCGAGCTCATCCCGGACGGCACCTTCGCCAAGGTGGCGATGGCGATCCGCAAGGGCGGCACGGACGGCCAAGCGGAGATCGATCGCGGCCTGCTCAAGGCCTCGAACTCGCCCGGCAGCGACGTGCTCATGCTTGACTGCGAGTTCACCGTGACCGAGGGGCCGCATGCCCGGCGCAAGTTCTGGCAGATGTTCACCGTCCAGGGCGGCAAGGTGGACGAGCATGGCGTCTCGATCGGCTGGAAGATCTCCAAAAGCACCTTCCGCGCCATGATCGACTCGGCGCTCGACCTCGATCCCGCCGACATGAGCGAGGCGGCGAAGGCGAAGCGCATCCTGCGCGGTCTCGCCGACCTCAATGGCATCACCTTCGTCGCCAAGATCAGGATCGAGCCCTCCGAGGATCCCCGCTACGGCGACAGCAACAAGCTCGACCGCGTGGTCCTGCCGAGCGAGCCGGAATGGCGCAAGGTGATGGACGGCGAGGCTGTGCCTGCGAGCCCGAGCACCCGCGCCCGCCCGAAGTCCGCTGCGCCGGCGGCGCAGCCGGCCTGGAACCAGGCGGCTCCCGCACAGCCGCCGGCACAGGCCGCCGCCCCGGCCTGGGCGAACGCGGGCGCGTCCGCGCCGCAGCAGCCAGCCGCCAAGCCGGCTGGGCCCGCCTGGCTCAACAGCTGACCGCCATGACCGATGACGAGTGGCAGGCGCACGTGACGCGCGAAGCGGCAAAGGAGGTCGGCAAATGGCTCGAAGGGCGCGGAAGGCTCAATCAGCCCGTCGCCGCCCTCACCATGGCCGACCTCGAGGCCATGGCCTCGAATGCGATCTCCCGCTTCATCGTCCTGGCCTCGCAGCGGATCAAGGAGCAGCCAGCCGGCAACGAGGACCTGACCCGGCTCTTGCTCGGGTAGAGCCCTGCGCCCTGTGCGGGCGTCAGGCGCGCGGCTTCGGCTACGTCCACCGGCTGCAGTGGGACCGATTTCCGCACCACCGCTTCTGCTCGATGCCCTGCCTCGACGCCGGCTCGGCCCTCGCGAACAGGAACAACGGAATGATCGACAAGACCGACATGGAGATCCGCGCGATCAAGGATGCCCGGCGCTTCCTGGCCGAGGCGCTCACCGAGCTCGGCCTGATGGCGCCCTTTCATGACCGCAGCGCGGCCGAGATCGACCGCATCATCGAGGCCTGCATCGATGGGTTCCAGGAGTCGATCCGTCGCCAGTCCGAGGAAGGGACGCGCAGCGACGAGCTGAACGATCCGATCCCTTTTTGAGGAGGCCGGCCGCCATGATGGATCTGAACCATGACGGTCCGGCCGGAAACTGGCTGGCGCTGCTCGCGGCGGCGGAAGCCAACGCCGAGACGGAGTTCGAGATCGAATTCTGCGCCAGCCTGCGCGAGAAGCTGGACGCCTACGGCGATCGCGCCCGTCTGACGCCCGCACAGGAATACAAGCTGCGCTGCATCGCTGAAGCCGGCGGCTTCTGGGAGCGCAGCGCATGATCGATCTGAACCACGGCTCGGGCGCCGTCTATGGCGGCACCATCACCGGCGGGATGGCGACCCGCATCAACGCACTCATCGACGGCGCCCTCGTCGAGCGCCATCGCCGGCAGCCTCCGCGCGACTACCTCGGCGGAAGCCGTATCGGCGAGCCCTGTGCGCGCCAGCTCGTCTATGAGATCAGCCATGCGCCGCCGGACGAGGGCCGCGAGTTCGATGGCGCCATTTTGCGCATCTTCGATGCCGGTCATCGCTTCGAGACGCTGTCGATCGGCTGGCTGCGCGCCGCCGGCTTCGATCTCCGGACAGAGCGCCGCGACGGCGGCCAGTTCGGCTTCTCGGCTGCCGGTGGCCGGCTGCGCGGCCATATCGACGGCGTCATCGTTGGCGGGCCCGAAGTCGGCATCGCCTGGCCGGCTCTCTGGGAGCACAAGGCGCTCAACGCCAAATCCTGGAACGACCTCGTCAAGCGGGGCCTGGCGGTCTCGAAGCCGGTCTACTTCGCGCAGGTCCAGCTCTACATGGCCTACATGGAGCTCGCGATCGCCCTCTTCACGGCGATCAACAAGGACACCCAGGCGCTCTATCACGAAGCCGTCGCCTTCGATCCGGCCGAGGCCCAGGGGCTCTCCGACAAGGCGGTCGAGATCATCCGTGCCGCGGAAGCAGGCGAGCTGCCGCCGCGCATCGCTGCGGCGCCCGACTTCTATCTCTGCCGTCTGTGTCCTTATCAGCAAAGCTGCTGGGAGGGCGCGCCATGACCTTCACGCCCTCCGCGCTCCAGGCGAAGGCCATCGAGGCCATCAAGGACTGGTTCACGAACCGCACGGCGGAGAACCAGGTGTTCCGGGTCTTCGGCTATGCGGGGACCGGAAAGACGACAATCACCAAGCACGCCATCGCCGAGCTGGGATTGGACGAGGGCGTCCTCTATGCCGCCTTCACCGGCAAGGCAGCGCTGGTCATGACCCGCAAGGGCACGCCGGCCTCGACCATCCATTCGCTGATCTACCGCGTCTCGGAGGCGACCCCGGCCGAGATCGAGCGGATCAAGCAGGAGATCGCCGACCTCAAGGCGAAGCTGACCGCCATGGGCACCGCCGAGCGCCTGTTTGCGGACTCGCAGCTGCGGTCGCTCGAGCTCCGCCTTGCCGACATCCACAAGCCGCGCTTCGTGCTCAACGAGCAGTCGGCCCTGCGCGACGCCAAGCTCCTGGTGCTCGATGAGGTATCGATGGTGGGGGACGACATGGCGCGCGACCTCCTCGCCTTCGGCAAGCCTGTTCTCGTACTCGGCGATCCCGGCCAGCTCCCGCCGGTCAAGGGCGAAGGCGCCTTCACCAAGGATGCGCCCGACGTCCTGCTCACCGAGGTGCACCGGCAGGCCGGCGACAGCGCCATCATCCGCTTGGCCACGCTCGCGCGCGAAGGCAAGCCGATCCCCTACGGCGAGCACGACGCCTTCGTGTGGAAGATGCGCAGGCAGGATATCGCGCCCGAGCAGATGCTGCGCGGCGGACAGGTCATCTGTGGCAGGAACGCGACCCGCATCCAGCTCAACCTTGCCATGAAGCGCGCGGCCGGCTTCGAGGGCGTCTATCCCATCGGACGCGGCGAGAAGATCATCTGCCTCAAGAACCGCAACGACCTCGGCCTCGTCAACGGCATGTTCCTCGACCTCACAGAGATCGAGGACGAGGACGAGCTCTCCTTCACCGCCGTCATCGACACCGAGGATGGCGAGAAGATCGGCGGCGCCAACGGTACGCGCGAGCGTTTCCGCATCTATAAGGGGCATTTCGACGAGCACGTCGCGCCCGACCGCGAGCGTGAGCGGCGCGATCACTGGAAGAAGAAGACGCTGATCGAGGCGGTGTGGGGCTGGGCCATCACCTGCCACAAGTCCCAGGGCTCGCAATGGGAGAACGTGGTCGTCTTCGATGACGGTCTCGCGCGCACCGCCGAGGACCGCGCCCGCTGGCTCTACACCGCCATCACCCGCGCCGAGCGCGGCCTCGTGATCCTCGATTGAGGCGCGCGCATGATCGATCTCAACGACGTAAGCGCGCCTCCGCCCCGTTTCGATCTCGACGCGATCGCCGCGCGCCTGCGGGACAGCGCGGCGATCTGGGTGCCGCAGCATTTCCCGAACGGGAGACGCGAAGGCGACGAATGGCGGCTCGCCAACATCCGCGGCGACGCTCCGCGCAAGAACGGCTCCTGCGTCATCGCGCTCAAGGGCGAGCGTGCCGGCGACTGGATCGACTTCGACGGCGGCAGTGGCGGCGGGCCCCTGAGCACGCTTGCAGAGGCGACCGGCTACGCCGGACACCAGCTGTTCGCCTATGCGGCCGAGCTGGCGGGCGAAGCCCCCTCTGCGGCACGCCCGAGAAAGAAGGCTCCGCGCCAATCATCCGACGACCTGGCGCGCGAGATCGCCTTCATCCTGTCGGGTGCACGGCCGATCGCCGGCACGCATGCGGCAGCATATCTCGCCGCCCGTGGCCTCGCGCTGCCGGCGTCGCCCGATCTTCTCTTCCATGACGATCTCGCGCACTGGGAGGCGAAGCGCGGCTTCCCCGGCATGGTCGCCGTCGTGCGCAACGCCGGTGGCGCGCAGGTTGCGCTCCACCGCACCTATCTCGACCCAGCGACGCCAGCCAAGGCCGATGTTTCGCCTGCGCGCAAGACGCTCGGGCCGGTGGGCGGCGGGGCGGTGCGGCTGGCCGAGGCGCGCGACGGCCGCATCGCCCTTGCGGAGGGCATCGAGACGGCGCTCGCGGTGATGACCGCATGCCCGGATCTGCCGGCCTGGGCGACGCTGTCCGCCTCCGGCATGGAGAGCGTCGACCTGCCGCCCGGCATCGCGCGTGTCGTGCTGCTCGCCGACCACGACGACGCCGGCCGCCGCGCCGCCGAGGCAGCCGCCGCGAAGCTAGCGATGGAGGGCCGCCAGGTTTCCATCGCACTGCCGCCCCGCGAAGGCGACGACTTCAACGATCTGCTCCTGCGCGACGGCCCGGAAGCGGTCAGGACCGCGATCGATGCCGCCGTGGCATGGGGCGGAGACAGTCCCTTGCACACCGGCGGCGAAGGCACTCAGCAGCTTGAAATGGACCCCGTCATCGGCGCCACGGCGCCGGAACCCGACGAGGTTGCGCGCACCGCCGCAACCTATCCGCTGCCCTTCATTGAGGGCGTCGAGCTGCGCTACTTCCGCACGCGCAAGGGCGATGTCCTCGTCCACCGCAATGCCGGCAAGGACAAGGACGGCCACACCATCTGGCGCGTGGTCGCGAGCCCCTTCGGCATCCCCGCCCGGCTGCGCTATCTCGACCAGGAGGGCACCTATGGTCTGCGCCTGCTCGTGCGCGACATGCAGGGCGAGCCGCGCGCCGTCGACTTGCCGCGCGCCGGCCTTGCCCGCCAGGGTGCGCAGGAGATCCGCTCCGCCCTCTTCGCCGCGGGCCTGCGCAGCTATGGCGATGGCGACCAGGTCGCGCTGGCGGTCCTCAAGGCGGCCGATCCGCGGGACGAGATCCTCGTCGTCAGCCGGCCCGGCTGGCACCGGCTCGATGGCTGCGACCGCCCGGTCTTCGTGACGCCGGCCGGCCGCGCGATCGGCGATGCGCCGGCTTCCACGCTGGAGCTTGTCGCCAACGCCCGCTACGACACGGTGCGCGGCAGCCTCGACGGCTGGAAGTCCGCGGCGGCTGCCGCCGCATCCGTGAAGGGCTGTCCGCACCTCCTCCTCGGCGTGCTCGCCGGCTTCTGCGGCGTCGTGCAGTCGCTCGCCGGGCTCGACAGCTGCGGCATCAATCTCTCCGGCCTCTCGTCGAGCGGCAAGACCACCGCCCAGCGCCTCGCCGTCTCCGCCTGGACCTCGACCGCCATCGGCGCCGGGCTGCTGCAGTCCATGCGCTCGACCGAAAACGCCATCGAGGTGTTTGCCCAGGCCGCGAGCGGCACCGTCCTCGCCCTCGATGAGCTCGCCCACGCCGACGGCCGCGCCATCGCCAAGCTCATCTACGCCATCGCCGGCGGCCAGGGAAAGGCGCGCATGACGGCCGGCGCCATCCTCAAGCAGCGCTATGCCTGGTCGACCTACGCGCTGCTCTCCAGCGAGTGCTCCCTGGAGGAGAAGGTGCGCGCCGACGGCGCGTCCTGGATCGCCGGCATGGCGGTGCGCATCCTCGACGTCGACGTGACCGAGGTGGACCGCTCGGTGCCGGCTGCCAAGCTCAAGGCGATCGCCGACGCCGAGAGCCACTGCGGCCATGCCGGCCCCGCCTTTGTCGAACGGCTGGTCGCGGCGAAATTGCACCATGCGCCCGACGCGCTGCGCGACCGCATTCTCGAACAGGCGCGTGAGCTTGCCGGCGACCGTGCCGATTCCGCACGGCTCCGGGCCGCGACCTGCCTTGCCCTTCCGCTCGTCGCCGGCAGGCTCGCTCAGGACTTCGATCTCCTGCCCTGGTCGATCGACATCGAAGCGCCGGTCCGCTGGGCCTGGGAGCGCTTCGAGAAGTCCTCTGATGCCGAGGCGCTCACCCCCGACGAGCAGGGCATCGCGAGCCTGCGCGCCTGGATCGCGGAACGCTGGGATGTCACCATCAAATCCGTCGACATCGGCGCCGAGAGCTTCGACCGCAAGCTCAACAACCGCGAGGCCGTCGCCTGGTATGACGACGCGGCCATCTACGTACCCGCGCAGCGCCTGCGCGACGCGGCGGGCGGAACGCTGAAGACCCAGCAGATCGTCAAGGCGCTCGCCGACCGGGACCTGCTGGCGACACGCCAGGATCAGCGGCGCGCCACTGTGCGGTGGGTCCCGAAGATCGGCCGCATCGACGCCTATGCGCTCAAGCGCTCCGAGTTCGGCCGCCGCTCGGCCTGGGCCGATCACGGAATGCAGGAGGTCGAGGCATGACGGCGCGCGCCCATCCGTGCACGCGCGCTGTGGCAACTGTGGCCAGTGTGGCCACGCATGGGCGTGTGGCCATTGTGGCACCTGTGGCCAGTGCCGCCGCACTCGGCCATGTGGCCACTGTGGCACCTGTGGCCACTCCGCCCGCAGCGGCCGCCCGAGGAGGCATTCCAGTGGCCACACTTGCCACACGGAAAATCGCTGTGGACACTGCTAACGCATTGATGAACAAGGGCAGTTGCCACACTTTCCACCGTGGCCACAGCCGGGGGACAGATATAGGGAGTCCTCGTCTCTTCCGTTCGTGGGGAAAAGCGCGGAAGGGTCGCGCGTCAATTTTATCTTTGAGAAGTGGAAAGTGTGGCAAGTGTGGCCACTCGCCTTTGTCTTCAAAGGCTTATCAGTGGCCACATGAAATTCCGATGTGGCAACTGTGGCCATTGGCGAAGATCGCCCGCCCTTCCACACATCTCCGCCGTCGCCGGTCATCGACGCTGACCCTTGTGGCGACGAGCGCGCCGCGACGGCAACGAGGCCGCGATCCTCCGTCCCATCGGTGATCCCGAGCCGAGCGGACGACGACGGCCAGCTCCGCCAAGAACCAGACCGTCGCCGTCCTGACCACAACGATCCCGATCACGGAGACCATCATGGCTTCGACGACTCTGACCGCGGCGTGTGCGGATGCAAGCCTGCCGGCGGTCGGCCTGGCGCCGCCGCTCAGCGCCATCCTCTCTCTCGACCTCGGCACCACCATGGGGTGGGCCGTGCGCATGGCCGACGGAGCCATTCACAGTGGCGCCGTCTCCTTCCGCCCGAGCCGCTATGACGGCGGCGGCATGCGCTACCTGCGCTTCCGCAGCTGGCTCGACGGGCTTGCCGCCGATGCCGGTGGTCCTGGCGCGGTCTACTTCGAGGAAGTCCGGCGCCACGTCGGCACCGATGCGGCCCATCTCTACGGCGGCTTTCTGGCGACGCTGACCGCGTGGTGCGAGCAGAGGGGCGTTGCCTACGAGGGTGTGCCCGTCGGCACCATCAAGCGCCACGTCACCGGCAAGGGCAATGCAGACAAGGCGGCGGTGCTGGCTGCCGTCCGCGCACGCGGCTTTGCGCCCGCCGACGACAACGAGGCCGACGCCATCGCCATCCTGCTCTGGGCGATCGAGACGCAAGGGGGTGTGCGATGACGGCCGAGATGCTGCTGAAGCACGCCGCCGCGGTGGTCGCCAATCGGCGTGAGACCTATGGCGAACCTCGCGCATCCATGGAGGCGATCGCCAGGCGGTGGTCGCTCACGCTTGGCCACAGCGTGACACCGGCTCAGGTCGCACTCTGTCTCATCGACCTCAAGCTTGCGCGCCTCGCGCACGATCCGGCGCACCTCGACAGCATGGTCGATGTCGCCGGCTATGCCGCCGTCCTGCGAGAGGTGGCGCGGTGAGGTGGTTCCCGAAGGGCTATGGCGGCGAGCGCCGATCCGCCGAGGAGATCAAGCGCGAGGGCTGGCGTGAGCAGGGCCTGCTGGTGGTGAGCGCCGAGGACCAGCGGCTCACCTGGCCCGAGCGCGAGCTCATCCGCCAGCTCGGCGAGAAGCTCTATGGTCGGCGCGCATCCCAGGAGGCGCGCCATGGCTGAGACGCACTGGACGCCGTCGCTGGTCGAGGAGCGGCTCGCCGAGGCGGCAAGCGTGTTGAAGCGGCTGCCCGAGCCGAGGTTGCAGGGCTATTACAATCTCTGGCCACGGATCATCTACGAGTTCAGCGATCTGGTGGGACAGGAGCCCAGGCCGATGCGTGTGCTGCCGTCCCCCGCAGCGATCAGCCGCATGGAGGAGACGCTGACCTGGACCGTCGGGCTCGACCCCGTCGACGGCAAGATCGTCTGGATGCGCGCCTTCGGCGAACGCTGGAAGACCATCTGCTGGACGGCGGGGCTGCAGCGCTCCGCCGCCCACGAGCACTGGCTCTATGCGCTCTGCGTGATCGCGTGGCGGCTCAATGGGCGGCGGCTCAATCGTAATCACTCGCGGCGCAGAGTGATCGAGATGACCGGAGCGGCGAAGTCCTGAGAAGCAAAGAGAAAGGTGTCCGGCGGACACTTTTCGCTCGGACAAAATCGGCTGGATCGGCGTAGATTTCGGTCATGCTCAGGTGAGCCGCGCGCGGCCGATCGGTGATTGGCACGAAGCGCGGGTCCTCCCTGGCCGAGAACGTATGCTGGCGGCAATGGCCCGGAAGTTCGGCACCGCCAGCGACGAAAACCGAGTTACCAGTTACCACGGATGTGCTCGGGTTAGGCTCGCCAAGCGTTTGATCCAGCGCGGACTTTAGCGCCACCCGCCATGGTAACGCTCAGCGGTAACCGGCGTTGGCCGGTTACCATCCCCTAACAATCCGATCCGGTACCGCCCCATTCCGTCATGCAGCCCCGCCTGCCCGACAGCGTCGAGCTCGTGCCGCTCGACCGCCTGCGCCCCTATGCGCGCAACCCGCGCACGCACTCGGACGAGCAGGTGGCGCAGATCGCGGCGAGCATCGTCGAGTTCGGCTGGACCAACCCGGTGCTGGTCGCGAGCGACGGCACCGTGATCGCCGGTCATGGTCGGCTCGAAGCCGCGCGGCGTCTCGGGCTCGATGCCGTACCGGTGCTGGTGCTCGACCATTTGAGCGAGGCGCAGCGCCGCGCCTATGTGATTGCGGACAACAAGCTTGCACTCAATGCCGGCTGGAATGATGAGCTGCTCGCCGCCGAGCTGCATGCGCTGAACGGCGAGGGCTTCGATCTCGCGCTCACCGGCTTCGACGAGGCCGAGCTCGACCGGCTGATGGCGCCGCTCGACGACACGGATGCAACGTCGCCAGACGGCGACACCGAAGAAGGCAGCGACGCGGACGAAGCGCCCGAACCGCCGCGTAGTCCGGTCACCCGGCCGGGTGATCTCTGGCGGCTCGACGATCATCGCCTGCTCTGTGGCGACAGCACGGACGCGGAGTCTGTTGCCCGAATGATGGATGGCGAGCGCGCGTCGCTGCTGTTCACGAGCCCGCCCTATGGCAACCAGCGGAACTACACGACCGGTGGGATCGACGATTGGGACGCCCTGATGCGCGGCGTCTTCGGCTACCTCGCCGAGGTGATGGCCGAGGATGGCCAAGTGCTCGTGAATCTCGGCCTCGTCCACCGCGACAACGAGTGGCAGCCCTATTGGGAGGGCTGGCTCGCCTGGATGCGGAGCCAGGGCTGGCGGCGCTTCGGCCTTTACGTCTGGGACCAGGGGCCGGGGCTCCCCGGCGACTGGAACGGCCGGCTCGCGCCCGCCTTCGAGCTGCTGTTCCACTTCAACAAGCAGGCCCGCAAGCCCAACAAGATCGTGCCCTGCAAGTGGGCCGGGCACATCAATGACAGCCACGGCGGCATGCGGGGCAAGGACGGCACCGTGGGCGAATGGACCCATGCTGGCCAGGGCGTCCAGGAGACGCGCATCCCCGACAACGTCCTACGCATCACGCGGCACAAGGCGCGCGGCATCGAGACCGAGCACCCGGCAGTGTTCCCGGTGGCGCTGCCCGAGTTCGTCATGAGCACCTATTCGGCAGAGGGCGACGTGGTATTCGAGCCGTTCGCGGGATCCGGCACGACAATCATCGCCGGCGAGCGAGCGGGGCGCCGCGTACGGGCCATCGAGCTTGCGCCCGAGTATGTCGATGTCGCGCTCCTGCGCTGGCGCCAGCTGTTTCCTGGAACCGAGGCCGTCCTCGACGGGGACGGCCGGGCCTTCGAAGCGATCGCCGCCGAGCGCGGCGTCGAGATCACCGATGCCGCGTGAGGAGCTTGCCGTCGAGCGGTGGCCGATCGAGCGGCTCCTGCCGTACGCAGCGAACGCCCGGACCCATCCGGAGGACCAGGTCGCCCAGATCGCTGGATCGATCGCCGAGTTCGGCTTCAACGTCCCGTGCCTCGTCGATGAGCGCGGTGTGCTGGTGGCCGGCCACGGCCGGCTGCTGGCGGCCCGGCGCCTCGGCCTCGCGGAGGTGCCGGTCATCCGGCTCGGCCATCTGACCGACGCCCAGGCCCGCGCCTTCCGGATCGCGGACAACCAGATCGCGCTCAACGCCGGCTGGGACGACGCTCTGCTCGCGGCCGAAGTGGCGCGCCTCCAGGAGGACGGGGTCGATCTCGACCTCCTCGGCTTTGGCGAGGACGAGCTCGACCGCCTGCTCGACGACCTGGACGGGACCGATGGCGCCGCGGACGGCGAGGACGTCGTCCCGGAGCCGCCTGTGGAACCCGTCTCGCGCCCGGGCGACCTCTGGCTGCTTGGCGCGCATCGCCTGCTCTGCGGCGACGCCACCAGTACGAGCGACGTCGAGCGGCTGCTCGCGGGCGCGGTTCCGCACCTGATGGTGACGGACCCGCCCTATGGGGTCGAGTACGACCCCTCGTGGCGGAATGAGGCCGGCGTGTCGGCGACGGCGCGCACCGGCCGGGTCTCGAACGATGATCGCGCCGACTGGCGCGAGGCCTGGGCGTTGTTCCCGGGCGACGTCGCCTATGTCTGGCATGCGGGCGTCCATGCGCGCACCGTCGCTGAGAGTCTGGAGGCAAGCGGGCTGATGATCCGCTCGCAGATCGTTTGGGCGAAGCCGCGCTTCGTGCTCGGCCGCGGCGACTACCATTGGCAGCACGAGCCGTGCTTCTACGTGGTCCGCAAGGGCGCGAACGGACACTGGCAGGGCGCGCGCGATCAGTCGACCCTGTGGACGATCGGCAGCGGCGGCGATGAGGACGAAGCGACCACACACGGCACGCAGAAGCCGGTCGAGTGCATGCGCCGCCCGATCGTCAACAACAGCAGGCGCGGCGATCTCGTCTATGAGCCCTTCGCCGGCAGCGGCACGACCATCGTTGCCGCCGAGAGCACCGGGCGCGCCTGCCTCGCGCTGGAGATCGACCCGCGCTACTGCGACGTCATCGTCGAGCGATGGCAGGCGTTCACGGGATCGTCCGCGATCCTCGATGGCGAGGGGCGGACCTTTGGGGACCTGAAGGACGAGCGGGCGGCGGCGTGAAGCAATCGCGCACCATGTCGCTAGTCGAGGCGATCGCCAACGTGGGCGTCGGTTTCGGCGTGGCGGTGCTGGCCCAGATCGCGGTGTTCCCCCTGTTCGGGCTCGACGTGTCCTTCTCGGACAACTTGACCATAGGCGCGATCTTCACGGGCGTGTCGATCGGGCGCTCCTACGCGCTGCGCCGGCTGTTCGAGGCGATCCGCGTTCGGAGCAGTGAGACGACCACCGCCGGGCAGTGAGCCCGGCGGTGGGATGCAGCCGAGTGACTCAGCTCAACGGCTGGCCGCGGTAGCGGTGGATGAGCCGCTGGACGGTGTCGTCGTCGTTCTCGCCCGGAAGGCGATGCGCTTCGAGCCGCTCGTAGGTGTCGTCCTCGATCGGCACCATCCAGGTGCCGTCCGGCTGTCGCGTCGCCGTCGAGCGGAAGGGCAAGAGGGCGGCTTCGGCGATCGCCCGGTAGGTAGCGTCACTGACCTTGATGGTATTCATCGGCGCCTCCCTCAATCCGCGATCCGGTAGACTCGTCCGCGGCCCTCGACCTTCCCGGAGGTCACGTCGAGCCCGCGCTTCTTCTTGAGCGCGCCGGCGATGGCGCCGCGCACGGTGTGGGCCTGCCAGCCGAAGGCGGCGACGATCTCCTCGATGCTGGCGCCTTCCGGGCGCTTCAGCATGCCGATCAGCTGCGCCTGCTTGCTGCCCTCGCGGGTCTTGCGCGCCGGCGCGGCCGTGGGCGGCACGGGCGCTGGCTCCGCAGGCTCTTTGGCCTCGGTGCCGGCGGTCTCGTCCGTGCCCGCCGTGCCGCCCGCAGGCGCGTCGTCGGGCTCGATGCCGAGGGCTTCAAGCGCGGCGTCGGTCGCCACCAGCGTGATGCCGTGGCCGTCGCCGACTTCGCGCCAGATCGGGTCACCGCGCTTTGCATCGACTTCCGCGATCAGGCCCTTGGCGGCAAGACTCTCAACGACCTTCGCGGCCGCGCCGCCCTTAAGGCGGTCGGGAAGCGGCAAGATGAGTCGATCGTCCCGCTGGCACGCAGCCGAGAGGATCACGAGTTGCGTATCTGAGAGTCTGGGCATTGGGGCAGTCCTTTTGGCTAGAAGGGGGCCGGGACCATCCTGGCCCTCCTACTGCCCCGAGCCCCGCCGGCTCCGCCGGTCGGGGCAGAGGCGGGAAACCGCGCTGCTATTCGGCGTGCTCGCCCTCCTTGAAAGCCGCGTCCGTGATGCGCTTCAGCAGTTCGGCGTAGTGTGAAAGCGTCCCGACGTGCCCCCAGTTGATCTCGTCGGGGCTGGTGTCGAAGTGGTCGTCGCTGAGGGCCCTGAGCCGGTCGAGCATCGCGTCGATCTCCGCCTTCTTCGCGATGAAGGCTTCGAGGGCAGTTGGCTTATGCCGGTTGTGGCACATGGCGGTCTCCATCGTTTGTGCCGCCATACAGGCGCTGCTTCGGCCCGGAGCCAAGCGGATAAGTGCATCATTTGATTGCTTTTTCCGGGCCAGAGCGATCATCGGACCAAGGTTATGGGGATCTCGATCCGCGCCTATGCGAGGGCTCGCGGCGTCAGTCACGTGGCGGTGCTCAAGGCCGCCAAGGCCGGCCGCATTCCGCTGGAGCCGGACGGCACCATCGATCCCGCCAAGGCCGATGCGGCCTGGGCGCGATCAACCGAGCCCGGGCGGTCGCGCGCCAAGCCCGAGAAGTTGAAGCCGGTCGCCGAAGCGGCGGTCGGTTCGGTGCGCGAGACGCTGAAGGAGCAGGGGCTGCCCGCGAGCGGCAGCGTGACCTTCGTGCAGGCGCGCACGGCGCACGAGATCGCCAAGGCGCATCTCGCGCGGCTCCGGCTGCAGGAACGCAAAGGCGAGCTCGTCGACCGGGCGCGAGCAACGGCGCTCGTGTTCCGGCTCGCCCGCGAGGAGCGGGACGCCTGGGCGAACTGGCCAGCGCGGGTCGCCGCCCTGATGGCGGCCGAGCTCGGTGTCGAGGCGCACCCGATGCAGAAGCTTCTGGAGACGCATGTCCGTTCACACCTCGCCGAGCTCGCCGAGGTCCGGCCCGAGTTTCGCTAGCGCGGAGCCTCGGTTCGATGACCTGTTCACCTTCGAGGGTGCGGAGGAGCTTTGGCAATCGTGGCGCGACGGGCTCACGCCGGACCCGCTGCTCGGTGTCTCTGAATGGGCGGACCGACACCGTTTCCTGAGCCCGCGGGCCTCGGCCGAGCCGGGGCGCTATCGCACCGATCGCACGCCTTATGTGCGCGCGATCGTGGATGCACTGTCGCCGTCGCATCCTGCCCGGCGTGTCGTCTTCATGAAGGCGGCACAGGTGGGTGCGACCGAGGCCGGCAACAACTGGATCGGCTACGTCATCCACCATGCGCCGGGGCCGATGCTCAGCGTGCAGCCGACGGTCGAGCTGGCCAAGCGCTTCTCGCGCCAGCGCATCGACCCGCTGATCGCCGAGAGCCCGTCCTTGCGCGAGCGGGTGAAGCCGGCGCGCTCGCGCGATGCCGGCAACACGGTGCTGTCGAAGGAGTTCCCGGCCGGGCTTCTGGTCATCACCGGCGCCAACTCGGCGGTCGGCCTGCGCTCGATGCCGGCGCGCTACCTGTTCCTCGACGAGGTCGACGCCTATCCGCCGTCGGCCGACGAGGAAGGCGATCCGGTCGCGCTCGCCGAGGCGCGCACACGCACCTTCTCCTGGCGGAGCAAGGTGTTCATGACCTCGACGCCGACGATCCATGGGATCTCGCGCATCGAGCGCGAGTACGAGGCGTCCGACCAACGCCGCTTCTTCGTGCCATGCCCCCATTGCGGTCATCGCCAGTGGCTCAGGTTCGAGCGGCTGAAGTGGGACAAGGGCAAGCCGGAGACGGCGCACTACCTGTGCGAGGCCTGCGACGGCGCGATTGAAGAGCACCACAAGACGGCGATGCTGATCGTCGGCGAGTGGCGGCCGACGGCCGAGGCCTCCGATCCGACGACGATCGGCTTCCATCTCTCGGCGCTCTACTCGCCGGTCGGCTGGCTGTCCTGGGAGGCGATCGCGCGCATGTGGGAGGCCGCCACCACCGACGAGGCCAGGCGCAGCTTTAAGAACGGCGTGCTCGGCGAGACCTGGATTGAGACCGGCGAGGCGCCCGACTGGCAGCGGCTTTACGAGAAGCGCGAGGACTTCGCCGTCGGCACGGTGCCGGCCGGCGGGCTGTTCCTGACGGCGGGGGCCGACGTGCAGAAGGATCGGATCGAGGTCTCGGTCTGGGCCTGGGGCCGCAGCCTCACCAGCTGGCTCGTCGAACACATCGTGATCGACGGCGGCCCGGAACACGCTTCAGCCTGGGCGGAGCTCTCCGCACTCCTCGACCGCACTTGGCCGCATGCCAACGGGCAGCGGCTCGGCCTTGCCAAGCTCGGCATCGACACCGGCTACGAGGCGCCGGCGGTCTATGCCTGGGCGCGCCAGGCCGGCTTCGCGCAGGTGGCGCCCGTGAAGGGCGTCGAGGGCTTCAACCGGGCCGCACCTGTGGTCGGACCGAGCTATGTCGACGTGACGACGAGCGGCCGCAAGCTGCGTCGCGGGGCACGGCTCTGGACCGTGGCCGTCGCCACCTTCAAGAGCGAGACCTACCGCTTCCTGCGGCTCGGCCGGCCGACGGAGGACGAGCTCGCCGAGGGAGCGCAGTATCCCGCCGGCTACGTCCATCTGCCGAAGGGGGCAGAGGTCGAGTGGGTCAAGCAGCTGGTCGCCGAGCAGCTCGTCACGGTGAAGACGAAGCGCGGCTTCCAGCGCCTGGAATGGCAGAAGCTGCGCGAGCGCAACGAGGTCCTGGACTGCCGCGTCTACGCCCGGGCCGCCGCCTGGATCGCCGGCATCGACCGCTGGAGCGAAGCGACCTGGCGCGACCTCGAGGCCCAGGTCACGGCGAAGGACGGCGAGAGCGGAACGAGGCCCGAGGCGGATAATGCGTCCGCGGAGCCGGACTCCTCCGAGACGCCCTCGGCCGGCCTCCTGCGGCGTGAACGCCGGCCCCGCGGCCGGCGGGTGTTCACGCCGAGCTACTTGAGCTGAGACCGACATCATGAACCTCGAAGAGATGATCGCGCGCCGCGATGCGCTGCTCGCGGCCCGTTTCCGCGGCGTGCGCACCGTCGAGATCGAGGGCCGGCGCATCACCTATGCGACCGACGTGGAGATGGCCGCCGCGCTTGCCGACCTCGAGCGGCGCATCGCCGAGACCAAGGCGGGCGCCCGCCGACGCATCGTGCGCACGGCGGCGAGCAAGGGGCTGTGAACAGCATGCTCGGCATGATGCGGCGATGGCGCCGCCAGGTCGGCGCCTTCATCGGCGGCTTCGAGGCGGGCGAGGCGAGCCGGCGGCTCCGGCACTTCCAGCCGAGCCGCGCGCATCTCAACACGCTGATCGCCGCCGCCGGCGCGGACATCACCGCGCGCGCCCGCTGGCTCGTGCGCAACAACGGCTATGCGGCGAACGCGATCGAGAGCTGGGCCGGCAACGTTGTCGGCGACGGCATCAAGCCGTCGTCGCTGATTGCCGATGCCGACCTCAAGGCGCGCGTGCAGCGGCTCTGGCTCGACTGGACCGACGACAGCGACGCCGAGGGGTTCACCGACTTCTACGGTCAGCAACGCCGGGCAGCGCGCGAGATGTTCATCGCGGGCGAGGTGTTCCTCCGTTTCCGGTCACGCCGGCCCGAGGACGGGCTCATTGTGCCGCTGCAACTGCAGATGATCCCGTCGGAGATGCTGCCGCTGACCCGCAACGAGCAGCTTCCCGGTGGCAACGTCATCCGTCAGGGCATCGAGTTCGACCGCATCGGGAGGCGTGTCGCCTACCACTTCCTGCGCCGCCATCCGGGCGACGTGACCGATCCGGGCCTCGCTGGCGAGACCGTGCGGGTGCCGGCGTCCGAGATCGTCCACGTCATCGACCCGGTCGATGCCGGACAGCTGCGGGGCATTTCCCGCTTCGCACCGGGCATCGTGAAGCTGTTCCTGCTCGACCAGTACGACGACGCCGAGCTCGACCGGAAGAAGGTCGCGGCGATGCACGCGCTCTTCATCACCACGCCGGCGCCGGCCGAGCCCTTCGATGTCGCCGAGAGCGACGAGAGCGGCGAGCGCACCATGGACCTGCAGCCCGGCCAGATCGTGATGCTGGAGCCGGGCGAGGAGGTGCAGACCTCGGCGCCGGCCGATGTCGGGCAGACCTACGAGCCGTTCCAGTATCGCACGCTCCTGCAGGTCTCGGCGGCGCTCGGCGTTCCCTACGCGTACCTGTCGAACGACATGCTGAAGGCGAACTACTCGAACTCGCGCCTGGCGCTTCTCGAGTTCCGCCGCCGCGTCGAGGCCTATCAGCATGCCGTCATGGTCTGGCAGATCTGCCGGCGCGTCTGGGCGCGGTGGATGGATACGGCGGTCTTCGCTGGCGTGCTCGATCTTCCCGATTACGAGGCGCGCCGCCGCGAGCTCATTGCCTGCGATTGGCTGCCGCCGAAGTGGGACTGGGTCGATCCGCTGAAGGATGCCCGGGCCGAGATCGAGCAGATCAATGCCGGCCTCAAGAGCCGCACCCAGGCGCTCGCCGAGCGCGGCTACGACGCCGACCAGGTCGACGCCGAGATCGCCGCCGATCGCGAGCGGGAGCGTCAACTTGGGCTGAGCTTCGGCCGCGTCGCGGGTGTGATCGCAGATCCGCCGGACGGTAATCCAACCCAGGAGGGTCTGCCCTCATGACGGAGCGCACCTTCACCCTCGCCGAGGTCTGTGCCGCGGTGAGCATCAGCCCGGCGCGCCTGCATCAGTGGATCGAGCGCGGCCAGTTCGAGCCGATCCGGGGGACGCGATCCGGCGTGGCTCGCGATTTCACTCTGCGCGATGCCATCCACTTGGCCGCAGTCATCCGACTGCAGTCAGCGGGCCTGCCGGTATCGCGAGCGGTCGCGCTGGTCGGCATATCGCCCTTGGAGACTGCTGGGCAGGACATGGTTAGCGCCCGCAGGGGCGACGTTGAGGTGGTGATCGATCTGGCTTCCATCACCCGCGATGTCCGCTCCCGTTTGCGCGCCTGAGGTTCTCATGACGGTCTCTCAACCATTTCTCAGTCGGCTCGGCAGCCGCCCCTTGGCGATTGCGCCGCGGGCGCTAGACGGCATCCTCGCCGTGGGCTCAATGCTCAATGCCCGCCCGGCCATGCTTCCGGCTCGCAATGCGTCACCAGGGGCGAGTCATGCCGTTACCGAGGCCGGCATCGCCGTGGTGCCGATCCTCGGCCCGCTGGTGACGCGCGGCGACTGGCTGACGGCGCTCTTCGGCGCCAGCGACTATGGCGCGATCGGCAGCGCTGTCGCGGCGGCCTTCGCCGATCCCGCCGCGCGCGCCGTGCTGCTCGAGCTGGATTCCCCCGGCGGCGAGGTCGGTGGGCTATTCGATCTGGTCGACCGTCTCACCGCCTTGCGCGAGGAGGCGGGCAAGCCGCTCTGGGCGGTGGCGAGCGAGAGCGCGCTGTCGGCCGGCTTCGCCATCGCGAGCGTTGCCGACCGCCTCTACGTTACCCGCACCGCGGAGGTCGGCTCGGTCGGCGTCGTCGCGATCCATGTCGACGAAAGCGCCGCCGACGCGATGGCCGGGCACAAGTGGACGCTGATCCACGCCGGCCAAAAGAAGGTCGACGGCAATCCGCACGAGCCGCTGTCTCCAGGCGCCTTCGCCGACATCCAGGCCGATGTCGATGCGCTCCATGACGAGCTCGTCGCGCTCATTGCGCGCAACCGGACCACGAGCCCGGACGCGGTCCGCGCGACGCAAGCCGCCGTTTATCGCGGTCAGCGCGGGATCGACATCGGTTTCGCCGACCGCCTCGGCAGCGTCGACCAGGCGCTCGCCGACCTCGCCGCGACGCTCGATCGGCCGGCGCGAAGCCGGTCCCCGGGTCGGAGTTCGGGGACCGCCGCCGCGCAAGGCCGCGTAACGCCGCACACCTCCGCCGCTCAACCTTCAAGGAGAAAGCCTGACATGACCACCGAAACCGAAGCGCAAGCGCCCACCGAGGATGTCGCCAACATCGAAACGGGAGCGCCCGACAACAACGACCACGCCGAAGCCGAAGCGGGCAACGGCCAGGCGCCGGATCCGGCCGCGGCGGCTCCCGTCTCCGCACCGGCTTCCCCTGAAGCGCCGGCCAACGATGCAGCGCAGCGCCTCCGGTCCGAGTATGCCGAGATCGCCGCCATCGCGGCGCAGGCGGGCCGGCTTGGGCTGACCATCGATGCGGCGGACACCATGGCGAAGGGGATCAGGCCTGAGGCCCTGCGCCGCTCGGTGCTCGATGCCCTCAGCCAGCGCGCCGAAGCGAGCGCCGTGGTCGCCGCGGCGCCGCAGGCGCCTGCCGCTGGTGACAGCCCCATCGTCCGCCGCGCCCGCGAGCGCGCGGCGACCGCAAACCGCAACGCATGAGGAGGTGACCCATGCCTGTGCTGACCATGTCGCCCACGCTGGGCGATCTTCTCAAGTACGAGCTCAATGCGAGCTACTGCCGCGAGACCGTGACGCTCAAGGCCGGAACGAACTACGCGCTCGGCGCCGTACTCGGCAAGATCACGGCGTCCGGCAAGTACCGCCTCTCGCCCGCGGCCCTCGTTCTCGGCGACGAGGGCGCGGAGGTCGCAACTGCCGTCCTGATCGAAGCGGTCGATGCCACCGCCGGTGACAAGACCGGCCTCGTCGTCGCTCGTGGGCCCGCGATCGTCTCCAAGGCCGCACTCGTCTTCGATGCCTCTGTCGACCAAGAGGCGGAGAAGGCCGCAAAGAACGCCGAGCTCAGCGCCGCTGGCATCGTGCCGCGCGACACCGCCTGATCCACGCCCGTCAGATCCGATCCGTCACCGGCTCCGAGGCCTCCGCTTCGAGGCCTTTTTCATGCCCGTTCCAGCCCAAGGAGACCCGACCCATGGTCGCCATGATCAACCCGTTCGACGCGGGCGGCTACTCGCTCGCCGAGATGACCCAGGCCATCAACATCCTGCCCAATGTCTACACCCGCCTCGGGCAGATGGGCCTGTTCCGCTTCGAGGGCGTGACCCAGCGCTCCGTCGTCATCGAGCAGGCGGAAGGAGTCTTGAACCTCCTGCCGACCGTGCCGCTCGGCGGTCCCGCCACCGTCGCCAATCGCGACACGCGCTCGATGCGCTCCTTCACGGTGCCGTGGATCCCGCACGACGACGTGATCACACCCCAGGACATCCAGGGCGTGCGCGGCTTCGGCGTCGCCGACGCCGCCGATCCGCTCGCCACCGTCATGGAGCGCAAGCTCACCCGCATGCGGGTCAAGCACGCCCAGACGCGCGAGTACATGGAGGTCAACGCGCTCCGCGGCATCGTCAAGGACGGCGCCGGCACCACGCTCTACAACTACTTCACCGAGTTCGGGCTCGCGCAGCTGGAGACCGACTTCGTGCTTGGCACCGCCGGCACCCAGGTCCAGGGCAAGGTGCGCGACGTGCTCCGCAAGGTCGAGACCGAGCTCAAGGGCGAGACCATGACAGGCGTGCTGGCGCTGGTGAGCCCGGAGTTCTTCGACAAGCTGATCGGCCACGCCAAGGTCGAGGAGGCCTACAAGTACTACTCCTCGACTGGGGCGCAGCCGTTGCGCGAGGACACTCGCCGGCGCTTCCCCTTCGCCGGCATCCTGTTCGAGGAGTACAATGCCACCGTCACACTCTCGACCGGCGCGACGGAAACGCTGATCCCGGCCGGCGAGGGCATCGCGTTCCCGCTCGGCACGCTCGACACCTTCGTGACCTACGGCGCGCCGGCGAACCTGATCGAGACGGTCAACACGGTCGGCCTGCCGATCTACGCGCGGCAGATCGCCCGCCCCGACGGCAGCGCCATCGAGGTCAAGACCGAGGCCTCCATCCTGCCAGTCAACAAGCGCCCGCGCCTTGCGGTGCGCATCTTCTCCAGCAACTGAGCATGAGCATCTTCGCGGAGGCGATCGATGACCTCTTCGCCGACCCCAATCTCGCGCGCGATGCCGCCTGGCGGGCGGGCGGCACGGGCGCGCCGGTGGCGGTGCGGATCGTCTTGCGCCAGCCGGACCGTATTGGAGGCTTCGGAGAGACGCGCCTGCTCGCCGCCACCACCGTGATCGAGGTGCGCACGGTCGAGGCGCCGGAGCTGGCAGAGGGCGATGCCTTCGAGATCCCCGGATCAGGTCCGGGGCAGGCTGGCGAGACTTTCGTGGTGCAGGGCGAGCCCGTGCGCGATGGCGAACGTCTCGTCTGGACGGCGGAGCTGAGGCAAGCATGAAGCTGTCGGCTGAGATCATCGGCGACCTCGGCCGCATCGTGGCCGAGGAGATCAGGGCCGCCGAGCGAGCCGCGACGGCCGGCGTCCGCGAGGCGGCCGACGGGCTCAAGAACGAGCTTAGGACGCAGGTCACGAATGCGGGCCTCGGGCCGCGCCTCGCTCGCACCTGGCGGTCCGAGACCTTCCCCAAGGGCCAGAACAGCATCCGCGCCGCGGGACTCGTCTGGTCCAAGGCGCCGGGCATCATCCGCATCTACGAGGACGGCGCCACGATCCGCTCGACCAGGGGCTTCTTTCTGACGATCCCGACCGAGGCGGCCGGGCGCTATGGCGATGGCGGTCGGAAGATCACGCCCGGTGGATGGGAGCGGCGCACGGGCCAGCGCCTGCGCTTCGTCTATCGGCGCCATGTGCCCTCGCTGCTCGTGGCCGACAACATGCGCGCCCGCACCGGCAAGCGCGGCGGCTTCGCGCGTGCGAGCGCCGCAGCCCAGCGCAGCGGACGGGGCCTGGTGACCGTGCCGATCTTCATCCTGGTGCCGCAGGTCACGTTCCGGAAGCGGCTCGACGTCGCAGGCGCCGCGCTCCGCTGGCAGGAGCGCCTGCCGGGTCTCGTCGTCCGCAGCTGGTTCTCCGGCGATGGAGGGAGCCGCTGATGTCCCGTCGGGAAGACGTTCTGGCGGCGCTCTTCGCGACGCTCGACAGCGCTCTGACCGCGAAGGTCCGCCGCAATGAGGTCCTGCCCGAGAAGGCGCTGGCGGAGGGGCTCGTCATCCTGCGCGACGGCGATCCCGGCGAGCCGGATGTGACGCTCAACCCCCGCACCGAGTTCTACGCGCACCGGGTCGAGATCGAGGCCTATATGCCGCGGGATTCGATTGGTGGTGGTGAGGCTGCCCTCGATGCGCTGCTTGGGGATATCGGCTCGGCGCTCAAGATCGATCCCACGCTCGGCGGTCTCGCCGAGAACCTGACGCCGTCTGCGCCCGAGACCGGCGCGCTCGCCATCGAGGGCGCAGCCCCGATCCTCACCGCCCGGCTCACGGTCACCGTCGAGTACCTGGTGAGCGATCCGCTCACCCACTGACGCTTCCAGCTCAAGGAGTTTCCCATGCCCAAGGTGCGCGCCTATGGCGCGGACGCCACGCTCAAGGCTTGCCGCGAGGCGGCTTACGGTGTGGCGCCGCTCTCCGGCTATCGGAGCCTCGATTTCAAGTCGACCGACCTATCCTCGGCCCAGCCGCTCGGCGACGACCCGCTGCTCGGGCGCGGTCGCAACGCCCAGGACCCCTATCGAGGCCTCATCACCGACGAGGGGCAGATCGAGATCCCGTTCGATCTCCGAGGGACCGGGTTCTGGCTCACCGGTCTGTTCGGCGACCCGGCGACGACCGCGGTCAACGCTTCCGGCTCGATCGCCTTCGCGGCCAACCCGTCACCCGGCGACACGATCACGCTCAATGGCACGGTGTGGACCTTCGTGTCGGGCCCGGCCTCGGGCAATGAGACGGAGATCCAGGCGACGGTGACGCAAACCGTCGATCAGCTGGTCGCCGACCTCAATGCCTCGGGCGATGCCGAGGTGTCGAAGTGCACCTACTCCCGGCCGGCCGGCACCCAGACGCTGGCGATCGAGTTCGACATCGCGGGGCCGACGGGCAACGCCTTCACGCTCGCCGCATCGGCCGCGACCGTGTCCGCACCGGCGCTGACGGGTGGCGGCCATGCCCATGTCTGGGAGAGTGGCGCCGACGACATCCCGAGCTACACGATCGAGATCGGCCACCCGAAGCTGGTGACGCCCGTGTTCTTCCGCCACCTCGGCACGGTGATGGAGAGCCTCAACTTCGAGATGGGTCAGGAAGGCCCCGCCAACGCCCGCCTCCAGCTCGTGGCGCAGGGCGAAGAGAAATTCGCCGCCACCATCGATGCTGACCCCGACGCCTACTCGCTCCGCCGCTTCAGCCAAGGGCGCGGCTTCATCCGCCGCGGCGGCTCCGCGCTTGCCGGCGTCACCGGCGGCAGCCTCACCTTTTCGAACAATCTGGAGCGGGTGCGGGTGATCCGCGAGGACGGCAAGATCGAGGCGGCCGATCCCACTTTCGCGTCGGTCGAGGGCTCGATGTCGGTGCGCTTCGACGGTGCGACGCTGGTGGCCGAGGCCAGCGACGGCGATCCGGTCACCCTAGAATACGGCTTCACCTTCTCCGAGGGCTACACGCTCCGCTTCGAGCTGCCGCGGGTCTTCCTGCCCAAGCCCAAATACGCCGTCTCAGGCCCTGGCGGGGTGGAGGCGAGCTTCGACTGGCGCGCCGCCTTCGACGATGTCGAGGGCACCATGCTCCGCGCGCATCTTCTGAACGACGTCACGAGCTACGTCTGATCATCCCTGTCGTGCCGTTCGCCGGGAAAACAGTCCACCGGACTGTTTTCTGACCCGTCTCACCCCTCCACGCCTCTTGTGAGGACAATACGCATGATCCGCCTGAACCTGTCGCGCGAGCCGAGCTGGCTCGACCTCGGACATGACGTGCGTGTGCGCGTCGCTCCCCTGACCACCTCCCTGATGGCCGCCGCCCGCAGTGATCCCGCGGTGGCTGCCTTGCCTGAAGGCGCGTCGAACGAAACCATCGCGGTCACCATGGCCAAGGCCCTGGCACGGCTGGTCGTGCTGGAATGGGAGGGGGTGGGCGACGCCGAAGGCGATCCGGTGCCCGTTACACCGGAAGGCATCGACGCGCTCCTGGACATCCTGCCGATCTTCGAGGCCTTCCAGCTCCGCTACGTGTCCAAGGGCCTGTTGCTGGAAGCGGAAAAAAACGGCTCCGCGCCCTCGCCGAATGGCACTTCAGTGGGGGCGACCAGTATTGCCGATCCTGCCGCGGCACCTGCAGCGAATGCCCCGCCGTCCTGAACCGTCCGCAGACGATCGAAGGTTGGCAGGTCTGGGATCTCGCCAAACGGCTCACGGGGCAGCTGCGCGCCGTCCCCGGTGCGGTCCTCGGCCTCGACATGACGGCCGCGCTCGCCTGCGCGCACGCGCTTGGAGTGGACACGCTCGTCTGCGCGGAACTGCTGCCCGAGGTGGAGGGCATGATGGTGCGCGGACTGAACGCGCAAATCAGGACTGAACAAGATGGCTGAGAAACGCGTCTCCGTTCGCCTTGCCGTGGTCGGGGGGCGTGAGGTCCGCGCCGAGTTGCAAGGCATCGGCGATGCGGGGGAGCAAGGCTTCCGTCGGCTATCGCGGGAGATGGACGCCGCGAACAGCCGTGTCGCGGCCTTTTATCGGCGCGTGCAGATCGCGGCCGCCGCCGCGGCGACCGCCTTCGCCGCGGGCGCTGCGGCCATGATCCGCTCCGGCCTTCAGGTCGTCGACGCGCAGGCCAAGCTCGCCCAGTCGCTCGGGACCACCGTCGAGAGTATCCAGGTTCTGGAACGCGCCGGCGAACTGGCCGGCGTCTCGATGTCCGGCATCGAGCAGGCGACCAAGGACCTCACGCGCCGCCTCAGCCAGGCGGCCGCCGGGACCGGTCCTGCCGTTGCGGCGCTCGAACGGCTCGGTCTTTCGGCATCGACCTTGCTCGCCCTGCCGCTGGATGAGCGTGTCGGTCGTATCAATCAGGCGATCGAAGACTTCGTGCCCGCTGCCGAGCGGGCGGCGGTCGCTGGGCAGCTGTTCGGGGAGGAAGGCAGCATCGCCATCTCCCGGATTGACACGGCGACGCTTCGGCAGGCGACACAGGACGTTCGCGACTTCGGCGTGGTCGTGTCCGAACAGGACGCCGATCAGATCGAGCGAACGAACGATGCGATCTCCCGCCTCGGTCTGATCTGGCGCGGGCTGTCGAACCAGCTTGCCGTTGCCGCCGCCCCTGCCCTCGAAGCCGTCGCCGACGCGCTGGCGGCGATCTCGCGCACCACCGGTCCGCTTGGTCAGGGCATTCGGCTCCTGTTCGACAACATCGGCCGTCTGGCATCGATGGCCGCAGCCTTCGCCACTTTCATCGCCGGACGCTGGGTCGCTGGTATGATCGCGGCCGCCGCCTCGGTCCGCGGCCTTGCCACCGCGCTGGTCTTTCTGCGCGGGGCGCTCATCCGCACTGGCATTGGGGCTCTGGTCGTGGCGGCAGGTGAGCTGATCTACCAGTTCGGTCGTCTGGTGCAGGCGACCGGCGGCTTCGGCGCCGCGCTCGGCCTCCTGGGTTACGTGGCAGCCGAGGTCTGGGACAGGATCGGACTGCTGGCCGGCGTCCTGAAAGCGCGCATCGACGCCGCTTGGAGCGGCATTCAAGCGAGCATCGCCGCCGCGCTGCAGGCCGCTACGCAAGCCGTCGTTGCCTTCGGCAATCGCACCATCGGGACGTTTCAGGGCGCTTTCGATGCGATGGTCGTCATCTGGAGCAACCTGCCTCGGGCGATCGGCGATTTGACGATCCAGGCGGCGAACGCGCTGATCGCCGGGCTGGAGTCGATGCTGGGCGGCGCCGTCGACGGCATCAATGCGCTCCTCGAAGGCGTCAATGCCGGTCTGGCAGCGATCGGCATCGAGCGGGCGATCGAGCTGGTGCCGGACGTCGATCTCGGCCGGATCGAGAACGAGTTTGCGGGTGCCGCGAGCCGGGCTGGCAATGCAGCGCGTGATGCCTTCGCCGCCGCGTTCGAGACGGATACCTTCGCGACGCCGGATTTCGGTCTGTCGGCTTTCGCCGAGGATGTGCGCGCCGCCGCCGACAACGCGCGAGAAACGGCGACGGCGCTGGGAGAGCTGGCAGGCGCGCCCCTCGCGTCCCTTGCCGCGCTCCGGGAGGCCATGGCGGCCGCGAACACCGAGATCGACAATGCAGCCGGCGCGACGGAGCGTCTCGATGAAGCCTTCGCAGCCATCGGCGGCACCGGGGGCGATGCCGCAGGAGATGGCGAAGGCTCGGCCGGTTCCGCCGCACGAGCCGCACAAGCAAGCCGCGCCGCCGGTGAGGCGGCGGCAAAGGCGGCTACGCAGGCGGCAACCGGCTGGACGGCGGTTCGCGAGGAGCTGTCCCGCTATGCCAGCGAGGCGATGGACTGGGGCAAGGGTCTCGGCGGCGCTCTCACCAGCGCCTTTCGCAGCGCCGAGGACGCCATCGCCAACTTCGTGACCGGCGGCAAGATCGACTTCAAGGCGCTCGCCGACAGCATCCTCGCCGACATCACGCGGATCGCCGTGCGCTCGGCCATCCTCGGCCCACTCGCCAACGCGCTGGCCGGCGGAGGCGGTCTCCTCGGTGGCCTGTTCGGCGGTGGCGGCGGCATCCTGTCGGGCATCTTCCATGCCGGCGGGATGGTCGGGGCTCCCGCACCCCAGCGCCTCGTCCCGGCGCTCGCCTTTGCTGGTGCAACGCGCCTGCATGGTGGTGGCATGGCGGGGCTTCGCCCGGACGAGGTGCCGGCCATCCTGCAGCGCGGCGAGATGGTCCTCTCTCGCGCCCAGCTCGCCGCCATGGGCTCCGCCCGCGACACGCGTCCGCCCGTCAGCGTGGTGATGAACATCTCGACCCCGGACGCAAACAGCTTCCGCTACGCCCAGGGCCAGATCGCGGCCGACGCCGCCCGCGCCATCGAGCGGGCGCGGCGCAATCTCTGACGTGCATCGATCATGACCGGCTTCCACGAGGTGCAGTTCCCGCCCGACATCTCCTATGGCGCGTCGGGCGGCCCGGGCTACTCGACCACGGTGGTCACCACGGTCTCGGGCCACGAGCGGCGCAATGCCAACTGGGCGCAGGCGCGGGGGCGCTGGAACGTCGCGCACGGCCTCAAGAAGCGCGGGCAGGTGGCGGCCCTGATCGCCTTCTTCCGCGCGCGCAAGGGCCGCGCCTACGGCTTCCGCTTCAAGGACTGGACCGACTTCCAGGCCTTCGCGCAGGTCATCGGAGTCGGCAATGGCACGACCAAGACCTTCCAGCTGGTCAAGCATTATCCCAGCGGCGGCGAGATCGAGACGCGCGTCATCACCAAGCCCGTCGCCGGCACGGTGAAGGTCTATCGCGACGGCGTCGAGGCGACCTCGGGCTGGACCGTGAACACGGCGACCGGCCTCGTCACCTTTACGACCGCGCCCGCCTCCGGCGTGCAGGTGACGGCAGACTTCGAGTTCGACGTGCCGGCGCGCTTCGACGGCGACCAGATGGACATCACCATCGAGACCTACCAGCTCGGCAGCTGGGGGCAGATCATCATCCTCGAGATCCGGCCATGAAGTCCGTGTCCGCAGCGCTTGCGGCCCATCTCGCCGGGCCGGTGACGACGCTCGCCACCTGCTGGCGCATCACGCGGGTCGACGACCAGGAGTTCTTCTTCACCGACCACGACCGCGACCTCGTCTTCGAGGGCGAGGTCTACAAGGCGCGCTCCGGCTACTCGCGCACCGCGATCGCCAATGATGCCAGCCTCGGTGTCGACAACCTCGACGTCGAGGGCGTGTTCGATAGCGAGGCGATCACTGAAGAGGATCTGCGCGCGGGACTGTTCGACCAGGCCGAGGTGCGCATCTTCCTCGTCAACTGGGCCGATCCGTCGATGGGCAGCTTGCGCATGCGCCGCGGCTGGTTCGGCGAGGTCGTGCTGACCGAGCAAGGTGTCTTCCGCACCGAGCTGCGTGGGCTTGCACAGGCGCTCTCCCAGCGCATCGGCGAGCTCTACAGCCCCGAATGCCGGGCCGATCTCGGCGACCACCGCTGCAAGGTGCCGATCCATCCGCCGGTGGTCGCCCGCGAGACCGCCTATGCGCTGGGCGACCATGTGCGCGTCGCATCCGGGTCGGGCAGCGGCTCGGTGGTCTACGAGAACCGCATCTACCGCTGTGTTGTCGCTGGGACCACCGCGGCGGTCGAGCCCGTCTACGAGACGACCGTCGGCCAGCAGACCACGGACGGCAGCGCAGTGTTCGAGGCGATGGAGGCCTGGAGCCGTTCGGGCGCAGTCGTCGGCGTAGTCGACCGCGCCATCTTCACCGCCTCGATCGACGAGCCCCGCGCGGTCGACGGCTGGTTCGCGGGCGGCGTGCTCACCTGGGAGAGCGGCGCCAACGCAGGCCTCTCGATCGAGGTGAAGGCCTGGACGCAGGCCACTGGCCAGGTCGAGCTCTTCCTGCCCATGGGCTACGCGATCGAGATCGGCGATCTCTTCCGCATCCATCCGGGCTGCGACAAGCGCCTCGACACCTGCATCGATCGCTTCGCCAACGTCCTCAACTTCCGCGGCGAGCCCTACGTGCCGGGACAGGACGCCATGATGAGCTACCCCGATGCCCGCTGAAATCATCACGCCGGAGCACATCGTCGCCGAGGCGCGGAGTTGGCTCGGCGTGCCCTGGCGGCACCAGGGACGGAGCCGCGCCGGAATCGACTGCGTCGGCCTCGTGGTCGAGGTCGCGCGCGCCCTCGAGCTCTCGGACTACGACCACACCGCCTATGGCCGCCGCGCGCAGGGCCAGGGCTTCGTCGAGCATTTCCGCACTAACATGAATGGCGTCGCTATCCCTGACGCCCAGCCAGGCGACATTCTCGTCTTCGCCGACCACGCCTATCCCTGCCATTGCGGCTTCTTGAGCGAGCGGCTGGACCATCCGCATCTGATCCACGCCCATGCGCTCCGCCGCAAGGTGATCGAGGAGCCCTACGCCGGCGAGTGGCTCGCCAAGGTCAAGTTCGCCTTCCGCTTCCGCCCAACGGTTTCCGACGTCTGATCTCCGAAGATGGCCATCCTCGTTGCAGTGGGCGGGGCCGCGCTCGGCTCCGCCATCGGTGTCGGCTGGCAGGCCGGCTGGCTGGTGGGCTCGGTGGTCGGCAGCCTGCTCTTTCCGGCCAAGGGCCAGAACGTCACCACCGAGGGCCCGCGGCTCGGCGATCTCACCGTGTCGTCCTCCGCCTATGGGGCGTCCATCCCCATCGGTTATGGCACGCTGCGCATGGCCGGCAACATGATCTGGTCGTCGGGCATCCGCGAGCAGCAGAACGTGACCCGCACCCGGTCGGGCGGCAAGGGCGGCGGGGGCAGCACCCAGACCTCGATCAGCTACTCCTACTTCGCATCCTTCGCGCTCAGCTTCGGCGAAGGGCCGGCGGAGGACGTGCTCCGCATCTGGGCCGACGGCAAGCTCATCTACGACAAGACCGGGTCGAGCCCGGACGTCGCCAAGCCGAACCTGCGCTTTCGCTTCTATCCGGGCAACGAGACCCAGCTGCCGGACCCGCTGATCGAGGCCCATGTCGGCGCCGGGCGCGCGCCGGCGCATCGCGGGCTCTGCCTGATCGTCTTCGAGGACCTGGCGCTCGCGGACTACGGGAACCGCATCCCCAACATCACCGCCGAGATCACCTATCGCCGCGCCGCTGAGCAGCCCTATCAGCTCATCGACTTCATCACCTCGGGCGAAGGCGGCTACTTCGACTCCTATCAGATCAGCGATCTCGCGGTCGATTGGCGCCGCGGCTACGGCTACTTCCTGCGCAGCAACGTCAACGCGGCCGCCGCCGGCATCCGCCGCTTCAGTATTCGCACCATGAAGGAGGACCGCCAAGCACGGATGACGGACGTGACCAGCGTCACGCCCAACAACTTCCCCAGCACGCTGTTCTGCGGTGAGGACGGCCACCTCTACATGACGGTCGGCTCAGGCAATTCGCGGCCGATCATCCGGGTCGAGCCGAACGCCTTGAAGGAGGTGGGCCGCTTCGGCTTCACCAGCACCGGGCTCTCCAACACGACCAACCGCTTCGTCGCGACGAGCTGGCTCGGCATGGTGTCGGCCTATGGCCCCTCCGGCCGCGTCGACTTCCTGCTCACCGGCTCGCTCTTTGACGACATCGGCCTCCTGCGCGCCGACACCATGAGCTACGTGTGGGGTGCCGGCCAGACCGTGACCGAACCGCGCGTGCGGGGCGTCATCGGCGGCGTGGTCGGCGAAGGCTTCGGCGACGGCTGGCTGCTCGGCAGCGGCACCAGCACCAACCATGGGAGCCTCGGGCTCTACCGCATCCGGGTCTCGGCGCTCGCCCAGTATGATTCCCTTACGGCGCAATCACTCGGCGTCACCTTCGAGAAGCTGGCGGCCTTCAGCCCGGCGGAGATCGAGGCCGGCGCGACCGGGTTCTACAGCAGCGCCGGCGGTCTGACCTACGACGCCACCGACGACAGCGTGATCTTCCAGGTCCGCATGTCGAATGGCGGCTCGGCCGGGACGATCTACACGATCAAATGGCGGGGGGATGCCGGCATCGTCTGGAAGACCGCCGTCCCGAGCCAGATCAACTACGAGGGTCCGTTCTTCGGCCAGAGCCGGCTCAGGGGCCAGCGCTGGACGGTGATGCGCTCGACGCGGGTCGTGCAGCTCGACACCGCCACCGGCGCCATCGTGCTCAACGAGCTCTGGCCGAATGCGGTGAGCGAGCAGGGCGCCCAGGTCTACGATGCGGTGACCGACACCCATCTCGTGCGCGGCACCAACGGCTGGGCTCGGCTCTTCCTCAATCGCGGCGGCGGCGAGGGCGAGGCGCTGTCGGCCATCGTCGCCGATCTCTGCGCGCGCGCTGGCCTCGGCCTCGCCGACATCGACGCGGCCGAGCTCACGCCGTCCGTGCCCGGCTATGTGATCGGCCGGCAGACGACCGTGCGCGGCGCCATCGAGCCGCTGGCGCAGGCCTACTTCTTCGACGCCGCCGAGAGCGACGACACCTTGCGCTTCCGCACGCGCGGGCGGGCGCCGGCGGCGACCATCGGCGCCGAACTTCTGGTGCCGCTCGATGAGCGCACCGGCGAGAGCTGGCGCGAGCGCCGCACCCAGGAGGTGGAGCTGCCCGAGCGCATCAGCGTCGTCTACATGGATCGCGACGCCGACTACCAGCAGGGGACGCAGAGCGAGAAGCGGGCGTCCCTGCCGCTCGCCACCATGCACTCGCGCAACCAGGCGAGCCTCGATCTGGCCCTCGCCATTGACGCCACCACGGCCAAGCGCATCGCCGCCAAGACCCTCTATAGCGCCTGGATCGAGCGCAGCGCCTATGAGGCCGAGCTGCCGCCCGACTGGCTGCGCCTCGATCCGACCGACGTGGTGGATGTGATCTTTGCGACGGGATCGGCGTTCCGTACCCGGATCACCCGCCTCGATATCGGCGCCGACTTCTCACTGGCGCTGAAAGGCGTGTCGGAGACCGCCGCCACCTACGTCTCCACCGTCGCGGCCGATGGCGGGTCCGGCCGGCCGCCGCAGGTGATTGGGGCTGAGGCCGCCACGCGGCTGATCCTGCCGGACCTGCCGCTCCTGCGCGATGTGGACGACGCGGGCGGGGCTGGCTCGCGACTCTACTACCTGATGTCGGGCTTCGGCAGTCCGGGCTGGCCCGGCGCCGCACTCTATCGCAGCCCGGACGGCTCTGCCTGGGCGCAGGTCGGGCGCGCCTTGAGTGAGGCCGCCTGGGGCGCCACCGCGAGTGCATTGGGAGCGCCGCGCTCGCCCTTCGGCACGGACGAGGAGAACAGCCTCGCCGTCTTCATGACCACAGGCGGCGATCGCCTGGAAACCGTCACCCAGGAGGCACTGGTCAACGGCGCCAACGCCGCCCTCGTGCTCAAAGCCAATGGCGAGCCCGAGATCATCCAGTTCCGCGATGTTCAGCTGAACCCGGACGGCTCCTACACGCTTCGGGGCCTCCTGCGCGGTCGGCGCGGCACGGACGTCTTCGTCGAGGGCCATGCGGCGGGCGAGCTCTTCGTGCTCTTGGACGCGCAAGACACCGAGACCCTCGTCGTCTCGCTCGGCGATCTCGATCTGCCGCGCTCCTGGCGGGCGGTCGGATTCGGCACGCTCTTCGAGGACGCCGAAACGCTCGTCCAGAGCCACAGCGGCCGCGATCTCAAGCCCTACGCACCGTGGAACGTGAAAGCGGTGAAGAGCGGCAGCCCGACGAACATCACTCTCTCCTGGATACGCCGCACCCGCATCGGCGGCGAGCTCAAGGACGGCACCGGCACGGTGCCGCTCGGCGAGGCCAGTGAGGCCTACGAGGTCGACATCCTCGATGGTCCCGGCGGCGCGGTGCTCCGGACGCTCACCTCGACCGGCCCGAGCGCCGTCTACGCCAACGCCGACATCCTCGCCGACTTCGGCGCCGTGCCAGCCACCGTGTCCGTCGCCGTCTACCAGCTGAGCGCGGTCGCCGGCCGCGGCTTCCCGCGCGCCGTCACCCTGGAGATCACCTGATGCCGAGCCCCAACCTCTCGATCACCCATGTCGCGGCCGCGCAGAACCAGAAGGAGATCACGATCAACGATGCGGTCGACGCCCTCGACAACGCCATGAACCGGGCGCTGTCGCTGGCGATGGCCGATGCCAACGTCACGCTCACGGCCGACCAGGCCAATCGCAACGGCCTCATCGTGCTGACCGGTACGCTGACAGCCTCGCGCATCCTTACGCTGCCGGCCAATCACCGCCGGTTCGCGATCCGGAACGCGACCAGCGGCGGCCAGGAGGTCCGCGCCAAGTACGCGGGATCGGGCGCTGAGGTCATCATTGTGCCCGGCGCCACGGTGCTGGTGCAGGGCAATGGCAGCGATCTCTTCGGAGTCGGCGGCGGCGCGGGCGCCTTCAACGACCTGACGGACGTCTCGGTCGGGGCAGCCGTTGCCAACGACGTGCTCCAGTTCGACGGCGCGCTTTGGCGACCCACAGGGGTCGGCATCTTGCAGCGTGTCCTGCTGCCGTTCCGCGGCGCGCTGGTGCGGCGGACCACCAACTTCAGCGTCTCGACGACCGGCGCCTATGTCGCGATCCCGTGGCAGAGCGCCGTCTACGACAGCGACACGCTCTGGGACGCCGGCCAGGCGACGCGGCTCACGGTCCCGGCTGGGGTGACCAAGGTCCGGCTCGTCGGCAACATCGAGTGGCAGACCTCGCCCACGAGCCAGCTGGTCGAGATCCGCATGAACGGCGGCGCCGTGGTCGGCGGCGGCTCCTTCATCGTCCGCGGCGACAGCGGCTACAGCAATCAGATGCGGAACATCGCGAGCGCGGTCCTCCCGGTCGTCGCCGGCGACTGGTTCGAGCTTGCGGTCTTCGTCAGCGCATCGGGCGAGCTCCGGAGCCTGGAGCGCACCTGGTTCGGGCTCGAAGTGGTCGAGACGGAGGACGCGGCCGATCCGCCGGCGGACTTCGCCTTCGCGAAGGCGGGCGCGCCCGCGGCCTCGGAGGTGCTGCTGCGCACGGTCGTCGCCCGGCGCTCGCGGCTCAAGGTCAACCTCGCCGGCAGCCAAGGGACGGCCGGGGTCGCGGCCGCCGCAGAGACGGACCTCGATGTCCAGCGCAACGGCGTGAGCGTCGGCACCATCCGCTTCGCGGCGAGCGCCTCCACCGCCGTCTTCATCGCCGCGAGCGAGACCATCCTCGAACCGGGCGACCTCCTCGAGGTGATCGCGCCCGGGAGCTCCGACGCCACGCTCGCCGACATCGCGGTCACGCTCGCCGGGACGCTGGTGATCTGATCGGCAGCTTGAGAACCACGACGATGGAACAGAACCGCGACGCTGGCGGGATGATCAGCCTGCCGAGCGATGAGTTCGAGGCTCTCCTGGAGCGCGCCGCCGAGACCGGCGCCCGCCGTGCGCTGCAAGAGGTCGGGCTCCAAGGCGAGGACGCCGCTCTCGACATTCGCGATCTGCGCTCGCTCATCGAGTGCATCCGCTTCGTGCGGCGCACCGCGGTGCAGACGGCGGTGCGCCTCATCACCACCGGCATCCTGCTCGCCCTAATGGCGGGCATCGCCATCAAGCTGAAGCTGTTCGGCAACGGCTCCTGACCGGCGCTTTCGATCGTCAACCCACCAGCCCGCCGCTCGGCGGGTTTTTTGTGCCCGGAGACCATCCATGACGACGACCTACTTCAATCACTGGCGTGACGTGCCGGCGGCCCGCTGGCGCTGGAAGAACTTCTCGCCAGCCGAGATCGCCTGCCGCGGCAGCGGTAGCTTGCGCATCCACGAGGAGGCGCTCGACAAGCTGCAGGCCCTTCGCGACCGGCTGGGCAAGCCGCTGATCGTCCGCTCGGCCTACCGCAGCCAGGCGCACAACCGCGCCGTCGGTGGCGCGCCGCGCTCGAAGCACCTCGATGGCACCGCCTTCGACATCGCCATGACGAACCACGACCCGGCCGCCTTCGAGGAGGCGGCCCGCGCCGTCGGCTTCAAGGGCTTCGGGTTCTACCCGCGCTCCGGCTTCATGCACATCGACCTTGGCCCCGCGCGGCAGTGGGGCGAGCGGTTCCCAGTCCGGGCGACTGCCTTTGCAGCTGAAACCCCGCCCGCGCGCGAAGTGCTGGCCGAAAGCCGCACCATGAAAGGCGGCGGCGCGGCCGGTGTGGCGACGTTGGGTGCTGCGGGCGTGGAGGTCGCGCAGAGCGTCTTGGCCGAAACCCAGACCGCCATCCTGCCGCTCGTGCCGTATCTCGATACGCTCCGCTGGGTGTTCATCGCGGTGGCTCTCGTTGGGATCGCGGTCACGATCTACGCCCGCCTCGACGACTGGAAGCAGGGGCGGCGATGATCGGCGGGCTCGTCGCCACGCTCGCCGGATCGGCGTGGGCGCGGACGGCGGTCCGCCACGGCGTTACCGCCCTCGCGATCCTTCTGTTCCTGCTGACCCTGCGCCGCTCGGGCGAGCGCACCGGCCGGCTGGCCGAGCAGCTCGAGACCATGGAGAGGGTCCATGACGCACAACGACAGATGCTCGAGGCGGCCGCGCGTCGCCCTCGTTCTCGCGACGATTTGGCTGAGCGGCTGTGCGACGGGCGGTTCTGATGGCGGCGAGTTCGGGGCGTGTCCCCCCGTCGTGGAGTACAGCCGGGAGTTCCAGGTGCGGGCGGCAGAGGAACTGGCTCTGCTGCCGGAGGGCTCTGCTATTGCCGAGATGCTGGCCGACTATGCCGTGATGCGGGAGCAGGCGCGGGCGTGCAAGGGCGGCGCCTTCACGGCTCCAGGGCGCCGATGACGATCAGACCGCCCAGCACGGTTGCGAGGACCAGCCGGTAGACAACGAAGGGGAGGAAACTCGCTTTCCTCAGCCAGGCCATCATGCCCGCGATTGCCGCGAATGCGCTGGCGAAGGCGAAGATCGCGACGACGATCGCATCGGTCTGGAGGGCAGCATCGCCGCTCTGCCACAGATCCGAGGCGCCCAGCGTCCCGGCCGCCGCTGTGGTGGGGATCGACAGCAGGAGGGAAAACCGCGCGGCGTCGGTCCGGCGCAGACCGAGGAAGAGCGCAGCGGTTATGGTGATGCCGGAGCGGCTCACACCGGGCACGAGCGCCAGGGCCTGCGCGAGCCCGATCAGCACAACGGCCGTCCAGGCAAGAGTGTCGATCCCGCCTCGGGCATCGTCCGCACGTGTGTCGGCGGCGAAGAGCAGCAGACCGAACCCCGCCGTCGTGACTGCGATCAGCGACGGGCTCCGCATCTCGTTGGCGATCATGTCCTTCAGGACGAGCCCGGCGACGACGACGGGGAGGGTCGCGACCGCGATCTGCATCAGAAGCCGCGCATCCGCAGTGCGGTGCCGGACAGCCGCGTCCCGTGCCCCGACCGCAAGTCGACCGACGTCGCGCCTGAAGTAGAGGATGACCGCCGCCAAGGTGCCGATATGGGCCGCGACGTCGATCGCCAACCCCTGGTCCGTCCACCCGGTCACGACCGGGATGAGGATCAGATGGGCCGAGGAGCTGATCGGAAGAAACTCGGTGATTCCCTGAACGAGCGCGATGACAAGGAACTGGAAGATGTCCATGCGCGCGCGCCATCCGAGTGTGAGTGGTCGATGAGAAGCGGCAAGCGCCTGAGTCGCTTGTCAATTCGCGGCGCGCGCGTTATATCCATGACCATGTGAGAAGGCAATTGAAAGGCCGCGATCCTGCGGTCTTCGCACCTTGGCGATGAGAGCGATGGAACCCTCGAGTACCGGTCCCTGCGGGGACTTGAATGACGGGAGCGCATCGGAAGCGAAGACTTCCGAACGGGGCTCGACACGTCAGGCTGATCGGATAGGCGGCGCGACCGGCTAGGATCGCTCTTCCGCTTCCCGCTGCCTGACGCGATGGCAGCGACATGAAGGGAAGCGGACCATGACCCATACAGAGCTCACGGAGCGGACAGAGGCGCTCGGGACGGACGACCTGCGCAGCATCGTCCAGTCGGCGCACCCGGCGGACGCCGCGGCGGCGCTGGACGATCTGGAGCCCCGGGAGGTCCGCGACCTGCTAACAGAACTGGACCTGCCGCGGCGCGCGGTCGTCTTCGGCTATCTCAGGCCCGAGCTGCAGGTAGCGCTTGCACGTCTTTTCGAACGCCGCCAGTTGGCCGAACTGATCACCGAGATGGACGCGGACGATCGGGCCGACGTGTTCAACAAGCTGAGCCCCGATCAGCAAAGCGCGCTGCTGCCGGGCCTCGCCCATGCAGAGCGAGAGAACATCCGCCGTCTGGCCGGCTATGCCGAGGGCACCGCCGGCGCGATCATGACTTCGGACTACGCGACGCTTTCCCCAGGCCTCTCCGCTCAGGCGGCGATCGATGTGCTGCGCCGGGAGGCCCTGGACAAGGAAACCATCTACCGCGCCTACGTCCTCGACGATGACCGTCGTCTGATCGGGGTTGTCCGGCTGAGCGATCTGATCCTCGCTCCCGCCGACACGCCGGTCGAAGAGCTGATGGATCGAAATCCCGTCACCGTGGCTCTGAGCGATCACCAGGAGGATGTCGCACAGACGATCGCGCGATACGACATTCTCGCCGTGCCGGTGATCGATGAAGCCGGCAGGCTCGTGGGTATCGTGACCCACGACGACGCGCTCGACGCGCTGCAGGAAGAGGCGACCGAGGACTTCCACAAGCTCGGGACCGTCGCGAGACTGCCGGGCAGCGTTCGCGACGCGAGCATCGCGACTCTCTACCAGAAGCGGGTGTTCTGGCTCGCGCTTCTCGTCTTCGGCAACCTGTTCTCGGGCGCGGGCATCGCCTATTTCGAGGACACGATCTCGGCCCATGTCGCACTCGTGTTCTTCCTGCCGCTGCTGATCGGCAGCAGCGGGAATGCAGGCGCGCAGGCGGCGACGCTCATGGTGCGCGCCCTTGCGACGGGCGACGTCCGGATGCGCGACTGGGGACGCCTCCTCGGTCGCGAGGTCGTCGTGGCGCTGGCGCTCGGCGCCACGATGGCGCTGGCGGTCTCCCTGATCGGGATCTTCCGTGGCGGGCCTGAGGTCGCGCTTGTCGTGGCTTGCACGATGGTGCTCGTCGTCATCGTCGGAAGCCTGATCGGTATGTCGCTGCCGTTTCTCCTGCACTGGTTCAATCGCGACCCGGCGACGGCGAGCGCGCCGCTCGTCACGACGATCGCGGACGCGGTGGGGGTGGTCATCTACTTTGCGATCGCGACCGCGATCCTGTTCTGACAGAGGCCGTCCGAAGCGCCACCGCTCATGCCACCGACGGCCGCCCCACAACCAGGATATCGCAGGCCGCCTGATGCAGGAGCCGGAGCGCCACGCTCCCCAGCAGCACGCGTTCCATCACACCACGCTCCTCGCGCCCGATCACCATGAGGTCGCCGGCCGCCGGCGCGACAACCTGACGAGCGACGGAGCCGTTTCCCCGACGATCACCTCGGTACGTGCCGACGTCGGTCCCAATGCCCGCCGCGCGGTCGCCTCGAGGCGCTTATGGGCGGCGCTCTTCAAGGTCGCGCGATGCCGCGACAGTTCGGCAGCGCCCCAGCCCGAGCGGAGCATAGCCTGTTCGAAGGGCAATGGCAGATCCACCACATGAACAAGCCTGACCTGACCATCGGAGCAGATGGCCCGTGCAGCCTCTGCGACATGGTCGGAACCTGCCTCGAGGTCGATGGCGGCGACGACCGTGCGATACTGGCCCTCAAAGCGACGCTTTACCACGAGGACCGGCATCTGCGCCCCACGCACCACCCGGTCTGCGGTGCCACCCAGCACCTTGTCGCGCACCGACTGCCGCCGGTTGTCGCCGAGAGCGATCAAGTCGGTTCGGATCTCATCGGCAATTGACAGGATACAGTCGTGAGGCGCGCCCGCTTCGATCCGCAAGCTCTCCGAAGAAACGTCCCCACCGTGCTGCATAACAAGATTCTCGAGTTGGGATCGTGCATCCGCAAGGATCTCGTCTCGGGTCGAGATTTGCCGCGTGAGGTCACGCCGGAGTTTGGCGTCTACATGCTCGACGACATTCAGAATGGTCAGACGCGCCGCCTTCTGCTGCGCAATAGCGCTGGCCCGTCGCAGCACCTCGGTGCCGGTCTCGGAAACATCAACAGCTGCAAGGACATGCCGGATCATATATCGTGTGTACCTCCCGCACGGAACCGGCTCAACTGATGATTCGTTCCGCTGCCCGGCCGTGTCCTCCACGGTTCCGTGGGCGCGTGCCAATCTGCATTCGCCAGATGCTCGACGCGGCGGCTCGTCGTCCTCGCGATCGCGACGATCTTGCTGACCGCCTGCGCGACGGGCGGTTCTGAACTGCGCGCCGTGCCCGTCTGTCCGCCGGTCGTGGAGTGCAGCCGCGAGTTCCAGGCGCGGGCGGCCGACGAGCTCGATCTGCTGCCGCAGAGTTCGGCGATCGCCGAGATGCTGATCGACTACGCCGTGATGCGGGAGCAGGCGCGGGCGTGTCGTGCTGGTGGACATCTCCGCTGAAGGGCGATCACGGACTATCCTAGTACTCGATAGGTGGGATGCCTGCGGCGCCAGTCGCGATAGGCTTCGAGATCGCGGTCGGCATCATAGGGCCGTAGGCGATTGCCTTGCTCGTCGATCAGCCCTGCTTCGATCTCGGCGGCGACGCAGTGCCAGTAGCGATCGACTGCAGTCGGAAGGTCGCTCGTCCCTGTCCCGGCCATTCGCAACTGACGCTCGCACAGATCGCGCGCGACGGCTTCGATATTGCTCCAGGCTGCGTGCATGGATTTACGATAGCAGCGAAGGTGCCTAAACGCGACCGACTCATTCAGCTACAAGGCCAGATCGGCCTCGATAGAGGGGCCTTCTTCACTATCGCAGTGAGCTTGCTCGCTGTCTGCGCGACGGCTCCTTCTGACAGTGTGCCCTGTCCCCCGGTGGTCCCGTACAGCCGGGAGTTCCTCGCCCGCGCGGCTGACGAACTCAACCGCCTGCCGCCCAGCTCCGCCATTGAGCAGATGCTCGCCGACTACCAGGTCATGCGCGATCAAGCGCGAGCTTGTCGAGCGGGGGAGAGGTCATTTGCGGCAAGCACCTCTCCGGCGAGATAAAGTGAGCCGGTGATAAGGATTCGTGGCGCTGGATTGAGGCCAAGCACTGTGATGGCGGCAAGCGCTGACTCGATGCTGTCGCGAACCTCTGCCGGAACACCGACGCGGCGGGCTATTTGCGCGATCTCCTCGGGCGGCAATGCCGTGTCTTGCTGGACTCGCACGGCGATGACCGTGTGGGCAAGCCCGGCGAAGTTCGTTAAAAAGCCTTCGCAATCCTTACTCGCGAGCATGCCGACGATGAGTATGAGCGGTCGCGCGGCGCACTTATCTAGATCGCCAAGTGCCTCCGCCGCCGCGCGGCCGCCATCCGGGTTGTGACCACCGTCCAGCCACAGTTCTGCGCCTTCCGGCGCCAGTTCTGCGAGCCGGCCGCGAGCGAGGGGCTGCATACGCGCTGGCCATTCGACGCTCTTGATCCCTTGCTCGAAGGCCGTGCTCGGAATCTGCAGCGTAGGAAGATAGCGCAATGTTGCTATCGCTGTGCCAGCGTTGTCGAATTGATGACGGCCACACAGACCAGGCGCCGGCAAGTCCAAGATGCCGTGCTCATCTCGGAAAACCATGCCACCCCGCTCGGGCGTCACGGTCCAATGCCGGCCACCAATTCTCAGCGGCGCGCAGAGACGCGCCGCCTGACGCTCGATCACCGTGAGCCCCCCCGGCGACTGCGGCGCGATGATTGCCGGCACACTGGGCTTGAGGATACCTGCCTTCTCCGTCGCGATCAGTTCGATCGTATCGCCGAGAAACTCCTGATGGTCGTACGAGACGGAAGTGATGATTGTCGCAAGCAGGCGGTCGACCACGTTGGTCGCGTCGAGCCGTCCACCGAGGCCAACCTCGAGCAGAAGCACATCGGCGGGATGGCGCGCAAACAGCAGAAACGACGCCGCCGTCGTGATCTCAAAGAACGTGATCGGATCGCCGCCGTTCAGCCGTTCGCACGTCGCAAGGGCATCCGCGAGCTCATCGTCGCCCACCAACACGCCGCCGCCCCGTCGTGCAAGACGGATGCGCTCGTTGAAGCGCACCAGATGGGGCGAGGTGTAAACGTGCACACCGAAGCCGGCCACTTCCAGGATTGCGCGCAGAAAGGCGACGGTCGACCCCTTGCCGTTGGTGCCGGCGACGTGGATCACGGGCGGCAAGCGGCGCTCAGGATGGTCAAGCCGATCGAGTATGCGCCACATACGGTCGAGCGAGAGATCGATCCGCTTGGGATGCAGCGCGAGCAGTCTCGAAAGAAGAGCGTCGACTGGAATCACTTTGCTCCCTCAATGATGAATCGGCAGTTTCCCTTGCGTGTCCTTTGATTTAGCGCTGACTCGCTATTGACCTTCAGATTCGGCGTCCTCACGAGGGATGGGTTGCCCCGGCTTGATTGTCAGAAATGTTCGTCGCGAATAACCTCGACATCGGAGATCACCACGATCCCGGCGTAGTCTTTGAGGAGCGGTTGCAACTGCTCGATGATCCGGTTCGCGATCTCTTCAGCAGCAATGACGATGATGAGCATGTTGCGGAACACGTCCGAGAGATGCGCTTCGTCTCGGACGCCGCGGTTGCCGCGGCCGGAGACGTCGGGCACGATGGTGTAGCCCTTGGCACCGACCGCTTCGATCATCTCAATGATGGCGCGGGCGCGGGCCGCCTCCACGACAATCTCAATCTTTTTCTTGCGGTAGAGTTGTGTCATGGGGTGTTTCTTTCCGGCTACATACTTGCAATCCACTTCGCAGCCGCATGATAGAGTGGAATGCCCGCGATCAGATTGAATGGGAAGGTTATGGCCAGCGACAACGGAACATAGATCGCCGGATTGGCCTGGGGCAGCGAGACGCGCATGGCCGCGGGAACCACAATGTAAGAAGCGCTTGCGGCGAGTACGGCAACGAGCGTGATGCCGCCGAGAGACAGGCCGATGGCATGGGCTGCGACCAGCCCGATCGTGGCGCCGATCAAAGGCATATAGAGGCCGAACGCCACCACGGGCCAGCCGACCGTTCTGAAGTCTTGCAGGCGGCGGCCAACCAGCAGTCCCATGTCGAGAAGGAAGACCGCGAGCACGGCCTTGAACGGATCGACGATCCCTGGCGCCATCACCGCCATGCCCTTGGCGCCCGTGATCCAGCCAATCGCCAGGCTGCCACCAAGCAGTACGACGCTGCCGCTTAGGAACACCTCGCGGGCGAGTTCTTTTGAAAAAAGGGGCGCTTGGGGCTTGGTCGTCCCTGCCGTTTTCGAGCGACGGGCAAGGAGAAGCCCGGTCACGATGGCCGGAGTCTCCATGAGGGCGAGCATCGCCACCAGATAGCCTTCGTAGGGCACGGCCCGGTATCCCAGAAAACCGGTCGCCGCGACGAAGGTCACAACGCTGACGGAACCGTAGTGCGCCGCGACGGCGGCCGCGTTGGGAACATCGAGCCGTGTCGCGGCGCGGAGCAAGGCATAGGCAAGTAAAGGCATGCTAAAACTGAGCGCGAGCGCCAGGGCCATCGCGGCCACGACAGTGCCGCCCAAGCCGTTGGCCTCGAGTTCGACGCCGCCCTTGAAGCCGATTGCCAGCATCAGATAAAGCGCCAGGCCCTTGCTGATTGGCTCGGGAATGGCGAGATCGGATTTGAGCCAGCCGGCGGCAACCCCCAAAACGAAGAACAGCACCATCGGTGAGACGAGATTGGCAAGCGCAAGCTGGAGAAGTGTATCCACAGGTATATACTGTCCTGATGCGTGGAGTTGAAGAACGAAGCCAAGGTCCAAGGGTGACCTATCGCGTTCACCTGCTCATGTCGCCAGAATTGCCGTCGTCCTGTTCCACATCGCGGGCGGGCCGATCAGATCTGGAAACAGTTCTTGGAGCCGCTTGATCTGCGGTTGAATGAAGGCAAGCGTGTCGTCGGCGTCGAACACGGGAATAAACCTCTGATCAGCACGATCCGTCGATCGCGGCCGCTCACCGAGGAGCGCCGATACGAGAGCTTCGCGAACCTCGGCCAAGGTGTCCTGTCTTCCGTCAGAGGCGACATCAAGCCAGCACAATTGCCAGATTCCGCCCAGGCCGACCGTCTCACGGATTTGGAACGGCCGACGGCCGGAGGCCGAGGCGCAATCGAAGACTTGGGGAGGCACATCCACCATCACAGCATCGACCCATATGCCGATCGGCCTGCGGTCCTGTTCCGCATGCATGGTTGGAAGCCGAGCACGCTGAAACGCCAGAAATTCTCCAGCCTCCCGGCAGGCACGGGGAATGTCGTCATGCGACCGCACCAGGAGCAAGAAGCAGTTGACCAGGTGTGACACCGTCAGCATCCCTACCGGCCGCGGGAGGCCAGCACACAACTGAGCCGCCAACCCGCGCCCATTCCGATGGCTGCGAACTCTATGTTACGATAACAAAGACGCGAAATCGGTTTCGTAGGTCCATATAGAGGCTCTCACAGATGCAGGCAACCGCAAAATCCCGATCTGGCGTATCCTCACCCGCCGGCTGGACCTTTCTGACCAACCACGCCCATGTGCTGCTCTGCCTGGTCGAGCAGCCGGAGGCGAGAATGCGCGAGGTTGCAGTCCGGGTCGGGATCACGGAGCGCGCCGTGCAGCGCATCGTCGCAGAATTGGAGGAGGCGGGGTATCTCAGCCGCATGCGTGAGGGCCGCGCCAATCGCTACCTCGTCCATGACAACTTGTTCCTCCGGCATCCGGTCGAAAGCCATTGCACGATCGCCGAACTGATCCGGATGGTGACCGGAAGACGAGCGCACGCCCACTCCTCCCGCAAAGGCGCTCGCCGCGCATGACGGCGTCTATCTTCGTCGTGGACGATTGCGGCGGGCGATCCGCTTGAGACGAGCAGAGGTTAGCGCTTGTCGTCGACGAACAGATCCGTTTTCGCTGCTTCGCTGATCGCCACGACGGCAGGGTGGGTCAGTTTGCGTTCGATGGAGATGGCGTAATATTTTGCTGCGACGCTGTCGGCGCGGCCGATGATTTCAGCTTCATATTGGCTGCGAATCTCGTCGGCCAGTACTGTCGGTGCAGGGAAAATACCAGCACCCGCCTTGCCGAAGGCCTTCATCAGCGCGGTGTCGTCGAATTCGCCGACAATGCGCGGCTCGATCTGGTGTTCGCTGAACCACCGCGTAAGCGCCCCCCGCATGGTCGCGCCATCGCTTGGGATCAGCATGGGGGCTTCGTCCAAGGATCGCGGAAAGCCCTCCTGGTAGCGCGCGGCAAGTGCGCGCACGGCATAGAAGGCGATCGGTGTGCGCCCGAGAGCGTGGCTGTAGCCTTTCACCCCCAGTTCGGAGGGCAGCGGCCGGTCGGCGATCACGAGATCCATCTTGTGGATGGCGAGTTCCGCGAACAGCCGATCCAGCTTGTCTTCCCGGCAGATCAGGCGCACGCGCCCGGCACTGCCAAGCGCCGGAGCGAGCAGGTGATAGGCCATCGACTTCGGGACGACGTCCGCCACCCCCACCCGGAACAGCATGTCGCCGCGGCCGGGGCGGTTGCG